>CALRYC010000005.1:0-128409 GCA_943372295.1 Chitinophaga pinensis
TTGTACTTCTCCGCAAGCGTGATGAGCAGCTCAGCGAGTTGCTTGACGCGCATGCGCGTGCTGCGGAGTTCGTGACGCAAGAAGAGCTTGAGGTCAACAAGCACCTGATCATTACGGCTGCGTCCGGTGTGGATCTTCTTGCCCACATCACCAAGCTTCCGGGTAAGCACGGCCTCGACGTGCGAGTGAATGTCCTCGCAGGCAGGGTCGATCACGATACCGTCACGGTCGATCTCTTCCAGCAGATCTGAAAGTGCATCTGTGAGCTGACGTCGCTCGTCGTCGGTGATGAGGCCCACGGCGCCAAGCATTTCAGCATGGGCGATGGAACCGACGACGTCCCAGCGGGCAAGACGAGTATCAACATCACGGTCGCGGCCAACAGTGAACGACTCCATCAGCGCATCGATAGGAGCCCCTTTATCCCATGGCTTCATTGCAGACTCCGCATGGTTGTTTCGAGCAGATGAATGAACGTGGCGATGCCCGACTCCGCTTCATCAACACCGATCCACTCGTCGGGCGTGTGCGAGCGTGCGCTGTTGCCCGGACCGATCTTCAGCGACGGCACGCCCACTGGCAGCAGCGCCTGGTCGGACATCGTCGGGCTGGCGTAGGCCTGCATACCAAGCGCGATGCCGGCCTGCACGAGCGGATGGTCGAGAGAGATCGCCGATGAACGCAGCCTCATGGAACGGGGCTGGCAGTCGCAGCTCACATGCTCGCGGATGATCGCCAGCACATCCTCGTGCGTATGCGAGCCGGGTACACGCACATCAACCACGGCCGTGCACACGTCGGGGACAACGTTGTGCTGCGCACCGGCATTGATCTGCGTGACGGCCATGGATACCTCGCCGAGGTCGCCATTGGTATCGGCAAACTGAAACGAACGAAACCACTCGACGTCAGCGAGGGCGGCGTAGATGGCATTGACGCCCTCTTTACGGGCCGCGTGACCCGTCCGTCCGTGCCATGTGCAGTCGAGCACCATGAGCCCCCTTTCAGCCAGAGCCATCTGCATCTGCGTTGGCTCGCCAACAAGGGCGCAGGAAAGGGGATACGTAGTGAAAACCTCGCGCGTGAGAAGGGCCATGCCACCGTCACCGCTGACCTCTTCCTCGGCCGTTGCGGCAAAGGCAAACTGCACGGGCGTGTCGGGTTGTGCCGACATACGCAGGTAGGCCGCGAGCATCATCACGAGTGCGCCGCCGGCGTCGTTCGAGCCTAGACCGTAGAGACGTCCGTCGATCTCCGTCGGAGTGAATGGATCATGCGTCCATCCGCCCCCTGGTTGAACAGTGTCGTGGTGTGAGTTCAGAAGCCAGACCGGACGTCCGTCGGGCGCAGGTAACGACACCACGTTGTTTCCAATGCGCTGAACAGGTCGACCGGCGACGCGTAAAAAGTCCTCAAGGATATCCGCCGTCGCATTCTCCTCACGGGAAAATGATGGCGTAGCGATGAGTCGTTGAAGAAGCTCGATCATACGATGCGCGTACCGTTACTGGTGCCACAATCTCTGACGTGCTGGATCATCACCGTAACTCCGGCATGAGCGGCGCGGACGGCATTGGTGATCTTGGGCATCATCCCCTTCGTTATCACACCGTTGTTGATCAGCGATGGAACATCGACCGAATCGATACGTTCGTAGACCGATGAAGGATCATCGATCGAGGCAAGCACACCGTGATGCTCAAACACAAAGTGAAGAGAAACAGGCTCGTCACCACTATCTGAGGATTTCGCCAGAGCTATGGCGATCTCTGCCGCCATGGTGTCGGCATTGGTGTTCAGTAGCTGACCCTCTCCATCATGCGTAATGGGAGCGATGAGAATACTCAACCCATGGTCGAGAAGCATCTGGAGACGACTGACATCGACGTGATCGATATCTCCGACATATCCAAAGTCGATCGTCGGGTGCTCCCGCCGATGGGCCCGAACAACATTGGCATCCGCTCCCGTGAGTCCAATGCATGGGCAGCCCAGAGCGTGTAGCTCTGCAACGAGGGACTTGTTGACGTTGCCGGCATATGCCATCACCACGATCTCCAGCGTGGCTGCATCGGTAACGCGCCGACCCTCGACCATCGTCTGGACAACGTTCAACTCGCGAGCGAGCTTCGTAGCGATCACTCCCCCACCATGAACAAGAATGCAGGGCTCTGCCAGACGCACGATCGCCGTCAGCACCTGCTGGCGCAGATGCGGCGTATCGATCACGGCACCACCGATCTTGATCACCCTCATCAGGTGAGTCCTTCGAGCATGTATGACAAGACGGTCTGCGCCGAAACGACGCGGTTAGCGGCTTGTGGAATGACGATGGAACGGGGCGAGTCGATCACGGCATCTTCGACGATCATGTTGCGTCGCACCGGCAAGCAGTGCATGAACTTGGCGTTATTGGTCCGCGACATCGCTTCCGGTGTTACCGTCCAGTGCCTATCCTGCGACAGGATAGCCCCATAGGGCTCAACGGCCGACCAGTTCTTGGCGTAGATGAAGTCGGCCCCGTCGAACGCGGCATCACGATCATGCGTCACAGCAGCGTCACCGACGAAGGACGGATCGAGGTCGTACCCTTCGGGGTGCGTAACAACCAACTCAACATCTGCATGACGCATCCACTCCACAAAGGAGTTGGCCACTGCCTGCGGAAGGGCCTTGGGATGGGGCGCCCAGGTGAGAACAACCTTCGGACGCTGATGCGTCTTGTGCTGCGCGATGGTGATCAGATCAGCAAAACTCTGCAGGGGGTGACGAGTTGCGCTCTCGAGACTGATGACCGGCACGCCCGCATAGGCGATAAACTTTTCTAGTTCCGTTTCCTGATAGTCGTGCTGACGGTCGGTGAGTCCAGCAAACGTGCGCAGGCCCAATACATCGCAGTACTGCCCCATCACCGCTGCTGCTTCCTTGATGTGCTCGGTGGTCGATCCATCCATCACCACACCATCACGTGTCTCAAGCGTCCACGAATCGCTTCCGGCATTCAGCACGATGGTCTCTGCACCGAGCAGCGAGGCAGCCTTCTGCGTACTCATGCGCGTACGCAGGGACGGGTTCATGAACAGCAGGCCCACCGTGCGCCGACGTCCAAGCGTATCCTGTCTCCAGGGGTCAGCAGCAAACTCAAGCGCACGCTGCATCGCCGCATCGATGCCAGGTCCGGCGATAAGATCGTGTACGGATGTATAGCGTTTCATCAGGGGGCTCCTTAGTACACCGACGCCTTCGTGCGGAGTCCGGCCGTTTCCTCAAAACCGAACATCAGATTCATGTTCTGCACGGCCTGACCGCTCGCCCCCTTCAAGAGGTTGTCGATGACCGAGACAATGAGCACGCCCTGATCAGAAACAGCAAAGCCGATATGACACATGTTGGTGTTCACGACGGACTTCACATCGGGTGGCGTATCGCGGACAACTACGAAGGGGTGATCATGATACCGTTCGGTATAAAGCTGACCAAGCTCAGCTGCGTCGAACACACCGGGAACAACACACGTGGCATAGATACCTCTCGTGAAGGGTCCACGCAGCGGCACAAAGTGCAGCTTCACGTCTCCCAGCGTTTGCTTGATCTCCGCCTCGTGCTGGTGTCGAAAGATCTTGTATGCATCTACGTTGCTGTGACGCCAGGAAAAGTGCGTTGTGTCGATCGGCTGCTGTCCGGCACCTGTCGAGCCCGAGATCGTATGAGCGATCACATCACCCGTCATATCATGCCGTTCGCACAGCGGCAGCAATGCCAACTCGATCGATGTGGCAAGGCACCCCGGGTTGGCAACATGCGTGGCCGTGGACAGGCGCTGACGGTACTTCTCCGGCAAACCGTAAACAAAGGGATGGTCGGGGCTCATCGCCCGGAAGTCGTGACTGAGATCGATCACTCGCGTGCCCTGCGGCACGTTATGCTGACGTACCCATTCGGCGCTCTTGCCGTGCCCCATGCAGAGGAATACGACGTCGACTCCCTCCAGCGAGATCAGCTCGGCGGCAAAGCATACATCGGTCCATCCCAACAAATCGCTGTGAGCTGCGGCAAGGGGCTTGCCGGCATGTGATGAACTTACAGCCAGGATTCCCAAAGCATCAACGTTTGGATGCTGCAACAGTAGCCGAAGAGTTTCGCCGCCCGTGTAGCCGGCGGCACCGATGACGGCGGCGCGAATCATGACTTGTCTCCGTTAACAGATGACCACAATGAACTGGCCAGAGCGCTGATGATGGCGAAGCCCTTGGCATCATCTCCACCCCATGCGCGGTTCTCTTCGCCATATGTTGCAAAACTCGAGCGCATCAGGTCATGGGGCGAGGTGATCCCGTCGATGGAGAACGTGCCTTCCGCAAGACGCAGAGTTACGTCACCGCGGACGCATTGCTGTGTGTTATCGAAGAATGCCTCGATACTGCGCATGGCGGGCTCGAGGAACTGACCTTCATGCAGGAGCTGACCAAACCAGATCGCAAGTTGATCCTTGAGATTTAGCTGCCACTTCGTCAGCGTATGCTTCTCCAGAGCGTGATGCGCCTTGATGGTCATCAATGCGGCCGGGGCTTCGAAGGCCACACGCCCCTTGATACCCAGGATCGTATCGCCCACATGCATGTCGCGTCCGATGTGCCAGCGCGAACCGATGTCGTTGAGTCGACGTAGCAAGGACACTGGATCGAGTGCCTCGCCATTAATGCGTGTGGGAAGCCCCTTTTCAAAATGCAATTGCAGAATCTGTGCGGCATCGGCCGGGTTCTTCGGATGAATACTCGAGGGCCATGCATCATCTGGAAGGGGTTCATGCGACGTAAGCGTTTCGCGTCCACCGATGGTAGTGCCCCATATGCCCTGATTGATCGAATACTTTGCCTTCGTCCAGTCACCTTCTACGCCGTGTTTGAGCAGGTACTCGATCTCGGACTCGCGTGAGAGGCGCTGATCACGTATCGGCGTCAAGACCGGCAGGTCAGGCGTCATGATGCGGAAGATCACATCAAAGCGGATCTGGTCATTACCGGCACCAGTGCTCCCGTGGGCCAGATGCGTTGCACTGATCGAGCGGGCATGAGCGGCAATGGCCATGGCCTGTACCACGCGCTCGGCGCTGACGCTGAGCGGATACGTATCGTTCTTGAGCACATTGCCCGCAATGCAATGCCGCAGCACAAGGTCAAAGAGTTCTCGCGTGCGATTGAGTGTGGTATGCGATGCAGCTCCGCAGGCATGGGCTCGCGCTTCGATGCGCTGCAGTTCATCAACTGAGAATCCTCCGGTATCAACGATCACCGTGTGCACTTCCATGCCGAGGTCAACGGCGAGATACCGTGCGCAGTAGGACGTATCGAGTCCGCCACTGAAGGCCAGAAGAACCTTACTCATTCGCCCTCCGATGATGTATTGTTCGACGATGCGGGGTCGGCCAGCATACCCGTGCACAGGCACATCGCGCGATTCGTACGCTCAAGAATGTCGTAGTTCGGACACGACTTGCAACCGCTCCAAAAGGCCTCGTCGGTAGTGAGTTCGGAGAAGTGCACCGGACGGTAGCCGAGTTCATAGTTGATCTTCATCACCGCCGCACTGGTCGTGATCCCAAACAGTTTGGCGTGTGGGTAGCGCTGACGTGAGAGTTCGAACGCGGCCTTCTTGATACGTCGGGCAAGGTTCTGTTTGCGGAATTCCGGCTTGACGATAAGACCTGAGTTAGCCACGTAGCGTCCGTGTTCCCAAGTTTCGACGTAGCAGAACCCGGCAAGACGTCCATCCTGCGTCAGAGCGATGATGGCCTTTCCTTCGGTCATCTTCTTTGTGATGTACTCCGGCGTGCGACGAGCGATACCCGTGCCGCGCTGTTGGGCAGCAATGAAGATCGTTTCGCAGATCTCCTCCGCATAGCTAATGTGTGATTCGTCGGCATGGAATACATCCACGCCGACCTCAACGAGAGGGTCGTTCATGCAGATGGTAAGTGTCGGTTTGAAGTGAACATGCGTTCCGGGAATACTCATCCGGAACGTCAATCGACTCGGTTGTTGACCGAAGTGGAGGCTTCGCTGCGAGAGGGGTCAGATCCGGTTGCACAGGCGTGCGATCTGCCGTGATTCTCGCAGCGGCAGTCGTCGTCGGTCCGATCTATGTGTTCGCAGGGTCATGGAGCGCAATTCCTAACGGGAGGGTGCAAACATCGCAAGTATCTGTCAATCGATCACAACGTTACAGTGTTACCAAGCGATGAATTCTTGCTGCGGGACACTTCGGCCATCGACTGCTTGAAGGCGATCAACTTTTCGCGCAGCTCCGGCATGGCCACCGAAAGGATCTCAACGGCAAGGATCCCTGCGTTCCGTCCGCCCCCTATCGCCACTGTTGCCACGGGTACACCGGCCGGCATCTGCACGATGCTCAGCAGTGAATCGAATCCACGAAGTTGTTTGGTGGCGATCGGCACGCCGATCACGGGAAGGGGCGAGTACGACGCAACCATCCCGGGCAGGTGTGCGGCACCGCCGGCACCAGCGATAAGCACTTTGATGCCGCGCTCGTGAGCGGTTGTAGCATACTCGGCCATATCGGCAGGTGTGCGGTGAGCGCTCACAACGCGGACTTCGGCAGTAACGCCAAATTCTTCGCAGACGGCGGCTGCCTCACGCATGGTGGGGTAGTCTGAGTCGCTCCCCATGATGATTCCGACTAACGGCTGTGTGCTCATGAAGCTGCCTTCACGTGTTCGTTGACAATTCGTTTCATGCACCCGAGGAGTTCATGTCGTCCGAGTGTTGTCTGACTCGAAGTCGGTATCACGTCCACCAGGTACCGACATTGTGCCAGGACGTCACGCAGCTGCTGCTCTCGGGCAGTGACTGCGCCTGGCTTAAGCT
This sequence comes from Chitinophaga pinensis, assembly GCA_943372295.1. Lineage (GTDB taxonomy): Bacteria > Bacteroidota > Ignavibacteria > Kapaibacteriales > Kapaibacteriaceae > UBA10438. The sequence goes on from CALRYC010000005.1 coordinate 6,885, forward strand.
TGTCGCACTTTGTCAGCACCACCAGATATGATCGCCGGGCAAGCTCAAGCTCTTCAAGCATTGCAAGGTCAAGGGGCTGAGGATCGTGCCGCGCATCGATCAACACGCAGGTCAAGATCAGCAGCTCACGCCGCGTAACATAACCGCGGATCAACTTGGAGAACTGCTCGCGCTGCGTCTTGCTCACGCGCGCGTACCCGTATCCTGGCAGGTCGACTAGCATGAAGCCGGCATCGGTCACAAAGAAGTTGATCTCTTGTGTCTTGCCTGGCGTATTCGACACGCGGGCCATGCTACCGTGTCGGACGATCGTATTAATCAGTGACGACTTACCGACGTTCGAGCGACCCACCATCGCTATCTCGCACAGCGACGAGATGGGAAAGTGCTCTGCGGCAGTAGCACCTTTCACGAACTCAGCATGAATGTGCAGGTCGTGTGCCATCGTTTGATCGTTGGTGAGAAAAACAGAAAACGCCGGATGCCTAAGCCTCCGGCGTCTTGAATGTCAATGTCGAGATTTTCAGTCGGCCGTTGCTCCACCAGCATCGGCTCCGGCATCGCCTGATGCATCCGATGAATCAGATGCTGAATCTGCTGCCGGTGCTTCTTCTGCTGCCGGTGCTTCTTCTACTGCCGGTGCTTCTTCAACCACTAGCGCGTCTTCCACTACCTCATTAGCCACTACTGCGGCCAATAGTTCTGCGGACGCGGCCGGTACAGCCTTTGGTGTGAAGGATGGCTTTGGTTTGGCTGGGCCCTTAGCTGCCGGGCGGCGGCGCGCCGATGAAGAGCGCCCATCCTGAGGATTGGACCAGTCAACCAGCTCTATCATGGCCGTTTCCGATGCATCACCTCGGCGTAGGCCGAGTTTGGTGATACGTGTGTACCCGCCATCACGTTCGGCGACCAGTGGTCCGATCGTATCGAACAGTTCCTGTAGAACACCCTTGTTCTTGATAAAGCGGCCGACCATTCGACGGCTATGCACGTCGATTCCAGTGATCGTACCGGCCTTTTCAGAACGATGAGCGTTCCGGGCGCGGGTGATGAGCTGTTCGGCAAATGGGCGGAGCTCCTTGGCTTTGGCCAACGTCGTTACGAGCCGTTTGTGCTCGAACAGAGACGTCGCCATGTTCGCCATTAGAGCCCGCTTGTGGCTTGCCGTGCGCTTCAGTTTCCGGCCTGCATACCCGTGTCGCATGATCTTCTACTCCTTACCTGTCATTTTCACGATTTTGAAACATCGTCACGCAGATACTCCTCCACATTCATACCGAAGTGGAGTCCGTTCTGAACAACGACCTCTGCCAATTCCGAGAGGGACTTGCGACCGAAGTTGCGGAACTTCAGAAGGTCCGTCTCCTGCAAGCCGACGAGGTCGGCCAGCGACTTAATGTTTGCTGCCTTGAGGCAGTTATGTGCACGCACACTTAGTTCCAATTCATCAACTGGTTGGAGCAGAATCCGACGGATGCGCGTACGCTCTCGGTCAACTTCTGTGTCTGCCGCCGCCGATTCTGCCGCATCAACTGTTCCGGCTGCCGTTGGGTTGACGCCCAGAAGCAGGGCGATATGCGACCGAAGAATTCCCGCCGACGTTTCGACAGCTTCCTTAGCTGTGATCGAACCGTCCGTTGAAATGTCCAGCACCAGTCGTTCGTAATCTGTCTTCTGACCAACGCGGAATGGCTCAACGTTGAAGACCACGTTCTTGACCGGAGTGTAGATTGCGTCGATCGGGACCATGCCGATAGGGAAATCCGTTACGTTCTGCTCTTCAGAAGGGATGTATCCCTTTCCGCGGCCGATACGTATCTCGACATCGAAATCGGCATCGTTGGCAAGAGTAGCAATCTTCTTGTCAGGATCAAGAACTTCGATCGCACCCGCAGATGCATCTTGGATCGTTTGCGCTGTCCAGCTCGACACACCCTTGACGCGGAAAGCCACACGGTTTGGAGCCTTCGTATCGACGACTCGGAAGCGAACCTCCTTGAGATTCAGGATGATCTCACACATGTCTTCGACAACGCCGGGGATGGTCTGGAATTCATGCTGGACGTCGGAGATCTTCACGCCTACAATCGCAGATCCTTGGATCGATGATAGGAGGACGCGACGGAATGCGTTACCGATCGTCGTTCCGTATCCTTCTTCCAGTGGATTCAGCACAAAACGCGCGTGGTACGAGCTTCCCAATTCTTCGACGACGACACCTTCCGGCATCTGCATCTGCATGTTCATGACTTTCCTTTGATCAGTTTCACACGATAAAAAACAGAAGGGGGCCGATCAGACGCGGCGCTTCTTCGGAGGACGGCAACCGTTGTGCGGAAGCGGCGTCTCATCCAGGATCGAGAGAACCTCGAATCCGGCCTGCGTCAGAGCACGGATGGCAGCTTCGCGACCCGAGCCAGGACCCTTGACGACCACGTCAACCTTGCGAAGACCCATTTCGAATGCTTCGCGTGCTGCCTTGTCGGCCGACACTTGCGAAGCGTACGGAGTGTTCTTCTTTGATCCGCGGAACCCGTTCTTACCGGCCGATGACCACGAGAGCGTATTGCCGTAGGTGTCCGTGACGGTGACGATGACGTTGTTGAACGTTGCACGAACGAATACTTTGCCGTGAACATCCGATACGATCTTGCGCTTGACGCGCTTTTTAGCTGCTGCCATTGTGATTCGTTCCCTGTATTACTTCTTCACTGCCTTCTTCTTGCCGGCCACCGTCTTGCGCTTGCCCTTGCGTGTACGAGCGTTCGTGCGCGTGCGCTGTCCGCGAGCCGGTAGGCCACGGCGGTGACGAAGCCCACGGTAACACCCTACGTCCATCAGACGCTTGATGTTCAGCTGAACTTCCGAGCGAAGCTGTCCCTCTACCTTGTAGTCGGCAATTGCCTGGCGAATACGGGCAACTTCGTCATCGGTCCAGGTCGATACACGTTTGCTGTGATCGATCCCCGCTTTGTCCAGCACTTGCGTACTGGTCGTGCGGCCGATGCCGTAGATGTATGTGAGCGCGATGATCCCGCGCTTGTTTTTTGGTAGGTCGATACCTGCGATTCGAGCCACGTCGGTTCTCCTGAATTAGCCTTGGCGTTGCTTGAAGCGTGGGTTTTTCTTGTTGATCACGTACACCCGACCCTTGCGGCGGACAATCTTGTCCTCCGGGCTGCGCTTCTTGACTGATGCTTGAACTTTCATGTTTTCACCTGTGAGTGAGCTTCGTCGTTACTTGTACCGGTACACAATGCGACCCTTTGACAGATCGTATGGTGACATCTCCACGGTGACCTTGTCGCCACGGAAGATCTTGATGAAGTGCATACGCATCTTGCCCGATACGTGTGCGAGGATCTTGTGCCCGTTATCCAGCTTAACGATAAACTGGGTATTCGGGAGTGCCTCCTCGATCGTACCATCTACGCGTATGACGTCTTCACGACCCATGATGTGACCGATTCCTTTGTTTGATTACCATTCCGTCAGAATTCTTGGCGTCGTGCCATCAACCACCACGGTATGCTCGAAATGCGCCGAAGGTTTTCCATCGGCCGCGTATACCGTCCAGCCATCGCGCGCCGTGTGAACATGGAAGAGCCCAAGATTCACCATCGGCTCGATAGCCAGTGCCATGCCAGTCTGAAGCCGCACGTTAGGAAAACGGTTGCGATGCAGAAGGCCCGGAACGAAGTTGGGGACAGGGGGCTCTTCATGCAGGTGCTGGCCGATGCCATGTCCTACAAGCTCCCGTACCACCGAGAATCCTTGATTTTCAACACACGTCTGGACAGCGCGGGCAATGTCATACACCCGGTGTCCGTCAACCGCCTGTTCTATTCCAAGCAGGAGTGACTCCTGCGTGGCATCTAACAAGCGCTGCTTGTCGTCGGAGATCGCGCCGACAGCAAATGTGAAAGCGCTGTCTCCGTAGTACCCGTCTTTTCTTACCCCCACGTCAACCGAGACTATCTGTCCTTCTTTAAGGACACGCTGACCCGGCATACCGTGAACGACCTCTTCGTCAATGCTGACACACAACGTGTACGGGTAGACTTTCGTATCGACCTCGTACCCCTTGAACGCCGGCTCTGCTCCCCGCGTACGGATAAAATCCTCCGCGATGGCATCAAGCTCAAGCGTCACCGCGCCTGGCACGACATACTGCTGGAGATGGTGAAGCACGTCTGCCACAATGCGGCATGCCGCCTCTATCTTCAGGATCGCATCCGCGGAATGAACCGGGACGCGAACGTTCGTCGTGTCCATTAACGTTACGACGTAGCTCCTGCACGCCCCCTGATCTTACCGGTCTTCATGAATCCGTCATAGTGACGCATCAGGAGATACGACTCGATCTGCTGGAGTGTGTCCAGAGCCACACCAACGACAATGAGTAGACTTGTTCCGCCAAAGAACGCTGCGAGTTCAGGCTGCACCGTCAGGACGTTCATAGCGAACGTCGGAAGAATGGCAATGATCGCAAGGAACATCGCTCCAGGCAACGTGATCTTCGTCAGGATGTTTTCGATGTATTCAGATGTCGCCTCGCCTGGCCGCACACCAGGGATGAAACCACCGTTCTTCTTCATGTTGTCCGACACTTCCTTCGGATTGAAGGCGATGGCTGTGTAGAAGTACGTGAAGAATACGATCATCAGAGCGTAGATCAGAGAGTACAGGAACCCGTCTGGACGCAAAGCGATTTCCACCGAGCGGAGAAACTCCGCATCCGGGAAGAATGATGCTATCGTTCCGGGTATGAAGAGGATCGACTGTGCGAAGATGATCGGCATCACGCCGGCAGTGTTCACGCGCAGAGGGATGTACTGTGTGGTTCCGCCATAGACCTTACGTCCGACTACGCGCTTGGCGTACTGGACAGGGATGCGGCGAGCCCCCTGAGTGATCAACACAACAGCTGCGATGATGCCAAGTAGCAGCACGAGAAATATCGCCGTAACGACCAGTTCACGTCCAATAAGCCCTGCGCCGCTGCTCGCCGAAGTGACGAACTGTTGATAGAGTCCGACAGGCAAACGCGAGATGATGCCGATGAAGATGATCAGCGATATGCCGTTGCCGAGGCCGCGGTCAGTGATCTGCTCTCCGATCCACATCAGCCCCATCGTGCCGGCCGTCAGGATCATTACACTTGTGATGGTCCAGAAAAAGCCAGGATCGGGGATCGAACCGCTGTAGTCATTCACGAGCTTAATCGTCACGCCCCATGCCTGCAGAGCAGCGATTGGGATCGTTAGAACGCGTGTCAGCTGATTGATCTTTCGGCGTCCGTCGTCGCCCTCACGCTGAATCTTTTGCAACTGCGGAAGCACCACTCCACCGATCTGCAGAATGATACTTGCAGAGATGTACGGCATGATGCCGAGGGCAAAGATGGCAGCGTTCTCGAATGCGCCGCCAACAAAGAGGTTGTAGATCTGGAAGATTCCGCTATCTGCCGCATTGGCCTCTACAGCCGCTTTGAGCGATGCCGTATCGATGCCTGGGATCGCGATGAGCGATCCAACGCGCACGGCAAGCAGCGCGATCAGCGTAAAAATGATGCGATCGCGGAGCTCTTCGATCCGGAACATGTTCCGGAAAGTGGTCACGATGTTAGCCATGAACGGTTACCGCTCCTCCGGCTGATTCAATCTTGTTCTTCGCAGCGGCTGAGATCTTGTCGCACGATACGTTCAGCGTAGCCGAAAGATCGCCGTTACCAAGGATCTTGACCGGTGCGGACTTGACGCGAATCACGCCAAGACTCAGGAGTATGTCCTTCGAAACGACGCCGTTAGTGATGCGCTTCTCATCCACTAGGCGCTGCAGCGTCGCGACGTTGACTTCCTGATACTCAACGCGATTGATGTTCGTAAAGCCGAACTTCGGGATGCGACGCGTGAGCGTCATCTGTCCACCTTCGAAGCCCCGACTCTGATGTCCGCCACTCCGAGACTGGTGTCCCTTGTGACCACGTGTGGCCGTGCCGCCATGGCCCGAACCAGCACCGCGACCAACGCGCTTCTTCTTGTGACGTGAGCCCGGTGCGGGCGAAAGATTTCCGATGTGTTTCATTGTTGGCCTCAGTCTGCGATCTCTTCTACGGTCACGAGATGGCGAACAGCGTTCACCATTCCCAAAATCTGGGGGTTCTTCGGCTTGATCGAAACGTAATTCGGACGTCCAAGTCCAAGGGCCTTAATGGTATCCTTGTGAGCCTTAAGAGCGCCGATTTGCGACTTCACTTGTGTGATCTTGAGTTTCATGATAATGCCTGCTCCTTTCCTTAACCTTGAAGAACCTTTTCGATGCTCACGCCGCGGCGGGCTGCAACTGCTGCCGCATCCTCAAGCTGCATGAGAGCATCCATTGTGGCCTTCACAGTGTTGTGTGGATTTGATGATCCCTGGGACTTCGTCAGCACGTCCTTGACCCCAGCCAGTTCAAGAATAGCACGAACACCGCCGGCAGCGATAACGCCTGTACCCGGTGTGGCAGGTCGGATCATAACGCGGGCTGCGCCGAACCGGCCGATCACTTCATGCGGAACTGTACCATTCTCGACTCGAACCTTAACGACCGACTTCTTAGCAGCTTCAGTTGCCTTGGTGACGGCATTAGACACTTCGCCAGCCTTACCGAGGCCGTAACCAACATGCCCTTGCTCATCACCGACGACGACCATAGCTGAGAAGTTGAATCGACGACCACCCTTGACGACCTTTGCTGTGCGGCCGACATAGACGATCTTGTCCTTCAGATTCAGATCAGAGAGTTTTTGCTTTGCCACGTAACTATTCTCCGTTTCGTTCTTCGTTAGAAATCAAGTCCGCCCTCACGAGCCGCATCAGCAAGAGCCTTAACGCGTCCGTGGAACAGAAATCCGTTACGGTCGAAGGCGACCGTTGAGACATTGGCCGCCTTGGCACGTTCTGCCAGAAGCGTGCCCACCAGACGGCTCTCTTCGACCTTCGACATTCCTGCTGCTTTGGCGCGGATGTCGGCATCGACCGTCGAAGCCGATGCAAGCGTACGTGCTGAAACGTCGTCGATCACCTGAGCATAGATGTGCTTAAGAGAGCGGAACACTGTCAGACGGGGCCTTACGGGCGTTCCCGAAATGTCTTTGCGGACTCGACGATCTCGGCGTGCATGACGCACGTTTTTGAGCTTGATGCGATTCATTTCGTTCTTTCTCCTTACTTACCTGCCGACTTACCGGCCTTGCGACGGATATATTCCCCTTCGTACCGAATGCCCTTGCCTTTGTATGGCTCAGGTGGACGAAGCTTGCGGACCTTGGCTGCTACCTCACCGACGAGGTGCTTGTTGATCCCCTTCACGGAGAACGACGTTGGCGTTGCAACGGCGAACTCGACTCCGTCAGGGGGCATGAACAGGATCGGATGCGAGAAGCCAAGCGAAAGCAGCAGATTCTTACCGCGCAGTTCGACCTTGTATCCGACGCCTTCGATGTTGAGATTCTTGGTGAAGCCATTCGTCACACCGTCCACCATCCACGCAACATGAGCACGCGTCAGACCGTGGAGTGCGCGGACCTTCTTGTCCTCGCTGGCACGGGCGAACGATAGCGTTCCGTTGTCAATCTGCGGCGTAATGGATGCGTCGACTGAAAAAGTTAGTTCACCTTTGGGCCCCTTGACCGTGCACGTGCCCGCGTCGAACTTGACGTTGACGTTGCTCGGAATCGAAATGGGCTTTTTACCTACTCGTGACATGGTGTTTTGCTCCTCGTTCTCTTCTTACCAGATCGTGCACAGAACTTCACCGCCAACGTTTTCGCTGCGGGCCTTCTTGTCCGTCATCACACCACGAGGCGTGGAGATGATCGCAATGCCGAGCCCATTACGGACACGCGGCAGACGGTCGACCGCTGCGTAGATGCGTCGTCCTGGCTTGCTTATACGCTGGATCTCCCGAATAACGGGCTGTCCGTAGTAATAGCGGAGCTTGAGATTCAACACGCCCTGCTTCCCATCTTCCGACTTCGAAAAGTCCTGGATGTAGCCTTGGTCCTTGAGAATCTCCGCAATGGCGATCTTGAGGTTCGATGATGGAACATCGACACTCTTGTGCCGTGCGGCTGACGCGTTTCGGATCCGCGTCAGAAAATCTGAGATGGTGTCTGTGACTGGCATACTTCGTCGTCGTTGGTCGTGTTCAAAAAAACCGTTGGATTACCAGCTCGCCTTGCGCATTCCAGGAATCTTGCCTTCAAGAGCAAGAAGTCGGAACATGTTTCGGCAAAGGCCGAACTTGCGGTATACACCCCTACCACGTCCGGTAAGAAGGCACCGGCTGCGAACCCGTGTTGGTGCACTGTTGCGTGGAAGCTTCTGAAGCCCTACCATGTCTCCGGCAGCCTTCAGAGCGGCACGACGCTCCGCATACTTCGCCACCATACGAATGCGCTTCTTATTGCGAGCGATGATTGATGTTTTCGCCATGAACTGTTCTCGTTGATCGTTTAGTCACGTTTGCGGAATGGGAAGCCGAACTCCTGTAGAAGCGCATGTGCTTCCTCGTCTGTCTGCGCGGACGTCACGAAGGTGATGTCCATACCCTGGATCTTTGACACCTTATCGACGTCGATCTCCGGGAAAATGATCTGCTCCTTCACACCGATCGTATAGTTGCCGCGACCGTCGAAGCTCTTGTCCGAGAATCCGCGGAAATCACGGATGCGCGGGGCTGCGATGTTGATGAAACGGTCCAGAAACTCATACATGTGTGCACGGCGGAGTGTGACGCGAGTGCCGATCGGCATACCTTCACGAAGCTTGAAGTTAGCAATCGACGTGCGGGCACGAGACACTGCCGGACGCTGACCGACAATCAGTTCAAGTTCGTTGACCGCTGCCTGGAGAAGCTTTGCGTCCTGCGTTGCCTGTCCCACGCCGATGTTGATAGCGATCTTTTCGATCCGAGGCACCTGCATGATGCTCGAATAGTTGAACCGCTGCATCAGTGCCGGTACGACCGTTTCCTTGTAGAAGGCATGGAGCCGTGCTGGTACTCGGGCTTCGTTGATCTCCTCGAGGCGAGGGCCTTCGGGTTTGAACTGATCCCGCTTGGATGTTGTCTTAGCCATGATCGATTGATTCCTTCGTCACTGTCTGATTAGTCTTCGGATTCTACCTTGGCCTTCGCCTTGGCCTTGGACTTGGTAACCGCCTTCGCTGCTGGCTTCGAGGCACCTGCCGCGGCGGCACGACGCTTCGATGAGTCGTACTTTTCAGCCAGCTGCACGTTGGAGTAGTGGATCGGGCCTTCCATCTCGATGATGCCACCATTCGGGTGCTTCGGAGACGGACGAACGGCCTTCTTTTGAAGGTTGACGCCTTCAACCAACACACGCATGGTCGTTGGCATAACCATCAGCACGCGCCCACGGTCTCCGCGGTTCTTGCCTGTGATGACGACGACATCGTCGCCTTTCTTGATCTTCAGCTTCATGATCTTCCTCAGAGTACCTCTGGTGCCAGCGAAATGATCTTCATAAAGGCGCGCTCACGGAGTTCACGGGCAACCGGTCCGAAAATGCGCGTACCACGAGGATCGTTGTTGTTATTGATCACCACGGCAGCGTTCTCGTCGAAACGAATGAACGACCCATCACGGCGGCGGATCTCCTTTTTTGTGCGGACGATGACGGCCTTGACCACTTCGCCCTTCTTCACTGCGCCGGCTGGCAACGCTGCCTTCACCGAACACACGATGATGTCACCGACAGAAGCATAGCGCTTACCATGTCCACCCAGCACACGGATGCATCGAAGCTTCCTAGCACCGGAGTTGTCGGCGACAACAAGATTGGTTTCCTCTTGAATCATTATTCTGCTCCCTTACTGCGCCCGTTCGATGATTTCAACCAGAGCCCAACGTTTGCGCGCACTCAGGGGGCGATGCTCGATCACCTTCACTGTGTCGCCAATATTGCACTCGTTGTTCGGATCGTGAGCCATAACCTTCGTTGACTGCTTGAAGTACTTCCGATAAAGCGGGTGTGCCACCTGACGCTCAATGCGGACAACGATGGTTTTGTCGGCCTTGTTGCTGACGACCTTACCAACACGCACCTTACGGCGCGTGGTCACTTTTTGCGTTGTTGTCGTTTCTTCTGACATGATATTCTTCCGAATCAATTAGCGTTGCTGTTCCGCTCGTGAAGGATCGTCCTCATGCGTGCGATATCCTTACGAAGCGTCTTGATGCTTGCCGAGTCCTGAAGCTGGCCCAGTGCGAGCTGAAAACGCAAACGCGTTATGTTATCGACGCTTTCGTTGATAAAGGACGTCAACTCCTCCGTCGTCAGCGACCGTAGGTCGGATGCTTTACGTGACTTCATGGTTTACGCCTCCAAATCCACTCGTTGGACGAACTTGCACTTGATCGGCAACTTGTTTATGGCAAGCCGAACAGCCTCCTCCGCGCGCTCCCTCGTAACCCCATCTATCTCGAACAGGATGCGCCCAGGTTTGACCACAGCCACCCAAAACTCAGGGTTACCCTTTCCGGACCCCATTCGGGTTTCCGCTGGCTTCTTGGTCACAGGCTTGTCCGGAAAGATCCGAATCCAAACCTTACCATCGCGGCGCAGGTAACGATTGATAGCGATACGTGCCGATTCGATCTGGCGGTTGGTGATCCATGCAGCCTCCAGCGCCTTAAGACCAAACGATCCAAAGGCTACTGTAGAACCGCGATAGGCCTTGCCACGACGGCGACCACGCTGTGTTTTGCGGTGTTTTACTCTTTTGGGGATAAGCATTTCGTTGCCTTCTGCCTGACTTCTTTACTGTTCCTTTGATTTCTGCTTGCCGATGACATCGCCACGGCAAATCCACACCTTGACTCCGATCGATCCGTACACGGTTTCTGCACGACTTTGGGCGTAATCGATGTCTGCCCGAAGAGTATGCAGCGGCACTCGACCTTCCTTGTACTGCTCCTGACGCGTCATGTCTGCACCACCGAGTCGGCCAGAACACATCACACGGACGCCCTCGGCGCCGACACGCATTGTGCTGCTGACAGCATTCTTCATCGCCCGACGGAATGAAATGCGACCTTCAAGCTGCGCTGCGATGTTGTCGGCAACAAGCTGAGCATCAAGCTCCGGACGCTTGATCTCACTGATGAGAACCTTAACGTCCTTGTTTGTGAGCTTGCGAAGTTCTTCCTCGAGATGTGCAATGTCCTTACCCGAACGACCGATGATCACTCCCGGGCGTGACGTGTTGATGGTCACTCGCAGCTGCTTGGCCGTGCGCTCGACAATGATGCGGGCTACACTTGCCTTCTTCAGGCGCTGCCTGATATACTCACGGACCTTGATGTCTTCCTGGAGCTTTTCGGCAACGTTCTTCTCATCAAACCAGTTGGCTTCCCACTGGCGGATGATTCCGAGGCGCAGCCCGATTGGATTTGTCTTCTGACCCACGTGTGCTGACTCCGCTTACTGTTTCGTCGAAACGATGATGGTGAGATGATGTGAACGCTTGCGAATGCGAAAGGCACGACCCATTGGAGCAGGAGAGATCCGCTTCATGGTTGGCCCCGGATCAACAAAGCACTCCTTGACCATGATCGACTCAGGATCGATGCCCGCATCCTTGGCCGTCAGATTGCTGATGGCCGACTTCAACGTCAGCTCTGCCACGGATCCGGCAGCCTTGTCCGAGAAGTGGAGAATGTTCAGTGCATCCTGAGCGGACTTGCCCCGAATAAGATCGACCACCAGGCGCATCTTGCGCGGTGACGACCGGTTGTAGCGTTTGATAGCGCGTGCTTCCATCGTACGTCCTTACTTCTTACCCGTTTTGAGATCCTTACGGTTGCCAGCATGTCCGCGGTAGGTCCGCGTGGGTGCAAACTCACCCAGCTTGTGACCAACCATGTTCTCCGTTACATAGACCGGAATGAACTTGTTGCCGTTGTGCACGGCAAACGTGTGTCCCACGAACTCCGGAGAAATCGTCGACGCCCGCGACCACGTCTTGACTACGGTCTTCTTTCCGGCGTCATTCAGCGTCGAAACCTTCTTGGCGAGCTTGAAGCTGACAAATGGTTCTTTTTTGAGTGAGCGTGGCATGTATTAAATGCTCCCGATTCCGTGATTAGGCGTTTCGTTTGCGAATGATCATGTCATCCGACTTGTTCTTCTTCTTACGCGTCTTCAGCCCCTTGGCAAGCTGACCCCAAGGACTGCGAAGATGCTTGCGTCCACCACCGGACTTGGAGCGGCCTTCACCGCCACCGTTCGGGTGATCGATCGGGTTCATGGCCATACCGCGCGTCTGCGGGCGAACTCCCAGCCAGCGCATGCGGCCCGCTTTGCCATAGCTGATGTTTTCGTGGGAACCATTGCTGACCACACCGATTGTGGCCATACAAACAGATGGAACCATGCGGATCTCGCCAGAAGGCAACTTGAGCTGTGCTTTGTCCCCATCAAGTCCGACAAACTGTGCCGAAGTACCTGCCGAACGCACCATCTGACCGCCCTTTCCGGGACGCATTTCGATGTTGTGAACAACATATCCGATCGGGATCTTGTTCAGCGGAAGAGCGTTGCCGTCCTTAGGCTCAGCTGTAGGGCCACTCATGAGCTTTTGGCCCACCTTGACCTTGTCCGGAGCGATGATATAGCGCTTTTCACCGTCCGCATACTCCAGAAGAGCAATGCGACACGTGCGATTCGGATCGTACTCGATCGTCTTTACCGTCGCCTCAACTCCGAGCTTGTTACGCTTGAAGTCAATGATGCGGTACATACGCTTGTGACCACCACCACGGTGGCGCGACGTCACACGGCCGGTATTGTTCCGTCCGCCCGACTTCTTGATCGGCTCCAGGAGGCTCTTCTCAGGCTTCGACGTTGTGATTTCGTCAAAGGTACTGATGCTGTAAAAGCGCGTTCCCGGGGTGATTGGTTTGAGATTTCTCGTTGCCATGATTCTGCTTCGATTCTGCTTCAGTGTGTCAGTGTAGAGGTTTAGTCCTCGGCGCCTTCGCCGGAAACGATATCGATCGTTTGTCCTTGCTTGAGCGTCACATAGGCCTTCTTGCGAAGGTTTGTGCGACCAACCTGCATCCCTTTGCGCGTCATGCGTGTCTTAACCTTGCCCTTAGTACGAACTGTACGGACGCTCACCGCGTCAACATCGAACATGGCCTTGATCGCCTGACGGATCTGCAGCTTGTTGGCCTCTGGTGCCACTTCGAACACATACTGGTTGGCGTGGCCGACCTTGGTTGCCTTCTCCGTGAGAAGGGGCTTGCGCAATACGCTGATCATTGGTCACCCCCTTCGTCACCAAAGGACTTGGTGATGGTCTCGATAGCGCTCTTGAAGATCAGAAGCTTTCCGTGATTCAGCACGTCATAGGCAGAGATCTTATCTGCCGGAAATGTTGAAACACCTGCGATGTTGCGAGCTGAACGAACGATCGTTTCGTCGACCTTCGACAAGAGCATCAGAACCTTCGCACCTTCAAGATTGACGGCCTTGAGCATCGATGCCATTTCACGCGTCTTTGGTGCCGACATCGAAAAATCTTCGACAACGACCAGATTGTTCTCACGGGCGCGGAGCGTCAGCGCCGACTTCCGTGCAAGCCGCTTGACCTTGATCGGTAGATCAATGGTGTAAAGATGAGGCTTCGGACCGTGTATCTTGCCACCACCCGGATTCAATGGTGACCGGCTAGATCCACGTCGTGCACCGCCGGTGCCCTTCTGCTTGAATGGCTTCTTACCACCGCCCGACACCTCCGCACGCGTCTTGACCTTATGCGTGCCCTGGCGCCGATTGGCCAAGTACGCGCGCACCGCTTGGTACATCGCGTGCTCGCTCGGCTCGATGCCGAAGACGGATTCCGGCAACTCGACTGAGCCGGCCTTCGATCCATCTTTTGTGAGTACTTCCACTGTCATGGTTGTGTTCTTCTTAGAGCTTGACAATTTCAACTATTGAATTCATGGCACCCGGAATGCTACCCTTGATAAGGATGAGATTCTGATCAGGCATCACACGAAGAATGGTCAGGTTGCGCACCGAAATGCGTGTTCCACCCATGCGGCCAGCCATGCGCATACCCTTGAATACGCGCGATGGATACGATGACGAGCCGATCGAGCCCGGGGCACGAGGGCGGTCCGACTGCCCGTGCGTGGCCATTCCGACCCCACTGAAGTGGTGCCTGCGAACAACGCCCTGGAAGCCCTTGCCCTTGCTTGTTGCCGAGACCTTGATCTTGTCACCAGCCGTGAACGACTCCACGGTAACAACATCGCCGTTCTTGACCTTGTCGACAAGCTGACGGAACTCTTTCAGATGACGTGTCGGAGCCACCTCATGCTTGGCGAAATGCCCGGCGTCGGGACGATTCACCTTGCGTTCAGCAATGGGCTCATAACCGATTTGGACGGCGTCGTACCCGTCGTTGTCTTTTGTTTTGATTTGGACCACTGGGCATGGACCTGCTTCGATCACCGTACACGGTACGAAGACGCCATCTTCTGAAAAGATGCTCGTCATGCCCAACTTGCGTCCGAGAATTGCACTCATTGTCCCCTTACTCCTAGACTTTCACTTCCACATCAACTCCGGCCGGCAGTTCGAGGCGCATCAGCGCATCGATGGTCTTCGGCGTACTGCTGAAGATGTCGATCACGCGCTTGTGTACACGGGCCTCAAACTGCTCACGGGACTTCTTGTCAACGTGCGGCGAACGCAACACGGTGTAGACCGATCGTTCCGTCGGCAGTGGAATGGGCCCGGAAACAACTGCCCCGGTTTGCTTGACGGTGCGGACGATGCGCTCTGCCGAACGATCGATCAGATTGTGATCGTACGAGCGAAGCTTGATGCGAATGCGTTGCGTTGCCACTCAGTAATTCTCCCGGAATTCTCCAACTTGGAGGTTCGTTCGGAGACAAAAACGAGGAGGGATTTGAGTCCCTCCTCGCGTGTCTTACCCTGTCAGTTTCTTATTCGATGATTGAAGTCACGACGCCTGCACCAACCGTGCGTCCGCCTTCGCGGATAGCAAAGCGAAGTCCTTCTTCCATGGCCACCGGCGTGATAAGCGCCACTTCGAGATTATCTACGTTGTCGCCAGGCATGATCATTTCAACGCCCGAAGGGAGCGTTAGGATGCCAGTAACGTCCGTTGTACGGAAGTAGAACTGTGGACGGTAGTTAGTGAAGAACGGCGTGTGGCGCCCGCCCTCGTCTTTTGTCAGAACGTATGCCTGAGCCTTGAACTTGTGGTGCGGCGTGATCGTACCTGGCTTGGCGATAACCATGCCGCGCTCGATCTCTTCCTTGTCTACACCGCGAAGCAAAAGGCCGCAGTTGTCTCCCGCTTGGCCTTCGTCAAGAAGCTTGCGGAACATTTCGATACCCGTTACAGTGGTCTTCTTCTGGAGACCGAACCCGACGAGTTCGACTTCTTCGTTGACCTTGACGATTCCACGCTCGATACGTCCCGTTGCAACTGTTCCGCGCCCCGTGATCGAAAACACGTCTTCGACCGGCATGAGGAATGGCTTGTCAACGTCGCGCTGTGGCGTTGGTATGTAGGTGTCGACAGCTTCCATCAGCTCGAAAATGCACTGCATGTCTGCTGCGTCTGGACCCTGCCCGCCGGCGGCTGCGTCAAGTGCCTTGAGAGCTGAACCCTTGATGATCGGAATGTCGTCGCCAGGAAATTCGTACTTGCTCAGAAGCTCACGGATTTCCATTTCCACGAGGTCAACGAGGTCCGGATCGGCAATGTCAACCTTGTTCATGAAAACAACAATACGAGGCACACCGACCTGGCGTGCAAGCAGGATGTGCTCGCGCGTCTGAGGCATCGGACCGTCCGTAGCTGCTACCACGAGAATGGCACCGTCCATCTGTGCGGCACCCGTGATCATGTTCTTAACGTAGTCAGCGTGGCCCGGACAATCCACATGAGCATAGTGACGGTTGCCCGTCTCGTACTCAACGTGCGCCGTGGCAATCGTGATCCCACGAGCCTTCTCTTCAGGAGCGTTGTCGATCGAATCGAACGAACGCTGTTGTGCAAGACCCTTCGTCGCCAAACACATGGTGATGGCTGCAGTAAGGGTTGTCTTACCGTGGTCAACGTGGCCGATAGTACCAACGTTTACGTGCGGTTTGTTCCGCTCAAATTTCTCTTTGGCCATTGTGCCGACTCCTCAGTTAGTCTTGTTTGAGGTGTTTAGAAAAACGATTGTTGTCTGTGAATTGTCCGTCTTGTTCAAGCGCTGTTCGAAGACCGGTCCGGTTAGAACCTCGTTTCCGAGACAGAAAACAAAGGTACGAAAAGTTTTCGACATGAACGCAATGCACGGCTCTTCCCGACACCAAAAAAAATGATTTTTTGGCGGGCGCGCTGCGCGCTCTGTCGAGGGTACCGCTACGTATCTACGAGCGGCGGACGGCCTGTTCGTAACCATGAAACTGCATGGTATACGAGGCCCTTCCCTGCGAGAGCGATCGCAACTGTGTCACGTAGCCGAACAGTTGAGACAGCGGCACCAAAGCCGTCACAACTTGTAGAATATCGCGCTGGGAGATTCCCTGCACCATTCCACTTCGCGAGCTGAGGTCAGCGATGACCTCGCCCACATACTCCTCGGGCGTGACTACCTCGACGAGGAAGACCGGTTCCATAATGACGGGGTTCGCCATTCTGGCAGCGTCCTTCGCTGCGATCGAGCTGGCAACGGCATAAGCCGTTTCCGTTGCGTCATCTTCATTGTATGCCGCATCTACGAGGACGGCCATGATGTCAATCATGGGGTATCCCGAGATCGGACCGACCTTAAGGGCTTCAATTGCGCCCTTCTCTGCACTCCTGACGTACAACTCGGGAAGTGTCTCTGGTGCAAGTTCATTGGTGAACTCGAGACCTTTTCCCGGGTCATTCGGTCGTACCTCAATTGTGACCTGACCAAACTGATTCTTGCCTGCGCTGCTGCGGATGAACTTGCCCTCCGCACGGGCTGCGCTGGTAATTGTCTCTCGGTAGGCGACCTGAGGTTTCCCCACTTTAACGGGGACGTTGAATTCTCTTTTTAGTCGGTCGACGATGATCTCCAAGTGGAGCTCACCGACTCCCGATATAATGATCTGTCCGGATTCAGCATCCGTGTGAAATCGAAACGTCGGATCTTCTTCAGAGAGCCGATGTAAGGATTCCGTCAGCTTATCCTGATCTGCAAGGGTCCGTGCCTCAACCGCTTGGTTGATGACAGGATCCGAGAACTGGATGCTTTCCAATAGGACAGGTTGTTTAGGATCGCAAAGTGTGTCTCCGGTTCGCGTAAATCGCATCGCCGGTATCGCTATGATGTCTCCGGCATAAGCCCCATCTAGTTCTTCGCGCTTGTTTGCGCTCATTCGAAGGATCTTCCCGGCACGTTCCTTCTTATCGTTGGAAACATTGAAGACCTGCTCTCCAGCCTTGATACTGCCGGAGTATATCCGGATGAATGTTAGCCTCCCGACAAAAGGGTCGGTAATGATCTTGAACGCGAGCGCGGAAAAAGGCTCTGTGTCAAGGGGCTTGCGCTGTACCATCACGTCATGATCAGTCACGTCGTGACCGATCGTCGTTCCAACATCTATCGGTGAGGGAAGGTAATCCACAACTCCGTCAAGAAGTTGCTGTACGCCCTTGTTCTTGAAGGAACTGCCGCAGAAAACCGGAGTAATCGCCAGACTAAGCGTAGCCTGCCGAATGGCTTGCCGGAGTTCGTCGGAATTGATCTCTTCACCGGACAAGTACCGTTCAAGAAGATCGTCCCTCTGTTCTGCAGCGGCTTCAACCAGTAGTGACCGTGCTTCGTCCGCCATCTGCATTGCTTCTTGGGGTATCGGTTCCACCGTAAAGTGTTCGCCACTGTCGTCATCGAAGATGATCGCCACTCGGTCGATCAGATCAATCACCCCGCGAAAGGTGTCTTCGGAACCAAGCGGCACCTGTACGGCAACCGGGTTGGCACCAAGACGCGAGCGCATCATTTCCAGGACTCGTGGGAAGTTCGCCCCCACTCGGTCCATTTTATTGACGAAGGCAATACGAGGAACGCGGTACTGGTTGGCCTGGTGCCAGACAGTCTCGGACTGCGGCTCAACGCCTGCAACGGCACAGAAAAGTGCGATCGACCCGTCAAGCACGCGAAGTGAACGCTGCACCTCAGCCGTAAAGTCAACATGCCCGGGCGTGTCGATGATGTTGATCGAATGCCCATTCCATGAGCATGACACCGCAGCAGAAGTTATGGTTATACCCCGCTCCTTCTCCTGCTCCATGTAGTCGGTGAAGGCAGTACCTTCGTGGACCTCACCCATGCGGTGCAGAACCCCCGTGTAGTAGAGGATTCTCTCGGTCGTGGTCGTCTTGCCAGCATCAATATGTGCCATGATGCCGATGTTTCGAACCAGACCAATGGAGACAGGCCGCGTCATGCTGTCGTCGTATAACTCAGTGTGTCAAAGAACAGGGTCGCCCCTTACCAGCGGAAGTGCGCAAATGCACGATTGGCATCGGCCATCCGGTGCATTTCATCGCGACGCTTGATTGCGCCCCCTTCACCGTTGGCAGCAGCCAATAGCTCATTTGCAAGCTTTGACGCCATCGAACGGTCACGACGCTCCGACGCATACTTCTTGATCCAGCGGATCGCCAGTGCCGCACGACGCTCCTCACGGACTTCCATGGGGACCTGATACGTTGCACCACCGACGCGACGCGGACGGATTTCGATTGCGGGTGAGGCGTTGACCAGTGCCTTGCGGAACACCTCGATCGGGTCCTGCTCGGTCTTCTTGCCAACGATATCCAGTGCCTGATACACGATCTGGCGGGCAACGTTCTTTTTGCCCTGGATCATAATGTTGTTGACGAACTTGGCCACCAGCACGTCGTTAAACCGTGGGTCTGGCATCGTACGCCGCTTTTCTGCACGCTTCTTACGCATGTATTCTCCTTACTTCTTCTTTGCCGGTGCCGCTGGTGCACCTGGCTTTGGCTTCTTAGCGCCATACTTTGAACGAGCTTGCTTACGGTTGGCAACACCCTGGGTATCAGCTGAGCCACGGATAATGTGGTAGCGAACACCAGGAAGGTCCTTCACACGGCCACCGCGGATGAGCACGATCGAGTGCTCCTGAAGGTTGTGGCCCTCTCCCGGGATGTATGCAGTTACCTCGATGCCGTTGGAAAGGCGCACACGGGCAACCTTGCGAAGAGCCGAGTTCGGCTTCTTCGGCGTCGTCGTGTACACGCGCGTGCACACGCCACGCTTTTGTGGGCATGATTGAAGAGCCGGTGACTTGCTCTTCTCTGTTACAACTTCGCGTCCTTTACGGACAAGCTGGGCTATCGTAGGCATTTCGTTCTGCCGGAATGGAGAGTACGGTGAAAGCACAACCGGCACGAACAAACACGTTCGCCCCAGTAGAGCCTGCAAAACTATATGCTTGCAGTGTCAAAACCAAATGATTGGCTCAAGTTCATGTGGATATTCTCTCGGCAAGGCCAAGGCTTCGTGAGTGTCCGCATCCCCTTGCGGGGGTGCCCCATCCTCCGAATGCAGTAATACCGACCGGGTTGGTGCCGGATGCGACCACTTTGCCTGAGTCCGGTCTGTTTCCGCTACCGCGCAAGATGCCCTAAAAAAAGTCAACGCCCCCGACCAGAAATCCGGTAGGGGGCGTTGTGGATCGTCACAGTTGAGCAGTGAGCGCGGCCAAGATCACTTACCTTCGGCTCGCTTCTTCTGATGCTCCTTGACCATTTCGTCTTGGATGTTGCGCGGAACAGGCTGATACTTCTTGAACTCCATCGAGAATTCTCCCTTGCCCTGCGTTACCGAGCGAAGGTCCGTTGAATAACCGAACATTTCTGACAGTGGAACTTCAGAGTCGACCGTCACATATCCGGCATCGGAATCGGTGCCCATGATCACGCCACGACGCTGGTTGATCTGACCGATCACCGTCCCTTGGAATTCTTCCGGTACGGAAACTTCCAGCTTCATGATCGGCTCGAGAATCGTCGGCTTTGCCGCTGGATAAGCCTCGCGGAAGGCCATGATGGCGGCCGTTTTGAAGGCCATTTCCGATGAGTCGACAGCGTGCGTCGCACCGTCGTTGATAGTAACCCGCACGCGCACGACCGGCTGGCCGATGAGCGACCCCTCGAGGACCGACTCGCGGAAGCCCTTGTCGCAGGCAGGGACATATTCGCGTGGGATCACACCGCCGACGATGTCATCAACGAATTCGTAGTTCTCGATCGCATCCGATGGAAGGGGCTCAATGTATCCGCCAACACGGCCAAACTGACCCGAACCACCGGTCTGCTTCTTGTGCGTGTAGTTGAACTCGGCGCGCTGAGTGATGGTCTCGCGGAAGGCAACCTTCGGGCGGCCCACGGTCACTTCCGTGCTGTACTCGCGCTTGATACGCTCGATATAAATATCGAGGTGAAGCTCACCCATGCCCTTGATGATCGTTTCCCCCGACTCTTCGTCGCGCATCACGCGGAAGGTTGGGTCCTCCTTTGTAAAGCGGTTCAGCGCCTTGGAGAAGTTCACGTGGCCGGCCTTGTCCTTCGGCGCTACGGCCAGCTCAATCACCGGCTCAGGTACGAACATCGACGTCATGGTGTAGCGTACGTTGCCATCGGTGAACGTATCACCAGAGGCGCAGTCGACACCGAACATTGCAACGATGTCGCCCGCTGATGACTCATCAATCTCGTGCATGTCGTTGGAGTGCATACGGACCAGACGTGGGACCTTGACCTTTTTGCCATTGGCAACGTTGATGATCGAGTCGCCCTTCTTGATCGTGCCCTGGTAAATACGCATGTACGTCAGCTGACCATAGCGCCCGTCCTCCAGCTTGAATGCTAGCATCACGAGGGGCTTGACACCCTCACTGTCAAGCACAACCTTCTGCTCGTTGTTGTCCTGGTCGAGCGCCTCGTTGGTGATGTCTGTTGGCGACGGCAGGAAGAGTCCAACACCATCAAGCAGCGTCTGAACACCCTTGTTCTTGTAGGCCGAGCCGCAGAACACCGGCGTCATCTTCATCGTCAGCGTTCCCTTGCGGATAGCACGGATCAGAATGTCAGCGCTCACCGGCTCGTCGCCAAGGAACTTCTCCATGAGCTCGTCGTCAAAATCTGCAGCAGTCTCGATCAGCTTGTGGCGAAGCTCCTGGGCCTTTGCCATGAGGTCGGCCGGGATGGCAGCCTTGCGGACATCACTTCCGCCTTCACCGTCGAAGTACTGGGCTTCCATATTTACCAAGTCGATCACACCCTCGAGCTTGTCCTCAAGTCCGATCGGATACGTTACGAAGGCCGGCGTGTGCGCGAGCTTCTCCTGAAGCTGCGCAGCAACACGGTCCGGATTTGCCCCAGAACGATCACACTTGTTGATAAACGCAACACGCGGAACGCTGTAACGGCGCATCTGGCGGTCCACCGTGATCGACTGCGATTGGACGCCGGCAACCGAACACAGCACCAGAACAGCACCGTCGAGAACCCGTAGAGCGCGCTCTACTTCGACGGTAAAGTCGACGTGTCCCGGAGTGTCGATCAAGTTAATGTTGAAGTCACCCCATGTGCAGTAGGTGGCCGCAGACTGGATGGTGATCCCCTTTTCACGCTCGAGATCCATCGAGTCCATCTTGGCTCCCACACCGTCCTTGCCGCGGACTTCGTGAATCGCGTGGATCTTCCCCGTGTAAAAGAGGATGCGTTCTGAAAGAGTGGTCTTCCCGGAGTCAATGTGCGCCGAGATACCAATGTTGCGGACTTTCGACAGGTCTGCCATAGCAGTGTACCGATGTTGTGTGATTGTAGTGCTGGTTCTATAATTGCCACCGATCGCCCCGTCCGGCGAAACACAGCGCGGCAAAGGCCGCAAAGCTACCAAAAAAAACTGGTTTGGGGTTTGGGGTTATCATTCCTGCGAAAGCAGAAATCCACTTGTTCGAAGATGGATTCCCGCTTTCGCGGGAATGACGGCAGTACCCAGTACCCAGTACCCAGTACCCAGTCCCCAGTACCCAGTACCCTGTACCCAGTCCCCTCACTCTATGCTCGCCCTTCGGAGTGCCTTGTTCTTGAGGGCTACGATGGCAACGATCAGAAGGGTGACCGTTCCGCCGAAGAGAACGCTCGGGATGGTGCCGAACAGCCTAGCGGCGAGGCCGCTTTCAACGGCACCGAGCTCGTTGGAACTGGATATGAACATGGTATTGGCTGCCGCCACACGCCCCTTCATCTCCTCGGGAGTCTGCAGCTGCAAGATGGTTCCGCGGATCACGACGCTGACAGCATCGAGTCCTCCGGCCAGAATCAGAAGTCCGAAACTGAGCCAGAAGGATGTGCTGAGACCGAAACCGATGATGCACAGCCCGAATCCGGCTACGCACGACAGCAGCAGACGGCCAGCGCCGCGCCGAATCGGACGCCATGCAACGATGGCCATGGTGACGATGCTTCCTATGCCCATGGCCGCGCGTAGCAGACCGAGTCCTGCCTCATCGGTTGCGAGGATGTCCTTCGCGAAGACGGGTAAGAGCGCTACGACGCCTCCGAAGAGGACAGCAAAAAGGTCGAGCGAAAGAGCCCCGAGGATTACGGGACGCGAGAAAATAAATCTCACGCCCACCGTCAGGTCCTCGCGCATTGATCCACGACTGTCTTGATGTACAGGGGGCTTGGGAGTGATCCGAACCGCACCGACCGCACCGATAAGCATGCAGCCCAGGATCGTCATCGATGCGGCAGCTATCCCCAACCATCCATAGATCAGGCCGCCAATGACCGGACCGGAGACCATCGCGGCTTGCCAGACACCGCTGTTAACGGCTCCTGCCCTGGGTATGTCCTCGCGCTCAACGATACGTCCGAGAGAGCTGAACATTGATGGTCCGTAAACAGCCCGGCCGGCGCCGTTGATGAAGATCATCGTCAGCAGCCCACCAAGGATGGCATTCAATCCGAACTGCTCCAGTGAGCTGGGCCGCAGCAGTACCGCCGTGCCTATGGCCGACAGAATGAACATCAGAACGGCAATACGAATGCCCCGCCTTTTGTCTAGCCGATCCACCAGATATCCCATTGGAAGAGCCATGCCGATAGCAGGGATGGCTTCGGCGAGGCCTATCAGTGCGAGCCAGATCGGATCACGCGTCAGCGAATAGACATACCAGCTCACAACGAGGGCCTGCATGTGCCATGCGACCGCCACAAAGAAACGCAACTGGAGAAAGGCCAGAAACTCGGCCGTAACGAACGACAGCATCGGAGGTTGTTTGAGGATTCGGTGCGCGTGCGGCGCGGAAAGGGCCGCAAACTACCGATGTTCTGTATGTTTACGCGCACGAATTAAGGGGCACGCGTAATGCGGTATGCAACGGGGAATCTCATCACGGCCATCTGCGTCTTCGCCTTGTGCGCTGCCGTCAGTATCGCCCAGCCGGCGGACCAGCTAACAACAGGGACGCATTTTCGCGTGGGCTTCATTCATCCGGAATTGGCAGCGGGCGAGCCCCTTTCCGACAGCAGCTATTGCCTACTGTTGCATGCGGACGAACCGGCAACGGTTTCCGTCGGAAACTCCATCGTCAGAGTACTGCCGGGTCAGCCCATGGTCGTCCGCCTGCCACAGACCGATGTTGTGGAGTTGACCAGTAACCGACCGATCACCGTGTCATCATTTCAGGACCTTCTTGGCAATGGCGAGCAGTCCTGGCATTTACCAACATCGGCATGGGGACGCGAATACCGGACGTTTGCCTGGTGGACAGATCGGCATGGTCTCGACAGCGTTTCATTGAAGTATTCGACGGCGAAACGTCTCGTGATCGCCGATGAGGATGATACTCGTGTGACGGCGCAGACGCTAAATGGATCTCGCGATACGACTTTGAACGCCGGTGAGCACTGGCTTGTCAGCGAAGCCCTCAATACGGAGATGCTTCGAGACCTGCGCTCGGATCCGACCGGCCTGCTTGTCAGTGCCGATAAACCGATAGGCGTCATCTCCGGACATGCAAAAGCAGCGATCCTTGCTTACCCTGACGGCCTCCCAATGAAAGGACCCTATGCGCGGACGGCAAACCGATGCCGCGGCAATCTTCAGGATGCCATGTACCCCACATCAATGGCCGGCACGGAGTTTGTAACCGTGCCGATCGTCTATACTCCTACTCGTGAACGAGGTCTGGATCTTTTGAATCAGGGGATCGGCGATGACCGTGGCGACGTGATACGATTCATCGCATTGACCGACTCAACCGTGATAATGCGAGCATCCAGCGATGGCTCGATGCTCACCGATACGGTGATTGCACGCGGCCAGGTGTATACCGTGAATCGCGTTGAATGGCCAACTGTGTGGCGTACATCAATGCCGACTCTTGCTGCACACTACGGCAAGTCGTACGGTCATATCACCTCTCAGGCAACACTGCCTGAGGACGATCCGACCACAGATGCCGGGATGCCGTTGCTGATGACCGTGCCTCCTCTCGACCGATGGATCAGTAGAACAACCATTCGAGCACGGAAAGACATGTTCAACGTTCTGGCCTTTGCCGTGCGAACATCAGATGTTTCAAGCCTTCGTATCAACGCACGTCCGATTACATCGATCGCACGACCCACGTCTATCCCTGGTTCGGTTTATAGCGTCATGACGGCTATCATACCGGAGGGGACATTCTCCGTCACCGCCGACAGTGGCAAACGCTTCGCATGCTGGACGTATGGCTCACTCGACGGCTTTCAACTCGGCAAGATCTACGGCTCGGTCGCCGGGGTGGATGTTCGCAGACCCTGTCTCGATTCGATCCACCTCTCATACATGCAGGATAAAGCAACGGGGCTGATCACGGTATCAACCGAGATGGTTTGGCCTCAAGACACATGCTCTCGGCTATCAATGCTCTATGTGGACTCCACTGCAGATGACGCAACGTGGCAAAGGAATGGGCCTGTTCTGCTCATTCAACCGCCGAAGCTGCAGGCTCCGTTCTCGTGCGCTGCCATCGCTGTTTCTTCCTCCGGACGACGCGATACTCTTTACGTGATATCCGGAGGAACGCATGCCGATGACGGGAACCAGCTTTCAACAACTCCTGCGATCAGCCCACAGCCCGTCAGTGAAGCAGCCCTCCTTACAGGACTTAGCAGGTGTCAGGGCCAGCAGATACTCGTCTTTTCAGCGCAGGGGGCCCAGGTCATGTCTGCTGCGGTTGTTTCGGACACAATGACACTGCCGACAACGGCACTCGTGCCAGGGCTGTATCTTATCTCGATTGGCACCTACAAGATGCTCTTCGTCAAGATGTAACGTTGTTTGCCTTCTGGACGTCGCGTTTCTGAGGCATCATATGCATACGAGCTTGGTCTTCTCTGTTTATCCTTGCTGTGTTCGAAGCGTTGAGGATAACCGAGAGCGAATCAGGGAGTTGTTCGGCCACTCAGTTCAAGAAAGCGTGATGATGTTTCCCGCCTACTACGTCTGAGCGCAACTGCATCGCAGAGGTCTGGAGATTATTTGTAGATTCGCTCCGTCTGCCAGCGGTTTTCGTGCTGCAGACGGTTTTCCTTTTCTACGACAAGTGCAACCATGCCAGCACCAACAAAACGCCCAGTAATGAAGTCCACGAGTACCGTACGGTGGTCAAGCCCATGGACTCGGATGAATTTCATGATGCTAGGTGTCGGAGTAGCCACCATCGTTGTGGGCTTCCTGCTACTGGCTACGGGCATTGGACAGTGGGACAATCCGCTGGCTGTGGACGTAGCGCCTGTAGTTTTAGTCGTCGGCTACTGCGTGATTGTTCCCTATGCCATCATTCGATACGGATCACGTACAGAGCAGGATGCTCAATGAGCAGTGACGACAGCCCGAATACACAGCTTCTTCTCGATTGTGTCGAGCGCGTCTCCACTCCCATATACGTTTATCAGGCCGATGTCATAGAACGTCAGCTTCGTCGATTGAAGGCCGCCTTTACAGGGACAGACCTGCGTGTCATGTACGCCTGCAAGGCCCTCTCGACAGGTGCTATCCTCCGACTGATGAATGAGCTCGGAACGGGGCTCGATACAGTTTCTATCCAGGAAGTGGAACTCGGTCTCCGGGCCGGCTTTGATCCGTCGCGGATCTTGTATACTCCGAGCATGGTCTCGTTCGATGAACTTAGTGCAGTTGCAAGGATCGGCGCACAGATCAACATCGATACGATAGGTGTTCTAGAGCAGTTCGGCAGCGTGTTTGGTGGTAGTATCCCGGTGTGTATCCGGATCAATCCGCACATCATGGCCGGTGGTAATGAGCGCATCAGCACGGGTCACATCGACTCGAAGTTTGGAATTTCGATCCATCAGATGCGTCACGTTGAGCGCATCGTCGCATTACACGGCATGCTCATCAATGGCCTGCATATGCATACAGGCAGCGACATCCTAGATGCTGACGTCTTCCTGCAAGGGGCTGAACTGCTGTTCGATGTTGCTGAATCGTTCCCCGACCTGTCGTTCGTGGACTTCGGCAGTGGATTTAAGGTTCCCTACAAGCCCGACGACATCTCGACTGACGTAGAAGAACTCGGCGCTAAGCTCTGCCAACGGCTGCAGCGATTCAATGATAACCGACCGTCACCAGTTTCTCTCTGGATCGAACCAGGAAAGTTCCTTGTCAGCCAAGCCGGTACGTTTTTGACGCGCGTGAATGTTGTGAAGCAGACCACGTCTACGGTCTTCGCCGGTGTGGACTCGGGCTTCAACCATCTGATCCGTCCGATGCTCTACAACAGCTATCATCACATATCGAATATCTCCAACCCGACGGGTACTCCACGCGTCTACTCAGTGGTCGGCTACATCTGCGAAACAGACACATTTGCCTGGGACCGCAAGATCTCCGAGATACGTCAGGGCGATGTGCTGGCATTCTCGAATGCAGGAGCGTACGGGTTCACCATGGCAAGCAACTACAACGGCCGTCTGCGGCCTGCCGAGGTGCTCATACGCGACGGAGAGATCATCCAGATTCGACGTCGTGAAACGATCGATGATCTGGTAAGAACCGAGCTCAACGCTGAGTGATCGCCCCTTAAAACGTCACGCTTAGCCCCACATTCCAGGAGGTGACGTTCAGCGGAGATACCGTGTCAAACGGCCAGTTCATTTTGTCGCGGCGCAGCTCCTTAAAGCCGTAGGCCATCGCGTTTCGCAGGATGAAGTTCATGACAGGTAGTGATGATGTCGATGAACTTCCGAATGACTTGATCAGCGCAGATGCAAGGCCGTCGGCAACTCCCTCGATCAGCTCACTACCTGCCCAGTACCAGAACATGTGGCGCGGCAACACCTGCGTCCACGTATAGTTTGCACGCAGACTAAGGGTCGATCCCATCTTCCACTCGATAGTTGGGGCCATCGTCGAACCGAATCTGACTCCTCCGGTGAAGTCACGCAGCTGCTGCCACTGATCCGGCCCAAGTCCTTCCGCATACGTCTGCGGACGTACCGAAGTCCAGGTTGACTGGTCGGTCACGAGCAGGCGGATCGACGAGTTCTCGCCAAGAGCATATCCGTATCCAGATTCATCAACGAAACCGAAGCTGATCAGATTGGTGGACGTGTGCATGGCAAGGGGCACACCGTCATACGATGAGTCGATGGTTGCCATTGACCCGCTCTGACCAACGTGCACAAAGATCCCGTCGTTCTTGACCTTGATAATGTCCTTATCTGTAACCAGACGTCGCCACTGCTCCATACCCACCGAGGCCCCAAACATCGTCAATCCGTGGGTCTCGCCCGTTAGACCCGTGCGCGAGAACAGGGCTTGACCATACGAAGCCATAATGCGCGGTTTGCGCACGGACGCCATTGAGCGACGTCGTTCACGTCGTGCTTTGCGCTTGTTTTCGGCCTTATCGTCGACCTTATCGTCGTCCATATCGACGTCAAAATCCGAAAGCATGTCGTCGATCATGTCGTTTACGACTTCATTCGAATCCTTTTCGGCATCCTGGGCAGAAAGGTGGATCGGAGAGTAAATGATCGAGAGGAAGAGAAGAATGGATAAGAAAACTGGTGTAGTCACGGTGACGGTCTCCCAATGGTGTCAGTGAAAACAATGCGTGTGTCTATTCGCCTTGGACCTCGCCGCCGGATGGTTTGTTTCGCCGGCTGCGCATCTTCCTCTCAGTTGGCTTTGCTTCGTCAAGATTCTCACGGTAAATGAATGCGTCGGACACGTAGGCCTTCGACCTGCGGTCATCGCTATCTTTCCGACGTGATGCGGGTGTGCCGAAACCAGAGCTGCCAGTTCGACCGCGTCCACCCTGTGCTCGCCCTTTGCCCTGCCCTTGTCCACCGCGACCGCGTGGCGCGGAGCCTCCCCTACCACGTCCGCCACCACCCTCTCGACCACGAAGTGCCGGCGACTCATTGGAAACGGGCTGACGCTCATCTCCCGGAAAGGGACGACTAAAGCCAACTTCACCACCACCCTGACGGGGTCTACCTCCACGAGGATCATCACGCGGTCCTCCACGGCGGCTGTCATCGCGCGGTCCTCCTCGGTTGTTATCACGTGGACGATCATCGCGCGGTCCTCCTCGACGATCATCACGCGGTCCTCCACGGCGGCTGTCATCTCGCGGTCCTCCACGGTTGTTATCACGTGGACGGTCATCGCGCGGTCCTCCACGACGGTCATCGCGCGGTCCTCCACGATTGTTATCGCGTGGACGGTCATCGCGCGGTCCTCCGCGACGGTCATCGCGCGGTCTGTCTCGGCGATCGCCCCGAGCCGTAGTGTAGGGATTTTCACTCGTAAGCGGTTGCCGTCCATCGTCAAACTGCGGGCGGCCTTGCACCGGCCCTCGCTCAGACTGCGACCGAGGACCACGTCCTGGGCGGCCCAGTGCCGACTCATTCGTCAACGGTTGACGCTCGTCATCAGACGTTCTGCTACGACCACCGCCACGGCGATTGGAATTTCTATCCTGCATTTACTTGCTCTTCCACTTTATGGTGCAGCCAATGGCTTTGGTAAAAGATGGCACCGGCACTTTGCCTTCGAGGACTGAATTCACGGCGTCCCGAACGAAGAACGACTCTATGGCGTCGGCATTTGATGCATTGTCGTCTATTGCTCCGATGTAATGCACTCTCCGACCTTCCTTGGTATTCGACACAACGAAGACGTGTGGAGTGCGTGTTGCCCCATAGGCCTTGGCAACTTCCTGTGATTCATCAACGAGATAGGGAAACGTAAACTTCTTTTCGCGTGCACGAACCTTCATGTTTTCGAAAGAGTCCTCTGGCACCTTGACCGGATCATTCGGGTTGATCGCTATAACCGGATACCCCTTTGGAGCGAACTGCGTGTTTAGGGCGATGATGCGATCCTCATACTTGATCGAATACGGACAATGGTTGCAGGTAAAGACAATGATCGCCCCTTTCTGATCTTCGAAGTCCGACAACTCGACCATCTTGCCATCAACGTTCCTGAGCTTGAAGTCCGGAGCGATGTCTCCCAGAGATACGCCACCGTCCAACGCAGAAGCGATCTGCGCTGCGAGAAGCATTGCAAGAAAAAACTGTGCCACGCTTGGTCGTGTGCGTTCAAGCCTCATTGTCTGCCTTCCCGAAAAGATTGAAATGTAGAATCCAACTGTGCTTCACTGAACTGAAACTCACCGAAGAGGCGACGATCGCCGGAAATGAACAAGGTAGCCGGAATCGAGCCACTCCAAGACGCATCGACCTTGTCGATCCAGAGATGGGGCTTCGGCTCATTCAGCACCACAACGGAGCTCTTCGTGTAGCCACGGCGACGAATGAATGGTTCGACCTTAGTGACGCGATCCTCTGGCTGATCAAGGCTCACCAGGATCACTGCCACCGGCTCTCCGGAATACTTGCGAGCCAGCGCCTCGAAGGCTGCCAACTCCTCGATACAGGGTCGGCACCACGTGGCCCAGAAGTTCACGACATATGTCGTATCGCTATTCGTGAGTATCCGAGATTGGAGCTGTGCAAGGTTAACCTCTTCGACGCGAGAAAGGGTAAGCCCCATTGCCAAAAGCAGAAACTGAATCATTCCGTAATGGTTTCACCGACCGGTTCAAGCATCTGTGGCTCATCCCTGTTGACACGTATCTTCGAAACCTCGCGTGTGACCGGGAAGGCCTCCAGCAGGCCTTCGTCAAGTGGACGCAGCAATGGTTGCACCTGCTCTCGTTCATCTGCCAACATCCATGCAGCACGCTCTCGTCGCGGAACAATCACCGGCATTCGCATTGCCGAGTTGTGCACGTGCGACATGAGTACGTTGGCTTCTGTTGTCAAGATCGAAAACGTCTCCTCACAATCCCCCGTTGCCGGGTCGAACCACTCCTCCCAGATGCATCCGAGGGTGAAGATCTCAGCATCACGCATTCGAACCAGATGCGGAATCTTGAGTTTACCTTCATGCCGCCACTCGATGAAACCGTTGACCGGTAAGAGTCCTCGGCGTTTACGGATGGCATCACGAAACGAAGGCTTTTCAAAGACTGTTTCCGAGCGGGCGTTAAGTGTCCGTCCGCGAAACTCATCGGCCTGTTGCATTGTCTTTGTCCATCGCGGCACCAAGCCCCAGCGCATCAGTCGGACACCATCGTCTGCCACGGCGACCGGAAGCTTCGGGTGTGAAAACCCAGAAACATGCACATATGGCACGAATTCAGAAGCGTCGTCGAAGAGTTGCCCAAGATCCGTCTCTATGACATACGTCTGAGAAAAGATCGAAACAGTGTAGCACATCAATCACAGCCCACCGGTCACGGAACTGACCCCTCCACTCACGGAAGCAGAACCATTCCGATGAGCACAACGATGCCGACCATCATGATCAGGGCATAGTTCTGCGCAACACCGCTCTGAATCCGGCGAAGGACACCAGAAAGAGCACCCATGGAACGCGCTGAACCGTTCACAAGACCATCAATAGCGAGGACATCAACGATCTTCCAAAGAAAATCACGTGATGCAGCCAGGATCGGACCCGCAACAAGCATGTGATATATCTCGTCAACATAGTACTTGTTCAGCAGTAGATGGTAACCGGCCTTGAGCTTGCCCGCGATCGCATCGGCCTTTTCCATTCCCTTGCCGTAGATAGAACGGGCAAAGAGAATGCCCATAACAGCTACCACGGAGGAAACAGCCATCAGAGTCAGCTCGATCGACGTATGATCTCCTTCGTGCTTTGGCAGCAGTGCCATTCCATCACGGAAGACCGGCTCGAGCCAGTGCTCCAGCAGGTTCGGAATGTGCAACGCATGACCCAGCACATGTGGCACTCCGAGAAGTCCGCCGAGTGCCGAAAGAACGGCAAGGATGATCAGCGGAACTGTCATCGTAGCAGGAGACTCGTGCGGATGAACGTGATGATGATCAAACCGCTCTTCGCCGCTGAAGGTCAGCGTCGTCAGACGCCACATGTAAAACGCCGTCGTTAGAGCAGCCAACACACCGACTCCCCAGAGAAGGGGGCTAGCGTTCAGCCAGGCATACCATAGGATCTCGTCTTTGGAGAAAAAGCCCGAGAAGAATGGAATACCGGCGATCGCCAGCGTTCCGATGAGGAACGTTCGATACGTGATCGGCATATACTTTTTCAGACCGCCCATCTTTCGGATGTCTTGCTCCTCGTGCATTCCGTGAATGACCGAACCGGACCCGAGGAAGAGTAGTGCCTTGAAGAAGGCGTGCGTCATAACATGAAAGACGCCCGCAGTGAACGCACCAACTCCAAGTGCCACGAACATGAAGCCCAACTGTGACACGGTGGAATAGGCAAGAACTTTCTTGATGTCATTCTGCACCAGCCCCACCAGACCCGCAAACAGCGCCGTTGTGATGCCAATTCCGGCCACGACGGCCATTGTCGTCGGTGACATGGCAAACAGCACGTTGGTTCGTGCAATCAGGAAGATGCCCGAGGTTACCATTGTTGCAGCATGGATCAGTGCCGATACAGGTGTAGGGCCGGCCATAGCGTCAGGTAGCCACACTCCAAGAGGAATCTGCGCACTTTTACCAGTACAGCCGAGAAACAGCAGTAGCGTGATCAGAACTACGTTCGATACCAGCATCGGATTCTGTTCTACCGCGGCCTGATGAATGGCCGAATAATCAAGGCTGCCGACCGAGGTGAACAGAAGGAACATTGCCAGAAGCACGCCGAAATCGCCAATACGATTGACGACAAACGCCTTCATCGCAGCATCGCCCGTCCACGTGATGTTCGTTCCTTCAAACTTGCGGTCGTACCAGAAACCGATCAGGAGATACGATGCCAGGCCTACCCCTTCCCAGCCCAGGAAGGTCAGGAGCATGTTATTGGCAAGCACAAGGTTGAGCATCATGAACACAAAAAGGTTCAAGTAGGCAAAGAACCTCGGGAAGCTCTTATCGCCATGCATGTACCCGATCGAATAGACATGGATCAGAAATCCAATCCCCGTGATGATCAGGGTGAACAGGATCGACAGACGGTCGATCTGATAGGTGATGTCAACGCTGAAAGAGCCCGTGGCGATCCACGTATAGACCGGAGCCATGATGCTCTGCTGCGCAGCCGGAGCATCCTCCGGAATGGCGCGTAGATCGTTGAACGCCATCACCGCCATGATGAAACTCAGCAGGACGGCGGCACTGGCAATGGAACCGGTGATCTTTTCATTGTTGATCCTCTTACCAAAGAGTGCAACAATGATGAATCCGATCAGCGGGAAGAGCGGTATCAGAGCGTAGTTCATCCGATTTCCGGGGCTATTGTCTCGAAATCTAATTTTTCGACATCCATCTCAATGTGTCGGAAGGTAATGGTCATCGTCTCGTCCACCACCATCATCGCATTGCGTTCCATTTTCATCCAGTCAGATCGGCGGGCCGTGAACGGCTCGGATGCCACCACGATCGCACTGGGCTTCCCGTAGGCCTGCTCCATGGTGCAATTGTCTCCTAAGCACCGGTACTCTCTACCATGCATGTAGTACAACGATGCAGGCTGCACGTTAGGATTGGTAGTGTACCGCACCGTTATCAGGCTTGTGCCATTGGTGACGGCAAGGTTCAGGTATGAATGCTGCCGAACGTCCGAATCCATGAGAAGCGTATTAAGATCGGCAAACATTCCGTGCATCGCCGCCACGAGTTCTTCGCACGTCACATGGCCATAAGGGTTGGCGATGTGGTTCAAAAGCAGGCCAAAGAGGTGCTCGGAATCCGTACTACCTTGAATTGCGTCGTAGGCAGTGTCATTGAGCATGCGAAGCAGCCGTCGGCGGATTTGCTTGAAGCCCCCTACCACGCCATTGTGCATAAACATCAGGTTGCCGCAGGCGAATGGATGCGAGTTTAGTTCCTCCACGGCCATCCCCGGAGAAGCTGCCCGAACATGCGCAAACATGCACGGAGAGTGAATCTTCCGGGCAAGACTCTTGAGGTTGTTATCGCTCCACGCCGGCTTTATGCTTCTGAACACGCACGGTTCATTGTCCAGTTCAGGTGCATAAAACCCAATGCCGAATCCATCCCCATTGACAGACACAGACATTTCTCCGGCATTCATGGTCTGCGCCGTAACAAGCGAATACTTCGGCTTGTAGAGCAGATCATCAGCCAGAATTGATGGGCCGATATAGGCAATGAAACGGCACATCTGGTCAGCCAGGTATCAGTTAAGTGCTGCCTTTTCTGTACACCAGGTGTTATACACACCGTCGAGCAGAAGATTAAAGGCATCCGCGGCCTCACGGGCAGAATCCAGGGCAGCATGCTTTTGGTCATCCGTCTCGCACATCCGCACCAACGCCTCACGTGTGACCGTACGGTGGATCTCATCTGCATGCTCATGCACTGCGAAGAATTCCAGCGCATCCTTGGTGTCGAGATCATACCACTTCTTGAGTCCAGCGATCTTGGTCGTTGAGATCTCCGGAATCTGCGACTCGTAAGCATAAAGAGCAGCCAGGCCTTCATAGGCATGCTTGCGTCCTGCCAGTTCCTTCAGGATGCGGACCGACTCGCGTGTATGCGGCAGGTAGCGACGCTCCTTCATTTCCTCGCGGCTGACGCCGAGCGCACCACCGAAGCGAATCCACAGCTCCGGATGGTTGTCCGGACCGT
This sequence comes from Chitinophaga pinensis, assembly GCA_943372295.1. GTDB lineage: Bacteria > Bacteroidota > Ignavibacteria > Kapaibacteriales > Kapaibacteriaceae > UBA10438. The sequence continues at coordinate 41,177 of CALRYC010000005.1, forward strand.
GTTCTTCTTCGATGAGGTTCTCGAGCAGCATCTGGCGCACTTCCATGTCATCACAGTTGGCATGGGTTGCACTGACGTACGTCGGGAAAAGGTGGACCTGATGGTAATACTCCTTAGCATACTCGCGTAGCATATCGACCGTGAGTGTACCCTCGTTCCACATGATGTAGAACGGGTGCTGAAGCATGTGACGCTCGGAGATGATCTCGTCGAGCTTCTGGAGGAATTCTTCCGTCGTCATAAGGACAGTCCTCGTAAGCGTGAATAGGCTGGTGTTGGAGCGACAAAGATAGGTCTTTTCATAATTTCGCCCCGTGTTCATGATGTACAGCCACTCGGTTTTTCTTGAAACTCCTTACGAGGAGCTGGTTCAGCAGACTCTGAGTTTTGTCGAGAGCGAACTCTCGGCGCGTGTCATCCTCTACAACGACGAGGTGCACACGTTCGACGAGGTCATCATCCAGATCATGAAGGCCACGGGATGCACACTCGAGCGTGCCGAGATCCTCACCCTGGAGGTGCACAGAACCGGTAAGGCCATGGTCTTTTCCGGTGGCTTCACCGAGTGCCTGAGGGTGTCAGGCGTGCTGGAAGAGATCGGCCTGATGACACAGATCGAGACCTGACGGCCTTTTCCTACCTCCTCGGGGCCACATGCCCCCTACCTACGGTTTGGGCAATGGTGGCGGGATGACCGTGGTATCCTGCTTGCCGATTATCCGTCCCTGAGCGTCTCTCATCTGGCCCTGCAGGACATTATTGATCGACCCTCCAGGGGTCATTCCCGGAATCTGAGGAAGGTTCATATTCGGCGCAGTCACCTGGAAGGCATCCTGGTTGCGATCCATCAGCTGCTGCATTACATCCTTGTCCTTCTCGGTTGCACGTTGCAGAAGATCTTTGTCGAGATCACGCAACAGGGTCGAGTCGGATACCTCCACGCCGTTGATCTTGGCAAGCGCAAACTCAACGCTTGCGCGGACCTCGCGGGCATACTCCGACCTCGGATACCGCTCCAGAAGAAGCTGGTAATAAAAGATCGCGCTGTCATTTCGATGAACATCGCGCTCGAACATCCATCCCATGGCATACAGTGCTTTGGGTGCGAGCTCGCTCTCCGGGAACTTGTTCACAACGGACATGTACTGCCGTGAGGCAAAGGCATAGTCCTTGATGGCACGGAACTTCGACCCTGATGCATACAGCTCGGCGGCATCGTCAATAGTTGCATCGGCTGTAAAGCCAAGGTTCGCGGCTGCCTCTTTGGCAAAGGGGCTTCTTGGCCACCGCAACGAGATCACCTCAAACAGTGAATCCGAAACGATCGGATCGGAGTCTTTCAGCAGCCGAGCCTGCGCAAAGAGACACTTGCCGGCATCCTCGGACGATGGGTCGCTAGCCCCGAAAGCCCAGCGGTAGTATGTCAGTGCGCTGTCCTTGCGGTCGAGGTTCTCGTGCACCCGGCCGATCGAGTAGAGTTCACCGGCTCGAAGTCTGTTGATGGAATCCTTCTTGGATGTATCGACCACCAGATGCTGATCCAACATGTACAGTCGACGTTTGGCCTCGTCCCAAGAGCGCAATGCCGAGTAGTATTTGTTGGCCACATCATAAACCGGCGTGCGGATAACCTTGGCCTTGGCGAAATACTTTAGCGCTTCCTGATAATCGCCGGTCTTGTATAGAGCCATACCCTTCTGAAACGACTGGGCCATAAGCTCCGGCTTGCCAACGAATGAGGTGTCAGCAAAGCGCTCGCGCGCCAGAAGGGTCTTGTCCTTGGCATTCTCCTGACGGAGCCGGTCCAGGGCAAGACGTTCGGCCTGAATAAACGATGCCCACTCGGTGAATGCCTTGCGATCTTCGAGCTGCGCATACATTTCACTGGCCTCGTCGAATCCACCCTGACGGGCGCGGCATGAGGCGATGTAGAGGAGCGATTCAAACTGTCCGAGTGCATCGGGGTTTTCGTCGAACACCTTCTTGAAGGCAGCCTCGGCAAGAGCATACTTTCCAATGCGGTAGTAGATCGAAGCGATCTCGATCTGCCATTTGGATCGCTGGCCGGCATCTTCACACATGATCAGCGCCTGCTTGTAGGGCATGATTGCCTTTTCAATGTCGCCATCCTCAATGGCCATCTCAGCCTGGATGCGATATGCCTCACTGGCAACATCATAGCGGTCGCGGTACCAGGCAACGTCGACGGCTTTGGACAGGGCTTGCGTGCCCTGCGAGACCTTGCGCTGCATGAGGTAGACCTTCGCCAGCAGAATGTGGGCATCGGGCGAATACTCCCCGTCGGGAAATCGCTCGATCAATTCAAGGCATTTCTGTTGTGAAGGCACCCACTCGGAGCGGAAGAAGTAAGCCTCGGCCATCAGAAAAAGCGAGCCTTCGATGTACTGGGACTTGGGGTGGAAGGCTACAACCTTGGATCCCTTGATCAGGATCGAGTCGACCTTCTGCGTCACGGGCTGCAGCTTTGTACGGTCGATCTGCAACCCGCGAAGAAACTGGTACACCGAGTTCTTAGGCGGACCCGATGCGAGCTTGATGCTGTCCAGACCGGGGACAAGCACGCGCGGACGATTCCGCTTTAGCTCATCCTGATATTCGAACTCATCCAGCACCTCGCCGCGTATCCGCTGCATGTTATAGTAGGTGTTGAAGTACGTGATCCTGTTATCGTACCAAGCACACCCGGCCAGACCAAGAACCACGGTCAACAGCGTAAGGAGCGATATGATGCGCGAGGATGTCACAGACTGCGTTGCAACCAGCGTTTCCGCATCTGGCGTTGACGCTCAGTTAGGGCGTCTATTTCAATCAGCCCAGGGGTAAGGCGCTCCTGCACTACGATACTGGTCGTGTAGAGCCGGCCATCGCAGTGTCCGGCAATCTGTGCCGTCCTGCCTATGCGCCCTCCAAGCAGATGATCAGCCTGCGCCGGGGTGAGAATGCGAATTCCGTCGATGGCCAACAGCTCATCATCAATACCGATGCCTGCCTGCTGCGCCGGAGAACCATCGTCGACACTGCGGACAACTATCCTGCCGCCCACATCGGCCAGACTCCAACCGATGAAAGGGGCTTCCGGGGCCGCTGCGGCCGGTACGGATTCACCGAAGGTTGGCGCGGGCGTCTTTTTCGGAGCGGCACCGACGCGGTATCCGACGGCCGAAAAGATCTCGTCGTATGGCAGTTCTTCGGTTCCGTCAAGCCAGCTCATCAGTCGTTCACGCACCTGAACCCGAGTGGCCTTTTCGATAATGGCAATGCACTCGTCTTCCGTCATACCTCGCGACGGATCATCCAGATACCGCTGCCACATCATCCTCAGCGCATCGTCCATGGAGTACTTGCCATCTGTATGGTCGATGATGTACACGTCCAGGAGCATCACAATGATGCCACCTTTAAGGTAATACGAGGGGAACCTGTTGGATCCGTCTGGACTCTGAAGATAGAGCTTCAGCCATGCCAGATAGGAACTGTCGCGTGTCGACATGGCAAAACGCCCCTGCACCTGCGCAAGCTTGGCAATATCATCGCGCGAGATCGAATCGAGATATTCCTTCTCGGTGGTGAACCCGCATCGGTAGGCAAACAGGTTGTCATAGTATGACGTCAGCCCCTCGGCAAGCCACAGCATCGGAGTGTACGACTCGCGCGTGTAGTCGAACGGGCCGAGCTCGACCGGACGAATCCTCTTAACGTTCCAGAGATGGAAGTACTCGTGGCACAGCAACGACAGCAGTCCGATAGCCTTGTTCTTGTCCAGCAGGGCCGAAGGGTCTACCGCATTGACGCTTGACCTGGCGTGTTCCAGTCCGCCCCCTGCACCTGGATAGGCCTGAATGATGAAGACATAGCGGTCATAGGGAGCGCCACCAAAGAGGGCCGTCTCGACCTCGACAATGCGTTTGATGCGCTCGGTCAGCCAGTCGACATCAACGTCGTAATTCGTCGCAACTGCAACTTCATGCCTCGCACCGGCGGCGGTGAACATCTGCACGCGATGGTCGCCGATCTCGATCGGCGAGTCGGCCAATACGTCATAGTTACGCGCACCGAGCAGCACCCCATTAGATGAGGGGGCTTGCACAGGCGAGAGCGCGGTAGATGTCGATGGCCATTTCTGCTGATCATGCGTCAGCAGAACATGATGCACTTCGTTCATTCGATCCTCGACGTACATGCATATCGAGGTCAGCATCAAGAAGGCATGAAAACGGTTGACGTGACTGGTGCGTACCGTACGCTCGTGAGCATACACGAGGTACTCCACTTCAACGACAGAAGCCCCCTTCGCATCGACGACCAGCGAGGACTTATCACGCCAGCGGTACGGGCGTGGTACGCGCCCGCTCGAGGTTACCTCATAGCAGCGCACATTCCCCTGCCAGCCGGCATAATCACGGATCTTGTAGCTGCCCGGAGACCACGACGGCATCACCAGAGTCACCTCTGGCGTGGCTACCATTTCGATGCGCATCCGTACGCTCACCAGATGCTGAGGGGCACGGTCAAAACCGATCTCGTAGGAAATGGCTGCCGAAGAGTTGACAAGCTGCTCATCGCGTTGTTCGATCACGTACATCAGCGCTGTCCAAAGTAGGTGTTGGTCATGAAGTCCTCCTCGAAAGTCCGCTCCTGCTTGGACTTCGTAGGATTGTGTCCGGGCGGCACAAGGCCCCCCGTTAATTCATCGTATCGACGTCGAGAATCACGCAGTTCATTGTTCTTCACGGCGATGGCTCGCACCAGATCGTCATGATGCCGCGTCCGCCAGACATCGTCATCGAGATCTCGTTCCATCGTGAACGGCTCTTCCGACCGAAGACGCAGCAGCTTACGCTGTTCGACTGCAAGACGCTGTTCAAGAAGATCGACTTCCTGACGCCAGCGCTCAACGCCCCAGTCTCCAGATTCACGCTCCAGAGCATCATTAGCGCTCAGCAGAGCGATCATCGATCGCAGTTGGGCCGCATTACGCGTTGCATATGCCTGCTGGACCTGATGCCAGATCGAGTCAGTACCGAATTCATCGGCATTCACATCTGCAACATCGGGATGAATCTGCTTGACAAGCATGCGGTACATGGCCACAAGCTCCGTGTCCGAGCCGTCAGCCTCACGACGTCGCGCTGCCTGCTCACGCCGACGTTCGGCCATGCGAAATGCCTCTTGCACGCGCATGGCAAACCGTGCATACTCCTTGTCCACGACCTGATTGATCAGGTCGATGATCTCGGCCGTAAGCTTCTCGCCGCGCTCATGCTTGATGCTGAGCAGCTCCACGCGTCGAAACATCTCCGCCGCTGCAAGTGCAGCCTCCTGCAACTCTCTTTCGAGCATGCCGAAGTATCGGTTGTACTCTGCATGGAGGCGTGGCCGTACCTCGGTCGATAATCGATGCCATTGGTCAAGGGCCGAGCGCAGCTCGAGACGAAGCTCGCGCACCCTCTGCTGCAGGGGGACGACATCAGGATGAACGGTGATCGACATACCCGGCAAACTTACGACGCACTCTGCGGCGTATCGCGCACGAAGTATCGAGACACCAGCATCTCTGCAAGCGCACAGGCAAGAGCAAGGACCGTGGCAAGAGGCCAGAGCTCAGAGCCGGTCCGAGCCTGACGGATGGCTGCCTGGACAGAGGAGCCGGCAGCGATCTCGGCAACATGGTCCGGACGGATCACGAGTGTGTCAACATCCTTCTTCCACGCCCCCTGCTCGAAGAATTCGAGTCTGGATTCGCTGGTTGATCCGTTGATGCTGACCGTAGTGACTGGCACGGAATCACGGGTCGAGACCACCGTTACGCCGGCCGAAAACTGCGCGGGGATGACAAGCATGGTTGCCGAGCTCATGCGGACGGGCTTCAGCGTCGTGCTAACACCATTCTGGTCCGTGACAACAAAAGCATCCTGCCCGGTCATACGGGGCGGCACCGGGATGCTGACGGACTCACCCAGACCAACATTAACCCCCTGATCGCGCGGCGCAACAACATAGAGCGTGCTGCGCACAAGCGTAGCGGCAAAGAGTCCGCTTACCGGGAATGTGCCAGAGGAGAGGTCTGGCGTGACGGCTATGTAGATGGCCCGTCCCTGGCCGACGGTGGCCTCGCTTACCAGTCCTCCCGCGCCAGAACGGACAACATCAAATCCGCCCCCGGCCGGAGACTGGCGTACAATGCGCACGCCTTCGGAGCCTGCCAGGAGGGCCGCTGAGGTTCGAAAAACTCCCTGGTAGAGTGGGTGGGATCTTTCAACGCCCGTTACCATAAAGGGGGCGTCCGAAGTGGTCACCCGATCCGGCAATGCCTGAAGTCCGCACGCCGGCAAGAGTGTGCCTCCTGATGCGGAGGCAAAGACGACCGCACCACCGCCTGAATCAAGGAACTGCCGCAGGACTGAGGCATCGGAGTTCGACGCCACACCGCCGCACACGATGATCACATCGACATCGACATCGACAAGCGACGACGACGCTGACGTGACAGATTCAAACGTCACAATACTGCCAACTGTTGCTCCAACACCCGGCAGACCGAGGACGGTGCGCACAAGCTGCGTTCGATCCGACGGACCAACAAGACACAGACGTGCCCGCCTCGGAATTGTCACACCTGCCCATCGCACATTGTCGCGGTCGATCGCATCGGACTCCACTTCGATGGCCGCAGCGATAGCCCCCTGCCGATTGGGTGTGGCTGCAAGTGTGATCGTGCGCTGACCATTGGCAGGGAGGTCCACGGCTTTCTGAGCCACACGCAGACCATTGAACGACAGCGAGACAAGTGCACCGGTAACCTCGCGTGGGCTTCCATTGCGGACGATCGCCTCAAACTCGATGGGACGGTCAGGCTGCAGAAGCTTGGTGATCACCGAAACAGAGTCAACACTGATGTTCGCCTCCAAACCGAGCTGCCCCTGACCGATGCGCACAAGAAACACCGTTGCATCGCGCTCAAGCGCGCGCAGAGAATCATCTTCGGGCCGATATGTCTGCGAGCGTTGGGCATCACTTATGACATAGACCTCACGATGGGCATTGACGGCCTCATCAAGAAGGGGGCGCACACGACGCAAGGATTCAACAATGTTGGCACTGCCGTCAGAAACCGAAAGCCGGTCCACCTGCTGCCGTGCTGCATCAAAGGTTCGCGTCATGTCAACGCGACGTTGTGCATCGCCCCCTACCATCGGAAGCACGACCACTTCGTCACCATCACGCAGACCGTCGATGATCTCCCGCGCGGCCTTCTTGGCCTGATCAATACGCGGTCCCGCGCCATCGGCGGCTTCCATGCTGGCCGAGTTGTCGACAAGGATCACAACACTTGCCCGCGCTGTCGATGATAGCACCGGGAGAGTGGTTTCGATTGTCGGACGTGTCAGGGCCAGAACGGCGAACACGATGATGAGCGTGCGCAGGACCAGCAGAAGGATCTGCTGTAGCTTCAGACGGCGAACCTGCTTCTGCTGGAGCTCGAGCAGAAATCTCACACTCCCAAACTCCACAATGCGGAGTTTCCGCAGGTTCAGCAGGTGCAGCAGCAGCGGTATGCCCGCTGCTGCCAAGCCAAACAGCGCAAGAGGATTCAGCAGGTTCATCGCTTCAGGTTCACCACACGGTACAACTCATCAACCTCCTCGCGCGTCAGATGACGGTACTCTCCACGCTTGAGACCACGTGTTGAGAGTCCGGCGTACTCCTTGCGATCAAGTCGTTTGACCTCATAACCGAAGTGCTCAAAAATCCGTCGTACCTCGCGGTTGCGGCCTTCACGGATGGCCAGGATGACCGTGGCCTTGTCCTCCGGATCGATCATAATGTCCACCGGCTGTGTTGGACCATCTTCGAGCTCGATACCTGCAGCGATCTGACGCATGTGATCAGCGCGAAGGGGGCGATCCAGTGCCGCCTTGTAGATGCGCGTGACGCCGTAGCTAGGGTGCATGAGCCGATTGGCAAGGTCGCCGTCATTGGTCATGACCAAAACACCCGTGGTGTTGCGATCTAGGCGACCCACAGTAAACAGTCGGGTCTTGAGCCGGACCACATCAAAGACCGTGGCACGCCCCTTTTCATCATTCGATGTTGCGATCACATCCTTGGGCTTGTTCAGCAGGATGTACGTTAGGTGCTTCGTCCGCGAGATCGGCTCGCCGTTAACGGTCACCATGTCGTCGATTTCAACCCTCGTTCCGAGGTCGACCACGATCGCACCGTTGATCCGCACACATCCGCTTCGGATCAGCTCGTCGGCGCGTCGACGTGATGCCACACCCGCATCGGCTATGGCCCTATTCAGGCGCACCGGCTGCGTGGGTTCAACTATGTCGCTGCGCTTCTGCTTGGTCTGACGCTGCTTGCCCGAACTGACGGAGGAGTCGCTGCGCTTACGTGCAGGAGCATCACTGCGCTTACGTGCAGGATCATCGCTGCGCATACGTGCAGGAGCATCGCTGCGCTTACGTGCAGGAGCATCGCTGCGCTTGCTCGTAGGAGCATCACTGCGCTTGCGTGCAGGAGATGCACTTCGGCTTGAAGATGAGGACGAGGTCTTTCCTCGCCGACCAGATGGTCTATTCATGGGGCTTGGCATGGCGATTCACATCGTGAGCAAGAATTGATTGTAGAGTTTCAAAGACAGCTTCGACACTGATACCAGTCATGCACGCATGCGTGCCGAGCGGACAGCGAGCGCCGCCATGCGCACTGCATGGGCGGCATTCAAGATCGGCTAGCTGCACAACGCGTGCGCGGTTTCCGAGTGGCCCAAAGCCGAACTCGGGAACTGTCGGTCCGAAGATGGCTGCCACACCAACGTTCTGCAACGAGGCAAGATGCACGGGCGCGCTGTCGTTTGCAACTACGCAGTCTGCCGTAGCAATCACGGCAGCAGCTTCCGATAGCGTTGTTCGACCGCACAGATCCTGCACACCCTCGACGTCGGCTAGCATCCCGGTAACTGACGAGTCACCGATGACGCACACCTGCATACCCTCGTGTACGAGTGCACCTGCCAGCTTACGCATCCGATCAACAGGCCACTGCTTTGTGGGCCAGACAGTTGCGGGAGCCAGAACGATCCGCGGCGCAGATGAACTGGCGTCCCAGGGAAGATCTACTCTCGAAGTGTCCGCCAGCGCAATCGGCAGGAGCGACTCAACCGAGGGCATCTTTTCTCCCTGCATGATGAGGGGGCGCAACAGCTCAAGATGGCGCTGCGTATCGTGCAGGTGCTGTGGGTACGGTACGACGTCAGAGGCAAACCAGCGTGTTGCCGCGTCATCATAGGTAACAACGCGATCGGCCCGCAGAGAACGCACAAAAAGTGCCGTGCGCAGACTCTTATGAGGAACAAGAACCGTGGTGGGCTCGACTGAGGTCAAAGATCCCGCCAGCTGATGTTGTTGTCCGATGCTCTTGTGCACATTGCGCTTGTCAAATGCCACCACGTCGTCAATGATGCTTAGCCCCCTAACCAGATCCGATGCGGCCGGTGTGGTGACCATGATGATATGCGAATGCGGGAACCGCTTCTTAACGGCTGCGCACAGCGGCAGCGTCAAGATCACATCGCCAAGAAACGCCGTCTGAACGATGACAACGCGCATGGTCAGTCCGCGATCACGGTAGCACCGGCAGGGGGCTCACCCCGCCACCGTCGATGTTGCCAAGACCAGAGACCGGGCCTTTGGCGAATGGTCTGCTCGAGAAGTTCCACGTGCCGGCGAGTCAGCTCCAGAACACCGGCACGGTCGTTCGACAGATCCGCCATTGGCACTTCTGTAAAGTCCACTAGATATGTTCCGTCATCGCGCCGTTCGCAACAGGAATAAAAGATCGACGCACCGAAGCGCAAGGCGAGCGATGCCGGCGCTTCGTATGTGGGGGTAGGCCTACCCATGAACGTGATCCATGGGTCCTTTTCCGGTACACCATGCTGATCAACAATGATGCCGATCACCGCACCTTCTGTCAGCAGTCTGACCATTGCACGGGCTGCACTTCCCATGGGAATCAAGACGTTCCCGAACTTCATGCGATACCCATTGAGGATCTGGTCAGCTATCGCATTTGACTGCGGGTGATAGACAATGTTCACCGGCGCATTGAGTTTAATCCCGGCGGCCATCGCACCATACTCCCAGTTGCCATAGTGGGCCGAGAGCAGAATCGTCGGCTGCCCGTTTCGACAGCGTTCGGCAATAGGTTCAAGGCCGCGGATCTCGATCATACGATCAAGCTCATGCCGATCTATGGAGGGGATGGCCAGCAGCTCGGCCAGAACGATCCCAAGATTTTCATAGGACTCATTCAGCACCGCCTGTCTTGACGCTTCGTCGATATCCGGAAGTCCAAGAGCAATATTCGAACGTGTTACTTGCTTTCGCGATGACGAAAGCCCCTTTAGGACTGTACCGATCATTCTACCGAATCCTTGCCGTGCCCTCCAGGGCAAAGCGCGAGACAAGGCACCAAGAGTAAGAAAGGCACCAGCGGCAAGACGATGGGTCAGCGACATTACCTCGGCAAACCCGGCTGCTGATTAACAGGGTTGGGATTAGGGCTGAATGCGCGCGCAAACAGATTAAACCAGTTCGGCTGGTTGATCTGGCCGATCATCGTTGAATGAACGAGCTTGTAGTTCTGCTGAAGTGTCACGTCTACAAAGTAGAAGTGCACTCCGCCCTGGATCTCCTGGTAGAACCACGTCTCGTATGGTTTAGCATCCGTATTGTGATCGAAGCGCTCAATCTGTGTAGGCTGTCCATACTTCAGCAGTATGACACCACGATCTGAGCGCCACCCATCTTGGTAGGTTGGACTTCTGTAAAAGGTCTGAGCACGCTTGTAATGACCTCTCAAAATGTCGAGCCGTTCATTTGCCAAGGTTGTCTCATCCGGGTCGCGGATCTTCCAGAAGCGAAACAGGTACCGCTGCTGGGCGCGTTCATCGGTGCAACCTTTTCGGACATCAATCTCGCTCTTCGTTGCCAAGAGATCCGAAAGTTCAAGTTCAAGCTCAAGCTGACTACCTGTGGCAACAGCCCACTCCGAAGCCTGGAACTGCTCGTCCTCTGTCAGCAAGCGTCCGGACGCTGCCGGGGCATCAGGATTGAGCAGATAGAACCGCTCTTCCTTAGAGTCATAGACGGTCTGCCGATCCTTCGATAGGATCCGCACCTGCAGCGTGTATACTCCCGTCGGAATACCCAGGAGTGAGAACTCCTCGCGTATCACCAAGGCGTCGCTGATGTCCTTCATGGGAATGAACGTCGTGAACTGTTCTTCGCGGACGTTATCAAGAACGCTCACACCGATATCGAAGCTACCGAGCGCCGACCGCCTGGCATTGTAGACCTCAGCATAGATACAGAGCAGCGGGTCGTTACCAATGACCTCATGGCGCGGATTCGGCTCGGCAGATAGTCCGTTTCTGCGAAACTTATCACTCGATGAACCGGGCAACACGAACATGATGTCTGACAGAGCAGGACGCATGCCCGGCACCGGGATGTTCGATCGAAATGTTGTGCGAGTTGTCTTCGATGAGTCGTTTATATCTCTCGCTACGAAAGACACTTTATAGGAACCGGCGTTAAGGAACAACGTGCGCACACCGGAGTAGAACTGCCTGTGCGAGGGAGTCGACGTTGGACTGGCTGCCGATGCAACCCATTCATCGCTGGCAACGATCCCGGTGTCGGACGCAATATCCAGGCGACAGTACATCTCCGCAAGGTATCCCGAGGGGGCGAGCACATATCGCAGACACGTATCCGGGAACGAGTAGTGAAACTCCCACTTGGCCGCTGCTTCGCTGCTCCGAAATTGAACAACGTCAGCGGTTACATCAAGAGCACGCTGCGCCTTGAGGTACATGACCCCAAACAGCATGACGATGATGATGGTAGTGCGTGTGCTCAATGTTCGATCATCTCCGAAACAACAATGCCGCCGATCAGGACGATCGACGGCATGAAAACGTCTTGCAACTGCGGCCTGATCAGTCAAACCTCAGTGCTATACTGACCCGATTGATCAATCCGAGGTTGATGGTTGGATTGATCGAATAGTCGATACGACCCGAGAAGTCCTCACTGACATATCGTATACCAACTCCACCGGCAAAGCCAAACTGGTCTGATCCCATGCGGTAACCGGCGCGCAGACTCACGAATTCCTTCCACGTGTACTCGGCACCGAAAGCGAACTGCTCGGCGACATCCGAAAAAGTCTCGAAGTCCACAGCAGTAACAAGCGAGTGCTGAAGGACTCCGCTTTCATCGATCTCCGGCTCGAACAAAGCCCCCTTACAGAGGTCTGCACCGATGCCCATCCGGAAGGAAAGGGGCATGTCAAACGGCGAGGTCAGCAGGCGCATATCAACAGGAAGTGTGTTGATCCCATCGATCGGGTTGTTCGTACGCGCAACATCACTGCCGGTGTACTCCATCTGCGAACCAAGCGAACTGATGTTAAAGCCCAGCACGATTCCTTCAAATCCTGTTTCGTAGCGCGTCCCAACATCGAACAAAAGCCCGCCGGCACTCATGTTCGTGAACCCCATGGAAATATACTTGGCTGTCACGCCGAACGAGAACTGCTCTGTAAGAGAACCTGCGAACGTCAATCCGATGGCAACGTCACTGACCTGATAGATACCACCTGTTCCATCCTGCTGGTCCATGGTGGTCACCTGGATGTCTCCACTGGTAAAGTTCGTGAAGCTTGCAGCCATACGATAGTTTTCACTGATCGGAATAACCGCTGCCGCAAAGTTGTGGGACATTCCCCCAAACCAGAACGTCTGACTGAAGTCAGCGGCATAGTTCTTGATCGTAGCAAGACCGGCAGGATTCCAGAAGACCGAAGAAAGGTCATTCGCAACGGCGGAATGAGCACCTGCCATACCGGTGGCCCGCGCTCCAACACCAATCTTCAGAAACTGACCGCCTGAAAGACCGACCTTCGTGAAATCAGTTGCTGCAATGGTTGCCTGAGCAACTGCCACCTGAGACGCGGCAATCAGGACAACGAGAAGACCCAGCAGGGTCATGAGTGAGCGTTTTTGTGTCATAATGCGTCTCCTCATTCCCCTTCACCAGGGAATCGTGCAGGTCCTACAACAACGGCAAACTTTCGAATCACGCTTGCCCCACTTGGTGTTTCAATCTTCGCAATGAACATCTGGCTGGCTGCGCGGCGCTTGCTAAGCTGGCTGCGTGTAAGCAGGTCCCACACATCAGCACCGATTTGCGCACGAAGTGCAGCCTCAGACCGTTCTGTGGTCCCGGCATTCTGTGCAGCGGTGAGCTCGTTGTGCTCGATCGTGCGAATCAGTTCACCCGCCACAGAGTAGATGTTGATCGTACAGATACGAGGCAGACGCGTGAAGAATATCTTCGCCTGGAAAGGCGAACTCATCCCTTCGTTCGTAACGTAGAACGGATTAGGGACAACTTGAACTTGCTCTAGGTCTTCGCTCGTGTAGCTCTGCTCACGCGTCTGGCGGTCGAACTTGTCATACTGTTCGACGCGAATCTTCGCAGTAGCGCCATCAAATGGGAAGCCAAAGGCACCGCCAAAAGTTGAGACCACAACCTTATCACCCGGCTTGAAGTCTTCAGATGGGAAGGCCGTTGGAGGATTCGCCGTAGTCGGCGCATTCGATGCCACCGTGTTACTTGATGTTCTCCGACCACGCAATGATGCATCAAGAACGAATTGCGCTCCACCGATAGTGATGACGTTGACAAAGTCGAGCGTGTCGCGTCCCGTTGTCGAAACCGTTCTTGACTTATAGTAGCGAAGCTGCTGTCCAAGCGGACGTCCCGAGTTTGTTTCAGCTGCATAGAACCGCAGACGTGCCGGGCTCCACTCACCGTTACGCGAGTTCCGCCAGCCGTATGACGCGGAGCCATAGCTGCCAGCCGGTACAAGTTCAATGTTCGGGAAGTTGCGTTGTTCAGCGGCGGGGACTCTGGTAAAGTCAAGACTTTGAGGCTTCAGAAGGAAGTCATAGTTCACGACCACAGAGTCAATCGTACCATCACGCTTAGGATCGGCACGGTTGAAGGAATAAACGTTCCTGATCTCGTACTCGAGATACTCAACGTCTGGGAACGTCATCGTCGAATCCTTGCCGACATCGTCCGTTGTATTCAATCCAAACTTCGTTGTCAGGGTTTCTCGTCCACCCTGCTTAAAAGTGATCTCATACATACCAGGACCGTTGTTATACGACACTGCCCATGGGACGGCGGGCACGAAGTCTGCAAATGGAAGATCAATGAATCCAGGCGCGAGGTTCAAATCACTCGTCTGATTGTACAGACCGGCCACTGCGTTGCCCTTGGCAGCATTGATGTTCGCCGGACCATTCGCGATAAACGCAGTATCGGCGCGGTAGACGCCACCCCATTGTTCGATCGCGTAATCAAAGGCAAGTCCGATTGTTCCAAGCGCAAACTTGTTCGAGAAGCAGGCAGCGTTGGTCGCATACGAGCCGGCACGGACCTTCTTCTCTCGGCTATCGTCAAAGCCAAACGTCACCGTATCGATCCGCAGGATATCGCCGTTTGGCGCATATAGTGTATCGATGTTGATCGTGTCGACATACGAACGTGTCTGCTCTGTAAAGTGAGCAAATGGAGCGCGCTCGTTATCCTCGTTTGGACACAGAACTGGCGGAAGGAAGCTACTCCATTGAGCGATCTCATCGCCCGTTGCTGAATCCTTGAGCGTAAATACTGCACCGTAGAGTCCAATCAGATCCTGCTGATCGTTCTTGTACGGCCAACCGGCCCACGAGCGGTTAAACGTCAACTCAAGTGATCGACCTGCGAACAGCTGATTGAACCGTTGCTCATCGCTTACGAGGAGGCGGATGTTGTAGATACCGCCGAGCTTCCTACGGTTTTCCTCATCTGTGGTAAGCGTAAACTCGACGGATTCGCCCGGGCGCGCACCACGTGGAGATGTGGTTACGGTGTTCGAGCGCGCACGGTCGTTGATCTTGGACTCAAGAGAATTTGAGTAGTCGCCCTCGTCGTATGCTCTTAGGGCGTAATGGTACTCAACGTTATTGATGAGCTTTTCGCTGCGCTCTGGATCAGGGAAGTACTCAACGTTGCCATTGCGGTTGTCATCACCGATGTCGACAAAGGTCCGATTATTCGTGATGCTGCGGATATGCCCGGCAATGAGCCCCTTACGCACTTCATTCAACTCTTCAAACGGGCGAAAAACCGTAAAAGTCTCACCGGTTGACGGATTGGTTTCGGTTTCTGGGAATCTAAACTGCTCTAGTACCACCTGGCGACGCAGGATCAACCGAACCAGCGAGTCGGTGGCTCTGCTCACCTGTGCTGTGTCAAGCGCACCCACAGCTGTGCGCGATACAACAGGCAGGGAGTCGATCTTGCTGCGCATGTAGGCAAACTGAATCGAGTCAAGTTTGTCGAAGTTCGGAACTCCGTTGGTTGTGCCGCTTGTACGGAGGAACCCCTGGGCGTCGAAATTATACAGAACTTGGCCTTGAGCATTAAGGCGCCGACGATCCCGCTGGCGCTGCAGCTTGGCGTAGTAGGAACCCCATGGCTCTTGGAAATTGAGCGTGCGTGCAACCAGCACACGACGCGAATTAGGTCTGATAATGTCGAAGACCCGGAACTGATCGATCTTCACGCCCTCGATCGCTTGAATAATGTCACCAAACTTGACGAATGGGGATGGCACGGCAAACTGAGCGATCTGCTTCCAGCCAAGCGGTCCACGACGGGCATTCAAGCGCAGATCCGTATCGAACGTGTCAAGATCGGTGCGTCGGGCACGATAGAGTCGGTAGCCCATGAAGTCGAGGCCTTGCTCGAGCGTATCGATGGAAAGCTCAGATGTCGAATCCCACTGAATCGCAACTGCGTTATTCAGCGACGTCCAGCCCTCATCGCCGATAGGGAGATACGTAGACGGTTGCCCCGTGCGACGGAAGCGAAAGTTGGCTTCACGAGGCGGAACTGGCGCAATGAAGTTGTTATCGTACACAAACTGAGCGAACTGAACCTTGCGGATCAGTTCGGCCATATCCTCGACCGTTCCATCGGCATCGCCGCCCTTGGACGTAGAAGCCAGAACGATACCGATCACGATGCGGGCTGAATCACACGGCTTCATGTGGAAAGGGCCGGTGGCCATCAGGAGGCGACGGTCACCAGGGCCAAGATCGCCGTCGCGACGTCCACTGGAGATGAAGTTATAGCGGTCTTCATTTTCAACCGGGTCCTCTGTGATCGGCCAATTACGCATCGTCTGCATGCCGAGTTGCTCATTCACGGGGAATTTGAGCTTGTCCTTGCGGAGGAACTTATCGGCATCGACTGCCGGAGACTCTAGGAAGTTGAAACCGAGGTATCCAAACCCCTGGCCTGCCTCTCCACGATCTCCATTCGTCCACTGAACAGCCAGATTCAAATCCGGCCTTTCGCTGTAATACCTGGCACGGTCGTTGGCCGCACCGGCTGCAAAGTTCGTCCTAGGTGCAATGTCCACGTCCTGGACGGCAGCCATCCAGCAATCGTACAACGTGTCAGGGAAAGTACAAGGGTGTGTGAACAGATACTTCATGAACAGGATGTCGCCATAGTCGCCGAAGCCCCATGAGTAGACGATCTGTTCAATCTGAAGTCCGAGTGGAAAGCCTTCGGCACGGCGGCGCGTCGCTCCACCATCATAGCGAGAAAGATCTGTGTCTTTGTACGTGCAGAATACATCCTCACCAGAAACAAAAGCCGGGGCATCCTTGCCCTGCTTCCTGACTCGATTGGCAATGTCATCGACGTAATTGCCGTAGTAGTTATCGACGCGCAGAGTCTTGGTAGGGTCGTTGTCCCATATTGGCCAGTTCGGCAGTTCTGGGTTGACCTTTTCGACGCCTGTCTCGTCGGCAAAATCCGTCGAGAAATACGTTCGGAACTTACTGCGGGCGGCTTCAGATTGATCCAGCAATGCACCGCTTGCGATCGTACCAGGCACCATCCAAGAGCGGCCATTAAAAGGGTTATATGTGATCATCACGCGCTTACGGAGTGTGTCAGATCCCGGAGGAAGCTTCCGCGCTCCGAACCATGCCCCACCGGCAAACAGATACTGATTTCCACGGCCGCGCGGCCAAAAAGCTCCGCCTTGACCGTTCACCACGTCGTAACCGAAGATCCCGTAGTTCGTGGTGATAAAGTCGATACGTGACTTGGTGTTCTTTTGCTGGTCAAAGACGCCCGAGGGCGTGCGCTGAACATCTTCGGACTCTTTGTCCTTACGACCCTTAGCATCACGATTGATATCGGCCAACGCCGTCACGGAAAGGCCGAACAGAACCATCGAAGCAAACACGCCCGACAATAGCCGTTTCATAATCACTCCATTATTCTTCAGAGGTGTAAACATCGTTCCTCCCTTTCAGATCAAAAACGGAACGAAACCGCGAAAAAGACAGAGCGCGGTGTTTGATAATTCGGTCGACGTGCGACAACGCGATCAACATATTCCTGATAGCCACGGAACGTCTCTTCTGCGGTTACCCGACCGTCCTTATTGAAGTCGATTCGTTCTTGATAGAACCGATTTCCGTAGCGATCGTATTGGTTCGTTGCGATGGTCGACTTGTTCGCAGGGTCAGGTTCACGATAGAACGTAGTTGGAGGAAAATCCGACGGTTGCCGATTAAGAGCAAAGCCGTCAAAGTCCGGACTACGCGTTGTCGTAAAGAACGAAATGGCCTCTGTGTAGTTGAGAAGATTGTTCACGTCGAGAGTCAGGTCGATCGCTGTTCGACCTCCGAGGACATCCGTCAGAGGAATAGTCCTCGTGATGCGCATCTCTGTGAACCAATTTGAAGGGAACCGCGCCGAATTGATCTGACCGGCGATCTGGCCCCGGATGTTCACCGGTGTGTACGGCAGGCCTGCCTGCCAGAATCCCGAGAAGTTAATGTTGAAGTTCTCAAGGATCGGGATACCGGCAATTGTTGGTCCTTCGTCCTTGCCCCAGGCAAATCCAATAACGGCATTCACGCGGTGAGGCAGATCGTTGCTGAGCGGGAAGTCCACGATCGGCAGTTGGAGATCGCCGGTGATCGGGTCTACCGGTGGCAACTGCGTTGCGGTATTGGCATTTCCACGCACGCTTGCGATCGTGTAGTTGATGTTGAATGACCAGTTGTTGGTCATACGCTTCATGAACGACATTTCGATACCACGCGACGTTCCATACGATGCCAGGTCATACTGATACTTTGGCCGTCCTTGGAACGTATCAATGCGAATCGATGGCTGGTTCTGAATGTCGTTGTAGTATCCTGTGACCGACAGCGCCAGGTCATCGTTCAGCTGGTGATTGTAGGCAACTTGAAACTGATTCGTGCGCTGGGGTTGAAGATTGGTGTTGCCAAAGAAGTCCTGGAACACCGGATCAGAGTACACTCCATCGAAGAAGTTCGACCACGGAGCGTTCTGATAGTAGATGCCGTATGACAGCTGAAAATTCTGACGCTGTGTGATCGGGTAGGTAACCGAAACGCGTGGTCCGAAGTTCAGCTTGTTGGTTGCATCCGGTGTGACCGAGTCTGGATTGCCTACGTCGAAGGTTGTCGCGTTTGCATTGAGGTAGTCCAATCGCAAGCCAGCGGTAAGGACGAGCCCCTTCATCATGATCTGATCTTGAACGAACAACGATGCGGTTGTTGGCGTGCGCGCGTCTCTGGTACGCGCTGGGTTTGTGACATTGTCACGTCCATATGACTGGGCAAACTGATCACCGCTCCATGGCGCCTGGTTCGAGTACAGCGACAGATCGAACGTACGGAACTCGAAGCCTCCCTTGATGACGTGACGTGCGTCACCGATCTCGAGGTTATGCGTGATGTTACCGTCAAACTGATAGAACGTCGAGCTACGGAACTCAACGCCTACGGTGTTGCCGTGATTGAAGAAGTATCCAAGCAGTCCAAACGGATTGTTTGTTGACTGGGCATCGGATGGTCCTTCATAGTACCCAGTGGTCGGGTTACGCTTTGTGGTTTCGTTACGATTATATCCATCGTTCGTGAACGAGTTCTGGCGCATCGACTCATATTCATCGAGGATCGTGTTCGGTTCGTTCTCGATATACCGGATATCGTCGACCGACATATTGTCCGTTGGCTGGTAAAGCTCAATGCCGGAGAAGATTCCGGGGGCCTCGAACGACCGACGCTTTCCTACTTCAGTAACCTTGCCATTGTAGGAAGCTCGCAATTCGAAGAACGTATTGCCTCCGGCCAATGTCTGATTCAACTGGGCGAAACCATTCGTGGTGAACTCCTGAACGATGGCCTGCTTGGCCATGCGTTCAGCGACTCCGTTTCCGATCATGTTCCCATTGCCGTCCAGTACCGGATTCCCAAACAGGTCCGTCTGATACCCCTGACTGTTTGCGTAGAGCCAACCAATTCCGCTTAGCTCCCCAGCCAGCATACCATAGGAACCGCCAACGAGAAGAGCGGAGTTGTCATCGAGCTGAAAGCGCATACGGCCGGTGATGTTTCGCGCCCACGTTCGGTTGTTGGGCAGCAATCCCCAGTTGTTTCCAACGGGGTCAAGAACTTCAAGACCGGCGTTACGATACATTTGGAACGTGTTCCGAATCGAGACAAAGAATGTTGATTTTCCAAGTCCCATCGGGCCACCGATAGCTACGTCGACAACGTCCTCATTCGGAGCACCTAGCTGTATGCCATTGCCCGCCTCGCCGAAAAGGAATGGGACGTCCTTACGCCAGCGCAGCTGACCATCAAAGCGGTCCGTGCGGCCCGTCTTGACAACCGTGTTTACAATACCAGCCACGGCGTTTCCGTACTCGGCACTGAAACCACCGGTCTTTGCTTGTACTTCTTCTGTTGCAAGTGGGCTAGGCATTGCAGCCGAAATGGTCGATCCAACATTACCCAGACCACCGGTGAACTGATCGGTAACCGTAAGACCATCGACCATCACCTGCGTCTCGTTTGAACGTCCGCCGCGAACAATGAAGTTGTTACCCGATGCGCGGATACCGGCGCTGAGTGACAGTGCGGACGCGATGTTATCCCGTGCAACCTTGGTCAGATCTTCGCCCTTCGTTACTCGGTCCGTACCGATATCTGTCGATCGGACCATTTCCCGCTCAGCGGAAACGTCCACAACCTTCATCTGCACACCACCCTGATTCATCACAAAGTTGACGGTCAGCGTCTGGTCAGCAACGATGGAAACACGTTTGGTGAGCGTATCGTAGCCAACAGCCGTCACTCGCACATCGTACGAACCGGCATTAATGTTGACGATGGTATAGCTACCGGTGATCTTTGATGTCGCACCACGCGTTGTGCCCAGAACACGAACGGTAGCACCGGCAACGGCATTGCCATCCTTATCTGTGATCTTTCCGGCAAGGATACCGGTGATTCCGGCAAACGAAGCCGTAGTTGTCATGCAAAGGGTTAGCACCAACAGTACGTAACGAAGCACCATGGTGGACTCCTCCTGAGATCTAGGTTGAATTGAATTTCCTGCTTGCGACAGTTTTCTTAGCGCACCACTGACAGCGCACGAACTGTGCGGCGTCCTGCCTGCTCGACAACAACATTGTAGAGTCCGGCGGCAAGGCCGTCGGTTGGGATCACAACATCCCATGAACCTGCATTATTCGGGCTGGTCGATGACAGTACACGTTCACCGATCGACGATAGAACGGACACCGACATCATACCAGATGATGGCGAAACGATGCGTACGCTGGTCGCTCCCTGTGCAGGATTGGGGGCGATGGTCACTTCGGCGTTGAGTTCGTCGCGTTCATTCACGCTCACCGGTGCATCGATCTTGGTGGCATCAACGGCGACGAACATCACCCGTGCTGCATCAGCCGGTGTTTCTACATTCGTCACGCGGTCACCAGGGTTCGGGCTTGCGGAATAGCCGATGTAGAGACGACCGTTGACAACGTCATCGCAGAGCGACGGGTACTGGCAGTTCATTCCTTCCGGAGTGAGATCGAACGGCCTTGACCACCGATCTTCACCGGCCTTGAGGTAGGTGATCCAGATGTGACTGTTCAGGGCATTGACGTTGCTAAGCGTGTCCGGCTCATTCTGCTGGTTACCACCCGTTGTGTCCGCAGCCATAAGCTTGGTGTCGCCATTCTTGAATGAACCGTACGTGCAATACAGGTTGTTTTCCGCATCAATACCGAGTTGCGGCCAGCGGCTGGCATTGTCAAAGAATCGCAGGTTCATCGCATAGCCATTACCGTCCCACTCGCCCCCTGCAGGCGGTGCCATGAACTGGATGATGTTGCTGCCCTCCTTGATGTGCCCCATGCCCGACGTGCGCAGGTTGGCACGGTCATTCAGCATGAAGATCGTGCCCTGACGCGTGCCGTTGGTGTCCTTGCGAACGACATGTGACGGCACAACACCAACGACATAGTGCGTGATGCCTTCACCATCGATGATCACATCAATGTGGCCATTCGGAGTAGGAACAGTATCCGAGCGAACCTCGAAGGTACCCCACTCGTTCTCCGAGGAATCCACGTCTGTGTAATTCGGTGCAAAGATCACACGAGCAAGCTCTGACGGCCACGTTGCTCCGCCATCGGTCGATGTACGCGAAAGCATGCGAAGAGAGTTGTCCGTGTACGCGACAACAACTTTCTTACCGCGAGCCGTTACGGCATAGGTGTCGCCACCAAGGCCTATAGGGAGATTACCTTCTGGTGAGCCCGAACCGGTGAACTGCGTTTCTTCCGACCAAGAATAGCCACCATCGGTCGAACGGCGATACGCGACCTGATTCGATGGCTGCTGGTCACTGCCGAGGTTGTGGTTGTAAATAAGGTGCGCATTGCCATCACCGTCAGCAGCAGCGCGTGGCCACAGGCAAAGTGCCGAAGGGTCTGTCACCTCAGCAAACTGCAGAGGTTGGTCGCCCACACCGGAATTGCCAAAGAAGCGGATCGGAGGGTGTGACGGCGTTCCGATTAGGCCGTCCTTGAACTGGACGATCGATGGCCAGCCCGAACGGGTATCCTCAACTTTGTCCCACTCGTCAACACCACGTTCCGGTGAGTCAGGGTTGGAAACGTCAATGAAGTTGTAGTGCGTTCCGCGGAAATTGCCGGCAAAACCCGGAATACGGGTTGTCACATCGCGGGTAGAGTCCTTTGAGACCATCCAGAGCATTTGAACGTACTTGTCTGGCCCGTCTGCTGTGTAGGCAAGGCGATTAGCCATCCCGCCATTTGTCTGGAAGTCATAGAAGGTAAAGCCGATCTCGATACCCGGGAGTTCAGCCTGGACGGCATCGAGCACCTTTGGTAGACGTCGACGAAGGACCGAGCTTTCGCCGACTGGACGCGTCTCAGCCTCGGAGGAGACCACAAGACGAGGCTCAGCAGCATCTTTGCGGGCTGTGACCAGTTGGCTTGCCTGCGCTGGCACAGCAATGGCTGAGCGATTGTTCTGTGCGGCCGTTTCGGCACATCCAAGTGCCAGGAGAAGTAAGGCCCAGGTTGTAAAGCGTCGATGTTGACTCATGATGATCCTCAGGTACTGTCAGGTTAAACGTCAGTGAGGTAAGAGCCGCACAATATACAACGGAATTGTAACGAGATATTGTGCAGGTTTCCCACGGGTAACGTCTTGGGAAAATGCAAAAGAATTGCTACGGGGCAAGCTGGGCAGCCCCTTGAAGGCCAACGATCCAGCCCACAAGAGCCATGAGGCCAAAAATCGCCCGTGTTACGCCCCAAACTACGAGACCGACCACAATCCCGTATCGCCAGTGGAGTTCTTGCCAGTTAACAAGGGCAACCGCGATGGCCAGGTACCGCCAGACGGACTCGAGACTGATCAGCTGGAGCCAGGTAAACAGCATTGGTGACTCGGAAGGCGGTAGCCCAACCCCGGCGTGCAACCCGATCTGGATCGAACCAGTGGCTACATGCAATCCAGTGGCGATGAAGGAGTCGAGGATCGACACGAGCGCCAACGACGATGTTGCAATAATCGCCTTTGAGTAGGATACCACGCTGTTGGTCAGAAACCTCACAAGGATCATGAACACCCCGGCCAGGGCGGCATAGGATACGATCGTGATGATGAGGGTTCCTCCAAGCGCTCCCGTAAACTGCCGCTGTGGCAGGCTTAGGTCGACCCCCTCAGCCGCACCTGTCGCTGCAGGGGCTTGCTGTGAGAGTATGGCCGAATCCAGCACAAGCGATGGAATGCTCTGCTCCCAGAGCGTACAGAGCGTTCCCGTGACCGAAACAGCAAGAACGGCCACGGCGAAAACCGCCGCGGCCGCTTCTGTAGGTGTCTGACAGATCCGTCGAGGATCAACAAGGCCGAACCAAATCGACCGCATGGCAGCGGTGATACGCATCGGTGAGGGCCTTTAGAATCCTACCGGACGAAATGTGGAATCTTCGACGCTGGCGTTGACCTCGTGTTTGAGATCGAACTCCATCGAGAAGAGTGTGTTCTGGATCTGGAGCTTCGACGGGAGCATGACGCCGGCAACCGGCGAGTAATCGCTGAATCGTTCGACAGTGGTGACGCTTCCTCCGGGCGTGACGTCATCCTTTTCATGCCGTGAGATCATCATTGTTGCGGCATCAAGATAGTAGCGCTCATTCACTCCAAGGGGGCTGGTGGTCTCAAGCTCGATCTGTCCGTCGCGTTTTCCCTTGATCGTGGCCTTATAACCATCGGCAAGCACGGTCACCAACGGAAACATGCGGGCTTCCTGCTTAAGCTGAGCAGCCTCATCGGAAGGCGTCGCACTCGCAGGTCCGCCCATGAGCGACGTCCATGCACTCGATTCATCCACCCACTGTTGCTGCTTCATCACTCCCAGGTCGAGCTCGGAAAACTCCTTGTTGTCGCGCTTCTGAATGCGTGTCATGGTCCCGGAGTATTCCTTTCCTTGAAACACCATTTTCGCGGTCGCCGAGGTGCGAATCGTCTGCACGGCGTCCACCGTCCCGAGAGACTGCTTGTGCTTCTGAACAAGCTCATCAATGCTCATCGCAACAGTCTCGTAGGGGGCTTCCTTGGCCGGCTCTAGATCGAGCGTGTACTCGATGATCTTCCCAAACGGTTCAAGCTTGGAACGAACATCCGGACTGCCCACAACCACAATGCGCAGGTTGAACATGTTCAGATACTGCTGCGCCGATCGTTGGATCTCGGCCGAGCTGAGCGACTCGATGCGGCGTGTGTAGTTGATCACGTCGTCCACCGGGACTTCGTTGAGCCATGAGTTCTGTAGAACGGCCGCAACCGTGGAAGGACGTTCAAAGGCGATCCGGTACTGACCAACCTCAAGCGCTATGCGCCTCTTGATCGCCTCCTCATCAGGTCCCTCATCAGCAAGCTTCCTGAGCTCACTCAGAATGACCTTCAAGGCAGAATCCGTCACGGATGTGCGGACCTCTGAGCCACAGGCAAAACGGTTGTAGCGGCGGCCCCTCGTCAAAAGTGAAAATGGCGAATACGTGTAGGAGTAAGTTTCGCGAAGTGTGTTAAAAAGGAGACTACCAAAGCCCGACCCGATGTAACTAGCCATGATGGAGGTAGCGTCGAAATCGCTCGCGCGCACCGGCGGACCCGCCGCACACACAATGACGGTGCTTTGAACCGAGCCCTTGCGTGGAACGAAGTATACCCCGGGCGCTTCTGTCTTCATGTCAGGAATCTCGACCTCCGGACGAACACCCTTTTTCCAGCCGCCAAGGTACTTGCCCAGCATCGTCCTGGCCTCATCGGCGGTGATGTCACCCACAATGGCCATTGACGCAGAATTCGGGCGCATGTAGCTGGCGTGGAAGGCCGAGACGTCCTCACGGGTCACAGCTTTGATGGTCGACTCCAGCGTGCGCCGTGCAAGTGGGTTCTCCATTCCATATATGACCTTGCGGGAAAGCGCCTGTGCGATCTCAACCGGACGGGACCGGCGCGAAGCAATACTTGCTACATACTGCTGCTTAAGCTTGTCGAGCTCTGACTGATCAAAGAGCGGATCTCTGAGCTGCTCGGCGAAAATGTCCATGACAATGCCAGAGTGCTTCTTGATGAACGAGGCAGACATCGTCATCGACTCGCCGGTTGTGCTTACGCCGATCGATGCTCCGACGCCGTCCAATGCCTCGGCGATCTGCAGGGCATTGCGCGTCTTGGTGCCTTTACCCAGCAAGTCTCCGGCAATCGCCGCTGTGCCTTCTTTGCCTTTAGGGTCATACGCTTCGCCTCCTCTCATCGTCAGAGATAACGTTACAAGGGGCTGTTCGTGATTCTCGATCACAAAGACGTGCAGCCCGTTGTCAAGCGTGAACTCCTCATACTTCGGAAACTGAAAATCCGTTGCTGCGAGGGGGGCAGGCTTGACGTTCAGGTCTGGCTTGACGTCGACCGGCCCCGCTACGGCCGGCGCTTTAGGTGCAGCCGGTGTTGTAGCCGCAGGTTTCTTGGCCTTTGCCGACTTCTTCTTGGTTGCCTGAGCTGCAAGGGGCTCTGCGGACCAGAGCGTCGTTAGTGCGATTACGGCGATAATGATTGTGCGCATGTTCCTTATCCTTTCGAGGGCAGATAGGTGAGAACAACACGCTGCTTACCGCCAAACATCCGCTTGGCCACGCGCTTGATGTCTTCCTTGTTAACCTTCATGTACTTCTGCATCTCATCGTTGATAGCCCCAGTGCCACCGTCAAACCGGTAGGCGTTCGAAAGGGCCAGAGCTTTCTGGTAGACGCCCGTACGACCCTGGACAAAGTTCATTTCGGTAATGTTCTTTGCCTTTGTCAGCTCTTCCTCGCTCACACCGCCGCTGATCAACCGTTCGATCTCCGCGTCGATCCCCTTCTCCACGTCGGCCGGATTCTTACCCGGTGCTACTATGCCGATGCAGAACGTCATGCCGATGTACTCTCTTGGGAAAAGCGACACACTGGCCTGAACGGCCACCTGTGCGCTGTCAACCAGTGCACGGTACATCCGTGATGACTCTCCATTGGATAGAATGGTCGTCAAGAGGTCCGCCGCATAGACATCGGCATCGGTCTGTGGCATCGAACGATAGGCCATGAAAACTGCAGGAAGCTGCGCCTTCGGGTCATTGACCGTCTCACGGATTTCGCTGGCAAGGGGCTCAAGGGTACCAACGACCGGACGCTTGGGCTCCGGAGCACGCGCATATCCGCCGAAGTACGCGTCAATGGTCTCCCGAACGAGCTTCTCATCGAAGTCTCCGCTGACAACTAGGATCGCGTTGTTTGGCTGATAGAACTGGTCATAAAACGCCTTGAACTCGGCGATCGTGGCACTGTCGATGTGTTGTGCCGCTCCGATAGGCGACCACTCGTAAGGCGTGCCTGCATACAGCGCCTTTTGCGCCTTTTCCAGCCAGCCACCGTAGGGCGCATTGTCGTATCGGTTCTTGCGTTCTTCCTTTACTACGCCTCGCTGCGTTTCGACGCCGATGCTGTTCACGTTGAGCTTGCGAAGGCGTTGAGCTTCGATCCAGAGGCCGAGTCTCACTTGATTGGACGGCAGAACGAAGTGATAAACGGTCTGATCATTGCTGGTAAATGCGTTCAGCTCGCCCCCTGCCCCACTGATCAGTTTGTCGATCGATGCTCGCTCGATCTTGTCTGTCGACTCGAACATGAGATGCTCAAAGAAGTGAGCAAAACCTGTGCGCGCAGGATCCTCGTCGCGCGAACCGACCTTGTAATGAAGCACCGTGGCTACCACCGGCGCTGAGTGGTCCTCATGCAGGATCACATGCAGTCCATTCGGTAGATCATACTCGGTATAGATAAGGGGCTTGTACTGCGCCCATGTGCCGGCAGTCTGCAGGCAGAGAAGCGTCAGCACAGCGATTCCGTGCATTATGCGTCGTTTCATGCGTCCACTTAGTTGTTGGAGGATTGGCTTCGAAGAACGGCCGGAAGAATACGAAGCAGTGGGGTAAATCGTGCAATCACCACGGCAAAAAGTGACGTGATCGCGCACGCCACAGCAAGCCAGTCACCGTGTCGAGCATAGAAAGTATACACTCTGTTTGGCCGGACCTGGCCAATGGCGGCCATACGTCGCATCACGGGGAGTTCCATTTCAGAAGCGCCATCAGCGCTGATGATTCCGCTAACTCCCGAGTTGGCGCAGCGCACGATTGGACGGCGAAACTCGATCGCACGCATGCGGGCGATGTCGTAGTGCTGACGCGGGCCCCAGGTGCCATTGTACCAGGCGTCGTTAGTGATTACAGCCAGAACAGAAGCTCCATTATTGACCATATCGCGGGCAACATCAGGATAGATGGACTCGATACAGATAATCGTACCAATTCGGGCGATGGTATCTCCTTGTCTGATCACCGGCAGCGGAAGCCGCTCTCTCCCCTTGCCCCATGCAGAGATGCCAACCCCCCATTCAAACCAATTCATGGCAAATGATAAATGATCGGCAAATGGGATGCGCTCGGCGAAAGGCGTCAACATGGTCTTCCGGTGCACCGGCACATCAACGTGCCCTGGATTGATGACCATCGCCGCATTGAAATGATCATACTTCACCCGTGAAGCCATTGCCGAAGAGCGCGCTGACGCGGGCGCCGCCCCATCAGGATACACCAGCATGTCGGCAAATCCCGTCACAAGACTTGTTTCAGACGTGTCGACCCATCTGCGCACATCCAGCCAATCGGCGATGTAGCGGTAGCTCCTGATTACATAGGGGATCGCCGTTTCGCACCATAAGGACACATCCGCCCGTACTCCCTGCCTCCGCAATGAGTCACTCACTGCTTTATGAATACGAAGCTGATCGGAGGGGGCTGACCATTTGTCCCACGGATTGATGTTTGGCTGAACGATCTCAACTCTTACGCCACCCCCTTTGTTGAGCCACTCGGAGGAACTACGCCTGACTGACCCAGCCACCGACAGACCGACCCATAGCACAACGGCAAAGGACAACAAGCCAGCAGACCGTGCCGCGGAATCACGATGCAGCAGGGCTGCATAGACGAGGGTATTGACCGCCATGATGGCGAACGAGATCCCATACACGCCTACAACTTCTGCCACCTGGGCCGATGGCACATCGACCATCGCGTACCCAACCGTGAGCCATGGATAAGATAAATCAGTCTGTCCATGGATCCATTCACCGGCTGTGTAGACGACAGGAATCAGGACAGCAATCGCAGTTCGGGATAGACGCTTCGAAAGCCAGACAAGGATTAGCCATGGAAGCAGTAGCAACAACGGGTGGGCCAGCCACACGGCTATTCCACTTGCCAGGAGGTATGGGTCCGTCTGCTCCTGCCAGCTGCTTATCCACCAATTGCAAATTCCATGAAAGACAAAGAAGCAGACATAGAGAGGCCCAACAACACCCTTGTTTGACGATCCTTCAACTTGCGAAAACAACGTCCACATCAAAGGGACAAACGCAACGAGCATGATCTCTGCCGGAACGGGCAAAGATGCATGAGAGTATGCAAGTCCAGCCAGTAGACCGCTGATTGCGGCGCTGAGGTAACGCGATCTCATAGGGTTCACTGTGGAACTAAACTACAAACGGCTCCCGTGCAGTGCACGAGAGCCGTCTGATAAATCTTGACAGTATCGTTGTGTGCCGGAAGCTTACTTCGACACTGTTACTGCTGCTGAAACGGCCAGCCCATTGCTGCGTACAACCAACGTGTAAGCACCTGATGGTATGGAGGCAGCTGAGAACTTGACGCTGTGTGTACCTGCGCTACGTGCTTCATTAACAAGCGTCGCAACTTCCTGACCAGCCATGTTAACGATGACCACTTCTACACGACCAGCTTCTGCAAGGCCGAATGTGACGGTAGATGCGTCAGCAACTGGATTCGGAGAGATCGTCGAGATCCACAGTCCACTGCCTTCGCCGTCAATCGTCACATTTACGTCGCTTGTCGTTGCACGTGAGCCATCCTTGTCGACAGATGTCAGGCGATAAGAATACATGCCAGCAGCAAGGTTCTGATCGGTGATCGAGTAGTCCTTGTGGCTTGCAGATGCATTCGTTGCATTGACGGTTCGTACAACACGGTACGATGCGTCGCTTGTGATGTCACCAGCCTTAACACTGGTGAGATCAGCACGCTCAACTTCAAAGCGATCTAGCGCTGTTTCGCTTGCAGTCGACCAGAATACATCAACATTCTTTCCGCGAGCCTTTGCGTCAAATGATGCGACCTGTACAGGAACAAGTCCACCGCCATTAGTCTCAAAGAAGTCGAGAATGCCTCGTACAACACGCTCAACGCCAGTGCGCAGGACCGTCGGTGAAGATGAGCGCGCGAAGTGGCGCCAGTCAACTCCGAGGTATACCGTGTTTGCTGTGATTGCTGCGGTAGCCGTACCCATGATAGAGTCTGCTGTTGAACGATCACTGCGACGATACGAGTAGGCCGCACTAACGACACCCGACGTGCTTCCACTCGAGAACATTGATACCAGCGCCGGCGTCGGCTCCGGATCACCAGCGAAGCCGGTACGAGTGACAAGCTCACTGTTTCCGCGAGCGATCGCGCGACCATCGATGCTACGGCCGCTGTAATTAGGACTAAACGGAGTTCCTGGATTCTGCAGCTGACAGCGAAGCGCGTTCTGAACGAAGTTCAAGTCGCTGACGATCGAAGCTCCGTTGTGCAACGATGGCACACGAGCAGCTGAGATCGCGAGGTTCTTCTTCATGCCAGGCGCACCTGAGCCGAGGTAGTTACGGATGTCATCGCGTTCGCTGCGTGTCAGTGGGTTCAGGTCGTGCGACCAGAACATCGTTTGATAGATCGTGTAGTCCACCGAACGCGGAGCCCAATTGGCACGGTCGAGAACATCAAAGTCGAAACGTCCACTCGCCGGATCGTTGATATAACCAAGATCGCCCAGTGACTTCTGCAAGCTGTCTGAGTTGAGGCGAGCAGCAATGTCGTTTGTAGCCGGTGTGCCCGTCAGGATATCTACGGCCGAACCGCGCACACTGAGCAGTAAGCGGAGCTTCGACTGACGGACGTAGAACCTAACGTCCTTGCTGAAAACATTGTTCGAATTAAACTCGTCGGCATTCACAGAAACTTCAACCCGATACCGTGGAGTTACATTCATGCTCATCGTTGAAAACTGAGCAGGAACATTGTAGCCTGGCATACCGAAGTATGTCTGCGGTGACCACGACGGGATGTTGAATTGGATGTCCTTCGACTGACCTGAAGAAAGATTAGTCGTAACAACGCGATCAACGATCGGGAAGCTGTTGTACTGTGCTGGATTCATCAGAGCGTTGTTCGACATCGGTGTTTCAAGGTAAACCCGAACTCGAACCTGCGACCGCGTAGTTGCTAGCGCACCATTGTTGCGGACACGTGTAGTCACGTCAACCGGTGTCGTAGTCATGATGTACTCGGCATCACTGTTAGGACCAGTGGCGTCACGATATGAGGCTGGCTTGAGAATGTCAATCACTTCAAGATCGCTCACATAAAGTCGTCCACTGAACTCATCGGCGCCGATATCATAGCCAAGACCGGCCTCGCCGCGGAGTGCATTCTCTACATCACGCTTCGTTCCGCTGATACGCTCACCATTGTTGTTCAGAATTGAACCGATCGGAGCCTGTGGAGTAATGCGCACGCGAAGTTGCTGGTTTGGAGCGGTGCCGCGGAACTCATGTTCGGCCACGAAGTTTCCGCTCGGCGAGTTGATGTCCTGCCCTGTCCAGTTTCTCCACTGAGCGAGCGTATTGAACTCGGTTTGTGATCCAGCGCTAACCAATTCGCTTGTGTGCGATATCTCTACAACACGACCGATGCCAGCATTAGGTGTCCAGAAAGCATTCTTATTCGAGACAAGTGACTTAGGCGCGGTGTTTGGTAGGTACCAGGTGTTGACTCGTCCATTACGGAAGATCGTGCCCTGATAGAAGATGGCTGAGTTTGTGATTGCATCGACGTTCACCGCGGTGTTCAGTGCAATTGCATTGTTCATGATCACCGGGCCATCAGAGTTTTGAACTCCGATACCAACGAGGGCTCCATTTCCAAGAAACGCATCAGCATTGATCACGATTGTATTATTCACAATCGAGTCACCCTGCATGAAGTATCCTGCGTTGTTTGGCGTGAGCAATGCCGTAACAACTGATGCAGATGTTGCACGCGTCGTGTAAACGTGCACACCGGCAAGATTGGCGGTTGTTGACGCACGCGTCAATCCCCAAACTGCGTTGCTGGTGATGTACGTACGCTCGGCCTTGTTCGGAAACACTACGAGACCTTGTGAACGCGGACCAAAGCCCTTGTTCGTGCCCGTCACAGTCTGGTACTCGTTGCGAGCTTGCTCGACCGTGATACCACGAGTCCATGTTGTACCCGCAACACCACTGATCTCGTTTTGAGCAATAAACAGATTCATGTTGTTATACCGGGCTTCTCCACCAGCCATGATTCCGGCCACGTTGCGCGGCGTACCGCCTGTGGCAAGACCCACATTGTAGATGCGATTGCCAACGATCTGAACACCGTCTTCGTATGCCGCAAAAATGCCGGCACGACGCACGTTGTAGATCAGGTTGTTACGGATCTCTGTTCCCGAGTTGTAGTAAGGACGGAACTCATTGATGCCACCCTTGATGAGTGACCCAATACCAATCGACACGATGCCATAACCGAATCCGTTGATCTCGTTTCCAACGAACTTGTTGTTGGTATTGATCAGCGTGTCGAGGTTTCCAAGGTTGTCTGGATTGATCGTGTCACGCTGTGTGATACCGGCAGTGTAGGAAATCGTTGTGTTCCGCGTGTTACCTTCAAAACGGAACTGATTCGATCCACTATTGAACTGTACCTGTGGCAATGAGTCGGCGTATGATGGTGTCACGCCTGCGGCGTTCTCAATCAAGATGTTCTGAATCGAGATGTTGGACGATCCTGACGAGAGGTAGAATACCGACACGAATGGCGACGGGAAGCTCGGCTGGATGTTCTTGCGCATTGTGAATCTGATCGCCTTCTGCAAACCACCATCAAAGGTGATGTAGCCCGCAGAGTTAGCGTTCTGTGCATTCGAGAAGAATGTCGCGCGTTGAATTGCGTAGCTATTGGAAGGTGCCGCGTTCTGACCGAACAGCACTCCAATGCCAGACTCAGTCACCATGTTGACGGTCACCGCCCCCTTGGCGATCGAACGTTCGATCGAAGGACGGAAGGTGATGGAGTTCGTAGCGCTGGTTCCAATAATGCGAGACGAAAGGTCGATAGCTGCCGTCGTGACGCCAGCTTTGGTCACGGTATAAGAAGCATCCGTGAATTCAAAAACGACCGGTCCGCTTACGCCACGGAAGTAGAGCACATTCAGGGCTGAATCGATTGTCGGGAAGTTTCTTGGTCCGGGCACTGTAGTGCCGATTGTGTACAGACCATTGAGGTTCGGCTCTACCGTTCGCGTTACACACAGCTCATTGTTTCCTGGAACTGGATCTCCAGGGAACTCAACGCGGAAGCAGAAACGGTAGTCCCCGCCTTCTGTCGGAGTGAACGATGGGAAGGTATAGATCGCCTTGTTGAACTGACCAGCAGCGATGTCCGGTACGATGCCTGTCTGGTTGTAAACTTGCGTATTCGGAAGGCGCGTAATGATCAGTCGAACCGGAACGTTTGAAAGGTCTTGAATACCGTTGTTTTCGAACACGGCCTCCGGGCGGAATGAACGGCCTTGAATCAACGTCTGCAGATAGCTCGCTGCCGTGAGCGCCGGAACTGTAACCGCGTTGACAGCTGGTTCTTCGTTATAACCGACTTCGAAAACGATAGGAGCGGCGCCCGGACGTGGTAGACAGTCATTGAATGCGTTTTCGTCTGGAAACGGATCGACAAGTTCCGCACAAGCCGTTCCGCGGTGTAGACCGACAGGGTGGCCACCTGCGAACGGATTGAAGTTATCGAACGTCTGTGTCAGGCGCACGGCAGAAGCGATAGGTTCTGTTATATCGACCGTGTCAACATATTCCTGAACACCGCTCGGAGCAAACAGGCGCACGATTCCGCGGAAAGCCTTCACGGTATCGAGACCTGAGTTCTGCAGAACGGCCTCAACTGGGATAGGCGTTGTGTTTGGATACTTAAACCTGCGAGGGGGTTCATTGGTGGTCGGTGAACGGAGTTGACGTGTCGACACGTCGCGGTTCACAGCGATTGTAAATGCACGTGCCCATTCATCAGCACAGGACTGTCCGGTTGGGACCGACCGCACAAGGACGATGTACTCACCACCAACACCGTTGGTTGTGTTCAAAGCAGCACCAGCACCAGCCAGACGCCCGGTGGCAACTGTTGGCGATGATGTGAAGAGTTGTGGGAAAACTCCTGTTGTTGGAGCAACTGCTGTCCAGTCTGCTGAGTAGACCGTGTCCGTCAGAGGAGCTGGGCCGAAGATGCGATAGCGAAGAACGGTTTGCGCGCCGGCTGCTCCAGCACGGATGCTTACGCTTGGCATTGGACGGTTAGCAGTAGACCCGTCATAGATATTTCCGCGTGGGAGAATCGCCGAGCTGTCTGGGGTATCATTCGGAAACGTGCTGACGAATCCACCGATGATATCGAGGTTGTAATCTTCGCATTCACCGCCCACGGCACCCGGGAAGACGCATGGGTCATTAGGGCACGTGGCCGTATTTGTCTGGAGCATCACGCGAAGACGCGTGCGACCTGAGCGGGCGCTACAGTTCAGCGTGATATTCAGATTCGCCGCTCCCTGACCGAAGTCAGTGTACACTGTACAGAACTGGCGTTCTTCGGGTTGGAAGATTCCATCCTGGTCCAAATCGATCCACATGGCAAACACCTGTGTGCCAAAAGTGTTCGAGTTGACCGTTACTGCATTAGCAACACCACGAAACGCCGTAATTGCCGTTGTGGTGAAATACTCGTAACCGGACTGATTGTTAAAGTCCGACGTAGCCGAGGCACGGCTGAAGTTGCCGAACCGGAAGAAGGTAATACCATTACCCCACCAGCCCGGTCCAAGCGTTGGACGGCAGTACTGCGCCGAGAGCTCAGAACCGGCGCCAAACATGGCGACGAGAACTAAGACTCTTAAAAGAACCGTGTAGAACCTGTTCATGGGATTCCCACAAGAAAATTGAACGTAA
Organism: Chitinophaga pinensis; assembly: GCA_943372295.1. Classification (GTDB taxonomy): domain Bacteria; phylum Bacteroidota; class Ignavibacteria; order Kapaibacteriales; family Kapaibacteriaceae; genus UBA10438. Next base: position 75,459 of record CALRYC010000005.1, read on the forward strand.
CGTGTTTTGTTTGCTGTCAACTTCAGCTGGTATGGGGGTACCAGTGCCGCGGACCCGGTGTTGCGAGAAAGCCAAACCGACTCCACTGCGTCCAACAAAATATGCAGTCACCAAGTGAAAAGCAAAGGGGGGATACCCCCTTTTTATTCACCGCCTGGACGGCGACTTCAATTCGCCCTGTGCAGGGGGGCGTCCAACGACCGTGGCTTGCGAGGGAATCAGAGCATTGCAGCTCGTCTGACTCCGATACGCACTTCCGCAGTAAACTTCCACGCTTCGTGTGAAAGTTCCGATACGCAGGGATATTTTTTGCACGCGGCCTGGATCGATTGAGAGAACCCTGAGAGACTCCGCGAGCCGACCGCTCGGCGCATAAGCCAATGTAGGGCCTTGGTTTACGGCAGATAACAGCACAAACGGCACCTTGCTATCACCGGGGTTACGAACCGAAACCAGTCCTCGGGCATCGAACTGACTTACAAATCCGGATTCAAAAAGACTCAGAGGACGGAATTGGCCTGCCGCGCTACCGTATAAGACCAGCCCCTTCCCGGCATCATACCGTACGACATCGTCCTCAGCCCCATACATGTTCCCGGCAAGAATGAGGTCAACCCATTCATCGTTGTTGAGATCAATGGCCTCAATACCCATGACGGGTGCGAACTGTGCCTCAAGAGGCAGGGGGCGAACATCAAACGAGCCATTCCCGTTGTTCACCAGCACGATCGACTGCATACTTGCTACCGATCGATGATAGCAGGTATCGAGCATGGACGAATCGACCACCTCAGAAACGGACGCGAAAGCGAAGTCGACAAAATCATTGAACTTGCGATTCAGCGTCGGCATCTGTGAGAAGACCTTTGGCCTCTCACGAATAAGCTGCTTTTTGCCGTCCACGATGTACGTTATCAGGGGATCGACACTTCCGTTGTCATCAAAATCACCGGCATAGATCTCAATCGGCGCTGCCGGTGTTGCGATGTACCGGGAGTTTTCGCCGTGATTGCCACAGATGTAGTCGATGTCTCCATCATTGTCGATGTCTGCACCCGTGATGCTGTACCACCAGCTCGTTGTTGAGTCGAGCCCCCACGCCCTTGTCATGTCCGTCAGTCGGCCCCCTTCATTGCGGAACATGGTGATCGGCATCCATTCCCCGACGACGATAAGATCGAAGCGGTTATCGTTATCGACATCGCTCCAAAGCGCCGACCGCACGATCCCGATCGTTCGAAGTCCGGGAGCAAGGATATCCGTCACGTCTCGGAATGCCCCTTTCCCATCATTCAGCAGCAGATAGCTCCGGTCGCAATACGGGTACGTGTCAGTTGCAACACCACCCCCAACAAAGAGATCCATATCGCCATCAGCATCAAAGTCGCAGGCGTTGAGTGTCGTTGCATTGGTCACCACGTCTGAAAGTACCAGTCCAGCCTTGGAGAACCGCCCTTTACCATCGTTGCGATAAATGCGCAGGCCGCGTTCGCGCTCGGTAACTTCAAACTCTGCCCCACCACCTCCGCAGACGAGGTCACGATCGCCATCCTTGTCGATGTCGATCAGCAGCATCGCCTGCGTCTCAAACGTTGTGTCTACTCCGTCCAATCCGGTTGCATAAGCCGAGAAGGTACCGGGTGACTTCTGAATGAACGTCGCCGAGTTGAAGCCTTTGGAGTGGCCGAACATTACGTCATCTAATCCATCACCGTTGATGTCTGCCACTGCTACGGCAGGTCCGCCCCATGACACCCGCGTTGGCATGAGCCGGTAGCGCTTGAAATCATCAAAGTAGTTCTCCTTGTGCCAGAAGTTCAGCCCAGAGGATTCCGTGATATCGACGAAGACCGTCGTGTCCGGCTGTGATGGTCGGAACAGGGAGATCGGAGAAGGGGCTGCCTGCGACTGATCAAGGTCAACGTGGGAGTTCGCCGGTATCTGCGTGCGCACCTCGGCGGTTCGATCTGGCCACTGGACGATCAAGGAATCCACCAGGCCTGACGTTCCGAGACCGATGACCATCTTGTCGTCCATTCGAGACTGATACCCGCGCACCGGGTAGTTTTCTCGATACTGGGAAGCGCCACCAGCAACAACGCGGACTTTAGCGCCTAGGCCACCGGTGTTGCCTCCGACACCTTTGAATTTCAGGGACAGGAAGTTGCCGGTCGACTGTTCCCGGGCATGATTGCGGTAGACAAAGGCCACGGTGTCGAAGTTCGGCACGACAAGGTCAAGGTCGCCATCATCGTCAAGGTCCGCATAGGCCGTCCCGAAGGTAGTGCTCGTATCGTTCAACCCCCACGACCTGGTTGCATCCTCAAACCGCAGATACGACGTCTGCCGAAACATGAAGTTCGGCTCACGCAGTGCTTCAATAAGCGGGATGTCGTCGATTTCACGACGGTTCATGTTGTAGACATAGTCCTGGTTCGACAGGTCAGACGTGTACCCATTGGCTATGTACACATCCATAAGACCGTCGAGGTCGAAATCTTGCATTAAACATGCCCAGCTCCAGTCAGTGGCCGCCATCCCAGTCATGTATCCGATCTCAGAAAACTGGTTATAGCCACGGTTGAGCTGGACCATATTCCGCGATACCTGATTGGAGTCGTACGTGGGATTGTAGATGGACATGTCGCCGCTGACACCAACGTTCAGGATGCGCCGTACGTGGGTCTTCGGCAGCATGTCCGTTGTTATGATATCCGGCAAACCATCGCGATTCAGGTCGGCCACGTCACTGCCCATGCTGAACACGGATGCCCGACGCGTTACCTTCTTCATGCTCTCGGCGAAGCTGCCATCACCATTGTTCAGGTATATCAGATCGGTCGAATTGAAGTCATTGGCTACATAGATATCCGGCCAGCCATCGAGATTGATATCAGCTACCGTTGCGCTTAGCCCCATTCCGCGATCGCCTATCCATGCAGAATAGGATGCGTCCTCGAACGTACCATTGCCGCGATTACGGTAAAGCTTGTCGGTGTGACCCTGGTGGCGGACCTCGCTTGCCGGAAGGTCGCGAAGCCGCTGCGCCTGATCATCGAGCAAGCGGCCGGAGGATGATTCAAATCTGGGGATGGCCGTTCCTTCTCGCTGACGCCGCACGGACTCGGCCTGTTCAACCGAGTCGGGGGGCCTGGGGGCCGTCCGCATAGCATACCAATTGGAGTACGTCACCAGATAGCAATCCAGCAGACCATCACCATTGTAGTCGAAAAAAACGCTGTTGACGGTCTCGTCTTTGAAGTCGAGTCCGTACGCCGCTGCCTGCTCCGTGAATCGCCCCTTGCCGTCGTTGACAAGAAGCCTACAGGCATTCTGCCAGCGAGCGACAAAGAGATCAAGATCACCGTCGGCGTCTATATCAACGAGATTGACCCCCGTGGCAAAGAATGTTGAGTCCACCGGGATACCCGTCTGAGCCGTCACGTCCGTAAAGCGAAACTCGCCGTCGTTGCGGTAGAACCCACAGCCGGAGAATGCCGAGAACACGATATCCGGACGTCCATCGCCGGTGAAGTCGCCAATGGCAACTCCGGCACCTGGAACCATGGAGTTGATCTTCGACAGCGAGTCTTTTGACAGGATGATCCTCGAATGGCGCTGCCGAAAGTCAATGCCGGTGCTCTCGGGCATCAGACGTTCGAACAGCGGGCGCTGCTGAGACGCAGCATTGATGGTGAGGAGCAGAACTACCCCACAGACGGACAACAGGGTGCGCATCAGGCAAGCCTCTCCGGATCAGCAGTTTCTAAATGTGCTTGGAGCGGGGCTTGAACCCGCACGTCCCTTACGGGACACGAGATTTTAAGTCTCGTGCGTCTGCCAGTTTCGCCATCCAAGCGCTTGTTCAAGTTACAATTCCTTTCGTGCTCGCATCATCTCCACAACGGCCGGGATAACACTGATAACAATGATCGCAGCGATGACCATTGTGAAATTCCTTTTCACGACTGGCTGGTTCCCAAAGAAGTAACCCAGGGCCAAAAACGACACCACCCAAACGACCGCACCGACAACATTGTACACGAGAAACTGACGGTAAGTCATCTTTCCGATTCCCGCGACAAACGGAGCAAATGTTCGTACGATCGGCATGAACCGGGCCAGAACTATGGTCTTGCCACCGTGCTTTTCGTAAAACGCATTTGCGCGCCGCAGATGCTCAACATTCAGCAGCTTGGACGATGGTCGATTGAACACCTTCGGGCCAACACGCGCTCCTATGGCGTAGTTGACCCCGTCGCCAAGGATCGCCGAGACGATCAGCAAAAGTCCCAGCAGGTTCACGTCCATGGTACCGAGCGAGCATATTGCACCAGCGGCGAACAAAAGAGAATCGCCCGGTAGAAATGGCGTGACCACCAGCCCCGTCTCGGCAAACACGATCAAAAACAGGATCACGTAGGCCCAAACACCGTAGCTCGAGGTGATGGTGACCAAGTGTGCATCGATATGCAGAATAAAGTCGATGAGACCTGTCAGAAGCTCCATCATTACCTCTGCACGAGCGCATTGATCCGCCCCAAAATGTCAGATTCAAGATGCTGGTGGGCGTTCTGGGCATACCACGTGTGCAGAAGCGGATACCAGTCGGTGTTGGTTTCGTGCTCGTTTTTCCATGCCGTGACAAGGGGCTTGGCAGCATCCGGACGAGGCCCCCATACCCACAACTCCTCGCTCACGCCGTTATCTCCTTCCTGCGTTGCGACAACGATGGGTATCGAGCGCGCCCCATTGGTCAGGTACATTTCCATGGCCTCGGGATAGGTGTCCCGGTCGATGATGCGCAGCGAAACATTGGGGCTCAATTCCGCGATCTCAGCCAGTACCGGCAGTGTTTGTGCAGAGTCGCCACACCAGTCTTCCGTAATGGTTACCCACACCTGCGGCTGCTGAATGTCGGACATGACATTACGAATGACATCGCTGGGCTCGTAGGTCTTCATATGCCGCGTCATGCGCGAGTAATTCAGAGGACGTCCGGCGGCAAAATTGTCATCGGGATTATTGGCGTTCATCCTCTGCTCTGCACGCTCCAGAAACTGCTGAAAGGAAAGACCCTTCTCGGTCGCAAGGGCTACAAGGTCATTGAGTGTCATCAGATGTTCTCCATAGCATTTCGTACAATTCCGTTGGCCGCGTGCAGACGTTCAACGGCTTCTTCTCGTGAACAGGAATGCGCATGCATCACAAGCGCTGTCTTGACATGTCCGCCGGCGGATTCGATGAGCTTAACCGCCTGCTCTTGGCCCAGACCACATATCGACATGATGATGCGGCTTGCCCGAACGCGCAGCTTCTCATTGGTTAGCTGCAGGTCGACCATCACGTTCCCAAAGGTCTTTCCCAGGCGAACCATTGCTGCGGTGGTGATCATGTTCAAGACCATCTTCTGAGCTGTGCCCGATTTCATGCGGGTCGACCCCGCGATGGGCTCGGGGCCGACGACCGGACAGATGAGCACGTGAACATTCGGGACATACGGCCGCACTACATGACGTGGATTTGTGGTCAGAAAGATGGTCTTCGCTCCCTTACCAAGAGCGTGCTCAAGCGCTCCCGTCACAAACGGCGTACGCCCGCTTGCCGAGATCCCACAGACCACATCGAGTTCTCCAACCTCAACCTCATCAAGTGCTCGCGCTCCTGCGTCCGACGAATCCTCCGCTCCCTCAACGGAACGAAAAACCGCCGCCTGGCCTCCGGCAATGATTCCCTGGACTAAGCTCGGGTCGGTTCCATAGGTAGGGGGCATTTCCGATGCATCAAGGATACCCAATCGACCGCTGGTACCGGCCCCGACGTAGATCAGCCGACCCCCGCTGCGCAGCGCATCGGCGACCATCTCAACGGCTTCGGCGATGTGATCCAGCTCTGCCGCGATCGCGGCAGAAACGCCCAAATCCTCCTCATACAGCATACCCACAATGCCCCGAGCGTCCGCACGGTCTATGTCCAAGGTTTTGGGGTTGACCTCTTCCGTTGTGAGGCTGGCCAATTGTTCTATCAGGGTCATCACAGCAAAACTAGCTATTACATACCTACGGTTACGTTTGCGGATTCTGAATTCTTGCCTATCTTTGCGGCCCAAAAGTTTTCACGAATCCTCAGGCGCCACTCATGGCACATCATAAGTCAGCGATCAAGCGCATTCGCCAGTCTCGGAAGCGCAAGGTCTATAACCGCGGAAATAAGAAGGTCATGCGTGAGGCCATCAAGGCCGTGCGCACAGCCACAACGGTCGATGCAGCACAGGAAGCACTCCGGGCAGCATTTAGCATTCTCGATCGCGTTGCCGCCCGCGGTATCATCAAGAAGAACAACGCGGCGAACAAGAAGAGCCGTTTGACAAAGGCAGTGAAGAAGATGATGGCGTAAAGCCGTCAATGATTCTACGGACCCGTAGCTCAACTGGATAGAGCATCTGACTACGGATCAGAAGGTTTGGGGTTCGAATCCCTACGGGTCCGCAAACAAGAAACGCTAAGACCGCACTTCGTGCGGTCTTTTTTTATGCCCCTCTTCTGAGCCACTTCCGCCGCATGACCAGGCCGAGCGGACGCTCGTAGAGTCTATGAAGGAGCAATGCGGCAAGATTCATTACGAGATAACTTATGAGAGCCGCCAGCAGGAAGTGCAATCCTGAGGCCTCCAATCCGCCCTGAAGGGCCATGCTGATCTTTGGGAAGGGGCCCACCGGCATGAACTGGATCAGGTAGAGTGCAAAGGAACACTCCCCAAGCACCACGGCCACGCGCGTTGAGAACAGACGAGAACACCAGCCCCCTGCATGCAGTCCGGCGATGACAACTGCTGCTGAGCCGGCCAGTCCGTTAATGGCGATCGATCCGAGCTTAAAATTGCCAACACCGGTTGGGCCGCCATGAGATTGAATGAACGCGGCACAGCAAAAGAAGAGCATTACCCCTGTAGCAACAAGCACGTCTCCACGACCCTTTACGCGATGTCCATAGACGTTCATCACCGCTGCGGCAAGCATCCCTGCAACGAAGTCAGAGAGACGTCCAAAGATTGTACCCGAGAGCACATCTCTGTCCCACACATCAAACAGCAGGTGCACAAAGTCCTGATGATACGTTGCCAGCCCCCTACCAAGGGCACAGGACACCACCCAAAGCAGCAGTGCAACGAGCAGCACTTTCCCAATGAGCCGAGCAGATGACCCAGCACCTAGACGCCGCACGAGATCATCCATGAAACGCTTCAGGTAATAGATCAACACCGGAGCGATGATGTAATAACTTTCTTCAAGCGTCAGTGTCCACATCGGGGCGTTGAGCGATAGTCGATACCGCGGATGCCATCCATGCAGCAGTGTAAGATGCAACCCGAAATCAAGCATCGTCACCCTGTCCCAGATCGAGATCGCCGAAACAATCACGACCAGTGAGGTGATCGGGTAGATTCGGATGAGACGTCGTTTGACGTATTCCCACCACGAAAACGTTCCTGAGATCAGCGACTCAGCATAGAGGTGCTGGAACAGATAACCAGATAGGGCGAAGAAGATATTGACGCCGGCCCATCCATACTGCAGAAGGCCGGGGACAACATCATGGTGCGCAGTGATGGCATGTCCGATGAACACGATCGCTGCGGCAAACGCTCGCAGGCCGGTCAGCGCAGGAATGGTAACGGACGACACGCAGGCAAGTTACGCCGTGCGATCCAACTGTCGGTACACGAGGCCAAGTCTTGGATTGCTGCGCAGCACGTCCTGGTTGCGCCTGAAGAACTCCCAGTACATCGCGTTGAAGGGACATGCCCCCTGACCAGACTTCTTCTTGGCATCAAAGGCGCAGCCCTTGCACGAATCGCTCATGCGGTTGATATACGCTGCACTGGAGACATACGGCTTCGTAGCCAGGAACCCACCATCAGCATATTGACTCATGCCGAGCGTGTTTGGCAGTTCCACCCACTCGAACGCGTCGATGTAAACGCCCAGATACCACTCGTGCACAGCCTTGGGATCAAGTCCAGCCAGAAGTGCATAGTTCCCGATGATCATCAGCCGCTGGATGTGATGCGCATACGCCATGTCCAGCGATTGCCCCACCGCCAGCGAGAGACAGCGCATGTCGGTCTTCCCGGTCCAGAACCACTCAGGAAGGGGCTTGGCGTGGCCAAAGAAGTTCTGCTCTATGTATTCGGGCATTCGCGCCCAGTACACGCCACGCACGTATTCGCGCCAACCGAGGATCTGACGGATGAAGCCCTCGACGTGGTTGATGTCAATCCCACCGCGGTGATACGCCCCTTCGGCACGACGGATCACCTCCATCGGAGAGAGCATCTTGACGTTGAGCGCAAAGGACAGCAGTGAGTGAAAGAGTCGGCGTGCATCATGATGCATCGCATCCTGAAATGTGCCGAAATGCCGAAGCCCGCAAGCAAGGAAATCATCGAGTTGCTGCAAAGCATCCTTTCGATCAATGGGCCAGCGGAAGTCATCAGCATGGGGCTCGCCCATGGTCTGCACTCCAGCGGCGAGGATCTCCTCCCAGAGGCTGGTGTGATCACGGTGCGGCCGTCGGTCCTCAGGTTCGGCAGGAGCCCCCTTCCATGCGCCACGATTTTCATCGTCGTAGTTCCACTCTCCACCAAGGGGCTCACCGTCCGGTGTCAGAAGAATACCATGCTTACGCCGCATCATGCGGTAAAAGCGCTCCATCAGCCAGCGTTTATTCGATGCAAAGAAGACGCTGACCTCATCTCGTGCGGTAAGGAAGTGCTCACCGGACACACATCGGCATTCGACGCCAAGCACCTCGGAGGCCGAGCTCAGGATCTGGTCAACACGATATTCATCCGGCTCTTGACAGGCAAAAGATGTTGCCGCGTACTGTGCCAACACGCGCTGGACGTTACCGAGCAGATCCTGCCTGTTCATTGGATCAGAGATCGAAACGTATTCAACCGTGTGCCCACTGCTGCGCAGCCGATCGGCAAACCGCCGCATCGCTGCAAAGATCGCAATGACCTTCTGCGCGTGATGGCGGACGTAGTCTGTCTCCGACCTTACTTCCATCATCACGTACACGACCGTAGGGTCGACCCGCGCGAACCACGAGTGATTTTCGTTGAGCTGATCTCCGAGAATCAGACGCACTTCTTTCATCGCCCATCACCTAGCCAATAAGCTGCGTATCTACCGTGCGGGTCGTAGCTCTGTTGCTGGTGTTCGATGCTGAATCGACGTCCGCCGCGAGGGTCAGCCCCCTGTCCGGCAATGTAGCGCCAGTTGCCTTCATTGGAAGCCGGATCGTAATCAACAAGATGTGTTGCAAACCACCACTCACCCCATTGCCAAGGGCATCGCAGCTCATGGATGAGGTAACTGGCCGCGATCTGCCGCATTCGATTGCTCATCCATCCAGTATGGGCAAGCTCCGTCATGGCAGCATCAACGAAGCGCGATCCGGTGGCCCCCTGACACCAGACACGGAACGGCGCGTTCACATTACGGGGCTCGTGATCCAGAGATTCAGGTCGCTGCGTCATCGATCGGAACGCAAAGAAGTCCCGCCAGACAAGTTCGAACCATAACCAGTAGGTGCCGTCGTTGGCACCGTGCCGGCGTTCATACTCGTGGACAGTCTGGGCGATCGTTCTGGCAGAGATCATCCCGAGTGCAAGCCAAGGTGAGAACTTACTTGAGAAGTCCGTGCCAATGAGTCCGTTGCGCGTGGCCTTGTACGAGTCAATACGTCGAGTTTCCAAATACCGTTCAAGGTGTGCACGTGCCGCCTGCTCACTCGGTGCAAACTCCGTTCGGTGGAATGGAAACGCACTTCGGTCATCATGCACGGCCTCTGCGATCCCAAGATCGGATGCCAAGGGCACGTCGGGACACGCCACGCCGGGTGGCAGAGGCGGAAGTCTGTTAGGTTCCGGCACTGAGGCGTTCCAGGCCGTTGCATGACGTTCAAGATCACGAAGGAATGAGGTGAATACGTCCGGCAGACGCTCGAGTGGCATCGGCAGGTCATCAACGTCGTAAAGCATCTCGGACCGACCATAGAGTTGCGCCACTTCCGGATCAGGGGGCTGAACACGGAACAACAGATCCGACCCACGTGCACGAAGATCGCGCTGCAGGGAGGTGAGTGATCCGAGCAGAAAGGCTGCCCGGTGTGATCCCATCACCACCGAAGGGTCCCAGTCAAAGACCGGCAACAGAAACTCGGAGTGCTCGCAGGCAGACAGCAGCCGCGGGTTGTCGGATAGACGTTGGGTACGTCCAACGTGAAACTCATGCGCCATGCGCCGCCCCCTTCTTGCTACGACGGCATGCATCGGAACAGTACTTGACCTCGTCCCAGACGCGCTCCCACTTCTTGCGCCATGTAAAGGGACGCTGACATTGAACGCAGATCTTGGTCGCGAGCTGATGTTTCTTGATCATTGACATGGGTCAATCGCAGGGAAACATCCGTGCCCTAGATTGCGTTCCTCTTGCTTACCCAAACGGTGACATATGATCTTACGACTGTCCACTTTCGTACTCATTCTGACAGCATCTCTGGCGGTCAATGCCCAGGACATGCGCAATGACATGTTCGGTGTGCGCCGCGCCGGCCACGAGCCCCGCCTGAGCAAACGTGCCGATGTGACCCAGGTGGAGGATCGGCTGCGTCCTTTCTTTCATGGTGTTGCCAGTGGCGACCCGCTCAGCAACCGCGTGATCATCTGGACGCGAGTCACACCCGAGAACGGCCAGGAAAGTGTCGATGTTCAGTGGCGCGTGGCCACGGACCCATCCCTGACAAACATCGTCAGGCAGGGGGCTTTCGTTACCCGCGCGGATCGTGACTATACCGTCAAGGTGGATGTCGATGGCCTTGCGCCTGCCACTGTTTACTACTACGGATTCATCGCCTATGACCGTGCCTCTCTAACAGGGCGCACCCGCACCCTACCCATCGGTTCCGTGGACCATACCAAGCTTGCCGTGGTCTCGTGCTCCAACTACCCGGCAGGATACTTCACGGCCTATGGTTTCATTGCCGATCGCAACGACCTGGATGCAGTTCTGCACCTTGGAGATTACATCTACGAGTATGACGCTGATACCGCATCCTTCGGCGGAACCACAGGTGCCAGGCTCGGACGCTTGCATCTGCCAGACGCCGAACTCGTAAAGCTGACGGATTATCGCACACGCTACAGTCAGTATCGGCTTGATCCTGATCTGCGGCGTCTGCACCAGCAGCATCCTATGATCCACGTCTGGGATGATCATGAATCGGCCAACGACTCGTACACGGATGGTGCTCAAAATCACCAGGTAGACGAAGGTGACTGGAACGTCCGCAAGGCCGTGTCACGTCAGGCCTGCAACGAATGGATGCCTACGCGCGAATCTTCTGACGGTGCCATCTATCGCCGGTTTGTCATCGGCGATCTTGTCGATGTATCGATGATCGACACACGTCTTGAGGGTCGTAACAAGCAGATTGAAGAGGTAGGGCCTTCTGCCTCGCAAGCCGCCAAGGATGCCATCAACGATCCGAACCGGAAGATCATGTCGGCGACGCAGTTTGGCTGGCTCACGGGAAATCTCACTTCGAGTCAGGCCCGCTGGAAACTCGTTGGCAACCAGGTGATCTATTCGCCGGTAAACGTCACGCCGATTGACACCAACTACCTGTTCGCCTCCATCGGCCCCCTGTTCACCGCGATCCTGCGGCCACAGCTTCCGTCGCTGCAGACCGTTTTTGAACAGGCGTTCTATGGTGATGTCTGGAGCAACTATCCCGCCCAGCGCCGTGAGCTCAGCACGCTGATGCGCAGCAGTTCTGTCGAGAATGTTGTGATCGTCACGGGCGACTTCCACTCAACCTTCGCTATGGAAGTCCCGATCGAAAATGGCGAGAAGATCAAGCCCGTTGCCGTCGAGTTCATTACGCCGAGCGTTACCTCGTCGAACTTTGATGAAAACTTCTCTGCCGTTGCAGGACTGAGCGTTATTCAACCGCAGCTTCTGAAGACCGTCGATACCACGCTGACGCAGCGAAACGGACACATGAAGTGGAACAACATCACTGATCATGGCTACATGATCGTATCGTTCTTTCCTGACTCCGTCCAATCCGACTGGTACTTTATCAAGAGTCTCACAGAGCGCCCCACGGCACAGCGTCGGGAAAGGGGTTACCGTAGCCTCTCCGGTACACACCAGCTTCAACGGTCAGGGTCGGCAGCGCCCGGCAAGAGCGTGCAGGATGTGCCGGCACCGAATGATCCGCCGATCATAACATCTGTTGGTGAGACTGCCCACAGTCCTTCTTCCGTTACGATCCTCAGCTGTGGCCCTAATCCCACACGCGATGCATATGCCCTGTCATATGTGGTCTCACAGCCAGCCCTTGTCACCATTCGCATCCGTGATCTGCGCGGCTCGGTGGTATGGAGCAGCAGTTCGGCCACCGAGCATGGTCTGCACAGCATCGTCATCGGACTCGCAGACCTACCATCGGGAAGCTATCGTCTGGAGGTTTCCGACGGGAACAGCACTGCCGGCGCGGGCTTTATCCGCCAGAAGTAAAGGGGCTTTCCATCGCTCGGACGTAACGAGTCCGTAACTTCTTTTCATGAAGTTTACGCTGACAAAACAGATCCTCGTTGGCGTAGCACTTGGCATTGCCATCGGCTACGTCGCTCCTGACTTTGGCACCGGCATCGGCTGGCTGCGTGATGTCTTCCTCCATCTGATCAAGGTCATCATCGCCCCTTTGGTGTTTGCTACCGTTGTGATCGGGATTGCGGGCGGCGGCCACAGCGGTGGAGTCGGACGTCTCGGAGCCAAGTCGCTCTTCTATTTCGAGGTCGTTACGACGCTTGCCCTCTTTATTGGGCTGGCGGTGGTCAATCTCACGCAGCCCGGAGCTGGCATAACACTGGTTGGCGACCCCGGTACGTTGGGGAGCGTGGCAACCAACCACCCTAAGACGCTCATCGAGACGATCGTCCACATCTTCCCGACCAGCATCATCGAGTCCATGGCAAAGGGCGACGTCCTACAGATCGTGACTTTCTCCGTGATCTTTGCTCTGGCACTGCGTCGCATCGGAGATCATGCGCAGCCGATCATTGCCTGGTGCGAATCCTTAGCGCAGACGATGTTCGCATTCACCAACATCATCATGCGATTTGCTCCAATTGGCATCGGTGCAGCCATGGCAGCAACGATCGGACACCAGGGGCTGGGTATTCTGGGGTCACTGGGTATGCTGATCGGCTCTCTCTATGCGGCGCTGATCATCTTCGTCGTTTTGGTCCTGGGTAGCGTCATCATGATCGCCCGTGTGCCCCTTATCCCCTTCCTGAAGGCTGTTCGCGAACCGTTTACGCTGGCGTTTGTCACTACATCCAGCGAGAGCGCATTGCCGATGGCCATGGAGCGCATGGAGCAGTTTGGAGTGCCGAAGCACATCGTCGGGTTTGTGATGCCGGCCGGATACACATTCAATCTTGACGGAACGACGCTGTACCTATCGATGGCCAGCGTCTTTGTCATGCAGGCCGTTGCCTCGACAGTACCGGGATTTACCTTCGGTCTCAGCCAGCAGATTACGATGATGTTGGCATTGATGATCACCTCGAAAGGCGTTGCAGCTGTGCCACGGGCATCACTGGTCATTCTACTGGCAACACTGTCGACGTTTCTTCCGGACAACCTCAAGCACTACGGCCCGATCGCCGTTGCGATGATCTTCGGCGTGGATGAGTTCATGGACATGGCCCGGACGAGCGTCAATCTTCTCGGCAACTGCCTGGCAACCGTCGTCATTGCACGCTGGGAAGGGGCTTTTGATGACGCAAAAGCTCGTGTGTACGGTGCCGAGTAACGCTGATCGCCGAAGAGCACCGTTTGATCAGTGCAGGACGCTGAAGCTGGCGGTCAGCGAGCCCCCTATCACGAAGTAGGTTCCCGGCGGCCACGAGGAGACATCAATCGACGTCGAGAGCGTTGAGTCGACGTCAGCCGAGGCTACAATCGCACCAAGGAGATTGACGACCACAAGCCGAGCCGGCCGTGGCGATGTTAGCCGCACGACATCGCGTGCCGGAACTGGACGAACAGTGACCTTACCTTCGGCCGACAATTCCGGTTGAACATCGGTGATCTCGTCAGGGAATCGCACGTGATAACGCGTCCATGTCTCGGAGCACCACTGCGCAAGGACCTCGTTCTCTGCTCCACCGAGTGGACGGATGATCAGAGCATCACCCTCCATGTATTCCGCGGTGGTGATGATCTCCCCACCACCGTTCGGGTTGAATATCGACTGACATACCGCATCGTGTGTAGAGATGAATCGGTTACCACTGCTGACCGGCGAACAAAGGTCTCGCGTCCTGGCCTGCGCGGACGCACCTGATGCTCCTCCACTGGCCCAGTGATCCTTCTTTTCGTACCGACCGAGCATGATCTGGAAGGTCTCCCAGCATCGGCAGACGGGTGATGAGAATGCTTCGCCCTGTGGCACTCCCAGCATCCGCTGGGCCTTGCCGATCTCGTCACACTGCTCACGTCCTTCAGCAATGAGATTGCGTCCAGGGAAGCATTCCGGCGCCGGCCCCTTGTCCTTCTGATCCCAGTCCGTCTTACCATGTCGGTACATGAAGACCAGTCCGCCCTTGCGCATCTCGGCCATTGCTTCGCGAAAGCCCAAACGCCCTTCCTCACGTTGCGCTTCATAGGCACCGACGTCAAGTTTCCGACCCACAAGTCGAGGATTGCCCAAGATGTCGTGCTGACGGTGATTGACGTACGTATCAAGGTAGCCTCCATCTCGTCCGATGGATCCGGGCAGGAGAACCAGTCCATCATCATCTGTGCCATGGATGTCATCGGCACCATCGACATCGTCTACGCTCGCAAAGTCCGGAGCAAACTGCCAGAAGCCATAGACAAAGTCGCGCTCAATCACGTTTGCACGTCCCACCAGCTTCGAGGTGTCTCCCTGCGGCACAAGCTGGAGTACGTGCGATGTGGTGTCCTCATCCTCATTCCACATCAGACAGTTCTGGATGACACCGGCACTTATCGCGACAGACTTTCCACCGAGGACCGACGAGCCCGACAGGGTATTGCCAGAGAAGGTACTGTTGTTGAGATACACATCCGACGACTCCGAACCGATCGCTCCTGCGGCGTCCTCTGCGCTGTTACCGGCGAACACCGATGAGGTGATCTGGGTGGTGCCGGGACAATCAGCTATGTAGAGTCCGCCACCCCGTTGTGCGATGCAGCTCACGAAGAAGCACTGCCCGATGAAAGGCCCCCACTGGCGGTTCCATGCCGCACTTGTGATGTCAGAATTCAGAAACACCGCACCACCGAATCGGTCAGCCTTGCAATCCTCAAACACACAATACTCGATCTGAATGCGCCCGCCCCCTGTCATGCGAATGGCCGCGCCGTCGGTAGTCGTTGAACAGGATCGAAAGTGGTTGTTGAAGATGCGAGGAGCTCCACCGTTAACAAGCACGGCCGTTGATCGAGTACCCTGCAGAACAAATCCATCGATCCTCGTGATCGAATCGCATGCCGTGAGCATGAAGATGCTCGCCCCCATAGATGAGTTCAGCACGGTGCGCTGGCGGTACCAGTCGCGCTGTTCACGTTGGGTCTCGTTGCCCTTAAAGCCTCCGTAAATGCGCATACCATTGGATACTGGGTATCCGGCCTGCGGGATTTGATACTGTCCGGCAGCGCACCAGATCTCATCGCCCAGCTGCCACTTGGCAAGAGCATCCCCGATTGATGAGAATGCCGTGGACCACGACTGACCATTGCCACCCACGGAGGCACTCGGTGCCACATAGAGTGTGTCGGCCACACAGGTTGCAGAAACGATGAACAAGGCAGCAATCAGGGGGCGAAGCATCACAGGAACCCTCAAGGAAGAGAGATAATCGATCGGACGCGCCACTGCGGTCCGTAACGTACAGCATGAAAATAGGCACCTGCTGGTGCCGATTCACGGGAAAACACGCGGCCCAGAACATCGACCAGCATCTCCTGATCCGGTGTTGTTTCAAAGAACTCCGATTCGTCTCGGTAGTTACCCACGGGAACGCTGCTGATCAGCTGCGGCAGCGACCACACGCCATCGGTCGTGCTGAACACGAACCAGCCCGGCATGTGAGCGCAGGCGATCACGGGGCTCGCGGTGGGCAGTTCAGCGGGCTGCATGACCCAGCGTTCGGGACGTACCATCACGGCCGGACCCGTGCGTCCGTCCATGCCTCGGGCCCACGCAGCGGCCTCGACTCCGGCATCGTCGATAGGCGTGAGGAGCTCGATATCGGTATCGACCTCATTCCATGTGATGCCGGCGTCGCGGCTCACCATAAGCCACCGTCCAAGGTTGATGATGAGCGTGTTGTCGATATAATTCACCGATCGCAACGTGACAAATCGTGCCGGTGCGGACTCAACAACTGTAAGGTCGAGAAAGAATGGATTTCCCTCCCTGTCGTACGCGTCTACCGAAACTCTCGCGTCCTGCTCACTTCCCGGTACACTCTGGATGTTGACCACGAAGATCGTATCGCTCACAACCGTCATTCCGGCACCGATCGCACCGGAGATGAGAACACGCGACAACGAGTCTGCCGGGCCTCGCACTTCGATCCCACGAGTGGTCTGCATGTAAACAAAATCACCGGATTTTACGGCACCATATCCTGGCCGCTGCTGCACGCGCCGCATATCCGGATAAGAGAAGATTCCCTGCGAGGTTGTCAGCCAGACCTCATTGCCAACTCTGCGCAGGGCTTCATGACCCGGGCTGGCAGATCGTACATCGACGGTGTCACAGGTGGATGCTCCCGGCACAATAGTGCTCATTGCATCCGACACCCCGAGGCCTTGAACTCGAAAGTGTCCAGCCAACGTGACATTCGATCCCGAAAGCATCAGGCGAGACCCACGACTTACGCTCCCCGCTGTTGATTGATTGATGCCATAGGAGAAGTCGGGAGCATCAATCAACTTGAAGGTGTACCAGAGTGTTCCGTCCTGCCGCGACAGCAGGCAATCCGCATTGCGAGTCCAAAGGATTCTATGCGTAGAGGAGAAAAGCAGACCGTTCACCAGATACCGTTCGACGTTCTCCAGAGTTACATCGGGAGCAAACTCGATCCCACCGTTCGCTATTCGGGCTGCAGACCTTCCGTTGACACTGACATCCTGCAGTCTTTCGCTGAGAACACGCATTGGGCGAACCGTGCCTGCATGATCTATGAACGTACCCTTTGATGTCTGGTAGGCAAAGGCATCACTCTCGCCAACCTTGCCATAAATGACTTCGGGAAGCTCGGCCGTCACCCAGTCGATCGGAGTCTTTCCTGCTCCGGAGCGGATCACCTCGCAGATCGCCATACCGCTACCGAGATCAACAGCAATGATCGAGTCGCCACACTGACGCACCCTTGTGGCCGGCCAGTTGCGTACACGGGCCATTTCAATTGATCGAATGAGCTGTCCTGACGAATCGTATGCGTCGACGACCATGGGGCGATCGGGCTCGCTGGCGCTAAAGAGCAGTATACCCCCGGCGCTGCACAGAAACTGACCCGATGCGGGTATAGCCGAACTGTCTGACCAGATCATCGCTGATGGCTTGGATCGAAAGAGCCACCATGACGTATCCCTTTGCCCTTGCCGCTTGGCAACCACGGCAATCTGGTCGTTTGTTGCCGATACAGTATAGGCAGTTCCGCAGCGGTACAGCTCTGGTAGTGCCTGCCACTGCTGGTAGCGGTTCTGATCCGTGCCGCGATAGACCGTATTCTGGTCGATCAGCCAACGGGCTATTCCCGAGACAGCAACGGAAGTGATGCCCTGAGAGAATCCGGTGGTTACCGGAAGCCTCAAAGGCCTTTGGGCGCGCACGTCATGCGTCGGAACGAGCAACATTACTGTTGCCGCAAGGGTCCACTGGAGCATTGACACCATCGAGATCATTGCGCAAAATGACAAAGGGGCGACTCGTTTCCGAATCGCCCCTTGGGGAACTTCATGGCAGAACAGATCAGTCTTGACCCAGACGAGCTGAACGGCGCACCGGCTTGCGTGGCATTACTTCTTCGGTTTCCACCTGCGGGATGATCGCATCAGGTCCAAAGATGTTGCCGACATCCGATGCAACGAGCATCGACTGGTACGCACGAAGACCCGTACCGGCAGGGATCAACTGACCCAGGATGATGTTCTCCTTCAGACCAAGGAGCTTATCCGTCTTCGCAGCTGCCGAGGCGTCGGCTAGCACACGCGTGGTCTCTTGGAACGACGCCGCCGAAAGCCACGATTCGGTTGTGAGCGACGCCTGCGTGATACCAAGCAGAAGTGGTTCGCCAATTGCTGGCTCAGCAGTGCGGCTCTTCGCACCCTGCTTATCGCCCTTCTTCAGGTCAGCATTGATCTCGCGTACGATACGCTTATCAACGATCTGTCCGAACTTGAGCTTCGAATCGCCCGGATCGGTAACGACCACACACCCTTTCAGGCGGTCGTTCTCGTCGTTGAAGCGCATACGATCCACCTGGTCACCCTCTAGGAACGGAGAGTCACCTGAGTCCGTTACACGAACCTTCTGAAGCATCTGGCGGACGATAACCTCAATGTGCTTGTCATTGATCTTCACACCCTGCATACGATACACTTCCTGGATCTCATTCACCAGGTAGGCCTGCACTTCATTGATACCCTTGATGTGCAGAATGTCGTGCGGATTGATTGCGCCTTCCGTCAAACGGTCACCGGCGCGCACAAGGTCGCCTTCCTGCACCAGAACGTGACGTCCAATTGGCACCGAGTATTCGCGCTTGAGCTGACCGTCGAGGGATGTCGTAGCGATAACGCGCGAGCCGCGCTTAGGCTTTTCGATCGAGATGATACCGTCGATCTCCGTAACAGCGGCAGGGGCCTGAGGCGCGCGGGCTTCAAAGAGCTCCGTAACACGTGGCAGACCGCCCGTGATGTCGCGAAGACGGCCGAGGTCACGTGGCATCTTTACGAGCTTCGAACCAACGGCCACAACTTCACCGTCATCGACCACGATCTGGGCGCGTGACGGGATGATGTACGACTGAATCAGTGTTCCTTCGTCATCGACAATCTCAATGGCCGGGCTCTTGGTCCGGTCACGTGAATCGATCACGATCTTCGTTGTGTGGCCGGTCTGCTCGTCAATGGCCTCCTTGAACGTCAGATTCGGAACGAGGTCACGATAGCGCACAAGGCCGGCCTTTTCCGTGATGATAACGGAATTGTATGGATCCCAGTCGTAAAGTGTCTCACCCTTCTTGACCTTCTGTCCGTCTTTGACCTTCAACTCGGCACCATACACCACATCGTATTTAGTTACGACGCGGTTGGAGCCTGGCTCAACGATGTTAATGACACCGGCACGGGAGACCACCATTTCTATATCTTCCGTTTCGCCCGGACAGCTCACTGTGCGAACAGCATCAAACTGAATGAGACCGTCGAACTTTGCCAGCACTAGGCTCTGGCTCATCGACAGCGAGGCCGTTCCACCGGTGTGGAACGTACGGAGCGTCAGCTGCGTACCTGGCTCGCCGATCGACTGTGAAGCGATCGTACCGACGGCTTCGCCCGTATCGACAAGCTGTCCTGTTGCCATGTTGCGTCCATAGCATCGCGCGCAGACACCACGACGTGATTCACAGGTAAGGACGCTGCGGATCATCACGGATTCGATCGCGCTGAGCTCGATCGCCTCGGCAATTTCCTCATCGACCGTTTCACCCTTTTTGCAGTATACCGTCCCGTTGATCGGATCGATTACATCAACAAGAGACGTCCGGCCAAGGATGCGTTCCTTCAGCGGCTCCTTAACGTCCTCGCCGTCTTTCAGGGCTCGCATTTCGACGCCACGGATCGTGCCGCAGTCATCTTCCGATATCACAACATCCTGCGCAACGTCATGCAGACGACGCGTCAGATAACCGGCGTCGGCTGTCTTCAATGCGGTATCGGCCAGACCCTTACGTGCACCGTGTGTCGAGATGAAATACTCAAGGATCGTAAGGCCTTCCTTGAAGTTGGAAATGATCGGGTTCTCGATCAGCTCGGCTGAAGATGCTGCCGCGGTCTTCTGTGGCTTGGCCATCAGACCGCGCATACCTGCAAGCTGACGGATCTGCTCCTTGGAGCCCCGTGCCTGCGAATCGAGCATCATGAAGAACGTGTTAAAACCATCCCTATTCGAGGCAAGCTCATTGTAGAGCTTATCCGCCACACGGTTCGTCGCCGTCGACCAGGTGTCGATGATCTTGTTGTAGCGTTCGCCTTCGGTGATGACACCGGAGTGATAATAGTCTTCGATCTTGTCGACTTCCTTTTGGGCACGATCGATGATGTTGACCTTCTCAGCCGGTACAACCACGTCGGCGATCGATACCGACAGACCGCCGCGCGTTGCCGTCATAAAGCCGGTTTCCTTGAGCTTATCAAGAAACTCTACGGTCTTTGCAAGACCAGCCTTGCGGAAACAGTCAGCGATAACCTGGCGCAGACGCTTCTTACCAAGCATCTCATTCATGTAGCCAAGCTCAAACGGAACGATCTTATTGAACAGAACACGTCCGGCTGTGGTCTCCACCAGTTTACCGCCGATACGGACCTTGATCTTGGCATGCTGAGCAATGCGACCGGAGTTGTACCCGATCACCACTTCGTCCTCACTCGAGAAGATCTTGCCCTCGCCCTTTACGCCATTACGAGCCTTCGTGAGGTAATACACGCCAAGAACCATGTCTTGGGACGGAACGGCAATCGGTTCGCCGTTCTGTGTGTGCATGATGTTGTGCGCCGAAAGGATCAGAAGAAGAGCCTCGAGTTGTGCTTCATGACTCAGCGGCACGTGCACGGCCATCTGATCACCGTCGAAGTCAGCGTTGAATGCGGTCGTCACCAGTGGGTGCAGCTGGATGGCCTTGCCTTCAATGAGCTTCGGTTGGAAGGCCTGGATACCCAGACGGTGGAGTGTCGGGGCGCGGTTCAGAAGCACCGGATGACCGTCGATCACCGTATCGAGAATGTCCCACACCTCGGTTGTTTTCTTTTCAACCTGCTTCTTGGCACTCTTAACGGTCTTACAGTGTCCGCGCTCTATCAGTTTACGGATGATAAGGGGCTTAAACAGCTCAACGGCCATGTCCTTTGGAAGACCGCACTCATAGAGCTTCAATTCCGGGCCCACCACGATAACCGAACGGCCGGAGTAATCAACGCGCTTGCCAAGCAGGTTCTGACGGAAGCGTCCTGTTTTGCCCTTGAGAGTATCGGCCAGTGACTTCAGCGCCCGCTGCGACTCACTTCGGACGGCACGACGCGAGTTATCGAACAGCGCGTCGACCGATTCCTGGAGCATGCGCTTCTCATTCCGCAGGATCACCTCAGGAGCCTTGATATCGATCAGGCGCTTGAGGCGGTTGTTGCGGATGATGACTCGACGATACAGATCGTTCAGATCAGACGTAGCAAAACGGCCACCTTCGAGAGGCACAAGCGGACGCAGATCCGGCGGGATGACAGGAATGATGTCGAGGACCATCCACTCGGGACGGTTTGGCTCCTTGTGCTCGGCAGTGCGGAATGCGTCAAGAATACGCAGCCGCTTGAGCACATCGGCCTTCTTTGCCTGCGACATATCCTCGCGAGCCGTTTCACGCAACTTGAAATAGTCCTCGTCTGCGTCAACGCGGCGCAGAAGCTCCTTGACAGCCTCACCACCGATGAGGGCGATGAACTTGCGTGGATCTTCGTCGTCCATGTTGCGCTCTTCGGGACGCAGACTTGCCAGAACCTCGAGGTACTGCTCCTCTGTCAGAAGGTCTTTCTTTTGAAGACCCGTCGATCCGGGCTGCACCACGACATACGATTCGTAGTACACGATGCGCTCGACGTCTTTTGTCGGCATACCGATCACACCGGAGATCTTGCTCGGAAGCGAACGAAGAAACCAGATGTGAACGACCGGTACGGCGAGCATGATATGCCCCATGCGCTCGCGGCGCACGCTCTTCTGCGTTACCTCCACGCCACAACGGTCACAGACGATACCCTTGTATCGAATGCGCTTATACTTTCCGCATGCGCATTCCCAATCACGGATCGGACCGAATATCTTCTCGCAGAACAGACCGTCCTTTTCCGGACGGAACGAGCGATAATTGATCGTCTCAGGCTTGGTAACCTCGCCGTGTGAGCGATTTAGAATGTCATCCGGTGATGAAATGCGGATCGTGATCGAACCGTAACCGCGTTTCGGGATGTTTTGGAACTGCATCGTGACTCCGAGCGAAAATTCCTTGGTTGACGAAAAAGTAAACAGTGAACGTCAGGCTCAGTCCAGCTTGACATCCAGACAGAGACCCTGCAATTCACGGACGAGAACGTTGAACGACTCGGGGATTCCCGGTGTCGGCAGATTCTCACCCTTAACGAGTGTCTCATACATCTTGGCCCGACCCTGCACGTCGTCTGACTTGAGCGTCAGCATTTCCTGCAGAGTGTGGGCGGCGCCGTAGGCCTCAAGCGCCCAGACTTCCATCTCCCCGAGACGCTGACCACCGAATTGGGCCTTACCGCCAAGGGGCTGCTGCGTTATCAGCGAGTATGGTCCGATCGAGCGCGCGTGGATCTTGTCCTCAACAAGGTGAGAAAGCTTCATCATGTAGATGATGCCAACCGTGACCTCGTTCTCGAAGGCTTCACCTGAGCGGCCGTCATAGAGAACCGTCTTGCCTGTACGCGGTAGACCGGCCTTTTCAAGGTAATCTCCAACCTGGTCCCATGAAGCCCCGTCGAAGATCGGTGTTGCGAAGTGGATACCGAGTTCACGTCCGGCCCAACCGAGGGCGGTTTCGTAAAGCTGACCCAGATTCATACGGGAAGGAACGCCCAGCGGGTTGAGAACGAGGTCAACCGGACGGCCGTTCGGCAGGAATGGCATGTCTTCCAGAGGTACGATCTTCGACACGATACCCTTATTACCGTGACGTCCGGCCATCTTGTCACCAACCTGAAGCTTGCGCTTCTTGGCAACGTAGACCTTGGCCATCTGCTGGATACCCGGTTGCAGTTCGTCTCCGGCGGCAATCTTATTACGCTCGATGCGCGCATCAAGAATGATGGTGTTACGGCGCGTTTCGAAATTCTCCATGAGCGTGCTTACAAGCTTCATGGTCTTCTTGTCTGCCACCCAGTCCTGTTCCATGCTAGTGTTTGACGGGAGGAAAGATCCCGACTCAAACTTCGCAAGCATGTCCTTGGCTGAGAACTTAGCTCCGCTGCGGAAGATCATCGTATCGTTGGTAGACCGCACGCCGATGGATGTTTCACCCTCAAGAAGCTGACCAAGTCGCTCGATACAATCGATGTCCAGAGCACGCAGTGCCTGGTTTTCTCGACGTGTGATAAGATCCTGACGCTTCTTTTCTTCGAGACGGAACTCGCTGTCGCTCGTCAGAACGCGGCGTGCAAAAAGCTTGGTATTGATCACCGTCCCCTTGAGTCCTGGAGGTGCCTTTAGCGACACATCCTTGACGTCACCGGCCTTGTCTCCGAAGATCGCGCGCAGAAGCTTTTCTTCCGGCGTTGGGTCGGTCTCTCCCTTTGGCGTGATCTTGCCGATAAGGATATCTCCCTCGCGGATCTTGGCACCAATGCGAACAATGCCACGCTCGTCAAGATCTTTCGTTGCTTCCTCGCTAACGTTCGGGATTTCGCGCGTAAACTCTTCTTCACCGCGCTTTGTGTCACGAACCTGAAGCGTGTATTCCTCGATGTGGATCGACGTGAAAACGTCTTCGGCAACCATGCGCTCACTCAGCACAATGGCATCTTCGAAGTTGTACCCACGCCATGGCATGAATGCGACCATTACGTTACGACCGAGGGCCAGTTCACCCATCTCTGTCGAAGCGCCGTCAATGATGGGCTGGCCCTTCTTGACTCGCTGACCAACCGCCACAATCGGCATATGGTTGATACTGGTATCCTGGTTCGTGCGGTAGAATTTCTGAAGATGGTACGTAACGGTGCGGTCGCCGTCGAACGAAATGAGCTTCTCGTCGGCGTTTCTCTTATCGTCATAGACGATGCGTACAAAGTCGGCGCACACATAATCCACCACACCGTCATCTTCGGCCAGCACCAGTGCACGCGAGTCGCGCGCTACACGTGCTTCCATGCCCGTGCCCACAATAGGGGCCTCAGGGCGCAGGAGCGGCACGCCCTGGCGTTGCATGTTTGAACCCATGAGTGCACGGTTAGCATCATCATGCTCAAGGAACGGGATCAGAGATGCTGCCGGAGAGGTGATCTGATCGGTGCTGACCTCCATGTAGTTGACCTCTGTCGGTGCAACCACTTTGTAGTCACCACTAACGCGCGCCTTGACGGTGTCACCGAGAATACGACCCTCTGCATCCGTTGCCGTCGATGCAGGGATGATGATCAACCCTTCCTCCTTATCAGCCGGAAGGAACTCGACTTGATCTGTCGCAACGCCGTTGACGACCTTGTGATATGGCGTTTCGATAAATCCGAACTTGTTTACGCGCGCATGAATGGCCAACGAAGAGATCAGACCGATGTTCGGACCTTCAGGTGTTTCGATCGGACACAGCCGACCATAGTGCGTGTAGTGAACGTCACGAACTTCGAATCCGGCGCGTTCACGCGTAAGACCACCAGGTCCGAGTGCCGAGGTACGACGCTTGTGCGTGATCTCGGACAGCGGATTGGTCTGGTCCATGAACTGCGACAGCTGGTTGGTGCCGAAGAACTGGTTGATAACGCTGGTGATCGTACGGGCATTGACGAGTTCGCTCGGCGTCACGTTCTCACTGTCACGCACCGAGAGGCGCTCCTTGATCGTGCGAGCCATGCGTGTCAGACCTAGGTTGAAGGTCGACTCGAGCTGCTCACCGACGGTACGGACGCGCCGATTCGAAAGGTGGTCGATATCATCAACGGGCACCTTGGCATCACGCACATCGATCAGGTACTTCACGATGGCAACTATGTCATCTACCGTGAGCGTCGTCACATCAAGTGGCACCGTCATGGCTAGCTTTTCGTTGATCCGATAGCGTCCGACGATACCGAGATCATAGCGCTTCGGATTGAAGAACAGCTTCTCGAGAAGACCCCACGCCGTATCTAGATCCGGTGGGTCGGACGAGCGCAGCTGACGATAGATCGTCTCCAGTGCGTCTTCACGCGTACGAGCTGTGTCCTTGGCAAGAGTCTTTGCAATGATCGGCTCGTCGTTCGGGCTCTCATACT
Source organism: Chitinophaga pinensis (assembly GCA_943372295.1). Taxonomy (GTDB): domain Bacteria; phylum Bacteroidota; class Ignavibacteria; order Kapaibacteriales; family Kapaibacteriaceae; genus UBA10438. Next base: position 100,837 of record CALRYC010000005.1, read on the forward strand.
TGAAGATTCGGATCGATTCCACATCGGAGTCACGCAGAGCCGCGAGCAATGTCTCATCCAGCACAAGATCACGCTGCGCAATGATCTCACCAGTGCTCATGTCTACGGCGTCAGCGGCGATTCGACGTCCCAGGTGCTCGTCGTTTAGCTTCTTCACCGAAACTTCGGCAGAGAGGTCAAAGAGGTTCAGAAGATCTTCATCGCTGGAGTATCCCAGTGCGCGCAGAAGTGTTGTCACCGGGAACTTCTTCTTACGATCGATGTAAGCATACATCACATCGTGAATATCCGTCGTGAACTCAACCCACGATCCCTTGAACGGGATGATGCGTGCCGAGAAGATCTTGGTACCGTTCGGGTGGATTGCTTCATCAAAGAAACATCCAGGTGAACGGTGAAGCTGCGCAACGATCACCCGCTCTGCACCATTAATGATGAATGTGCCACGTGGTGTCATCGCAGGAATCTGACCGAGGTACACTTCCTGGTCAATGGCTTCAATGTAGTCTTCTGAAGACCGATCGGCCTTCGACGACAGTCGAAGCTTGGCTTTCAGCGTCTTGGCAAACGTCAGTTCACGTTCACGACACTCCTCCTCGGAGTACTTCGGCTTCTCGATGATGTACTCGAGAAAACTCAGCTCGTAGACTCCCGAATTATCTTCGATGGGGAAGTTGCTTTCGAAAGCTCGTTGCAGTCCTGTGAAGCGTCTGTCGGCTATACCGACATCTTCCTGCAGAAAATCATGGAAGGAATCGATCTGGATTCCCAAAAGATCTGGGTACGTAGACTCAGATTCGATTTTTCCGAACGACACTCGTTCACGTACCCGTTGCAGCGGTAGCTGATACAAGGCTGTTTCTGTGCTCAGACCATTCATGGAGATAGCTCCTGACGGCAAGTAAAAAGTTCAGTTTCGTTCTGATGATCGAAATGATGCCACTGTAGTATCTGTTTCAACCGTCAGAACGCCCCCTCTGTAAGGGGCTTTCTATTTACGACAACACCCGAGACGGCATTCCTGCCATCTCGGGGCTGTGTTACTGCGCGATATGATTACTTGAGCGTGACCTTCGCACCGGCTTCTTCAAGCTTCTTCTTGAGAGCGTCGGCGTCGGCCTTGGGAATACCTTCCTTGACAAGCTTCGGTGCGCCTTCGACCAGATCCTTGGCTTCCTTGAGGCCAAGACCCGTTACTTCGCGAACAACCTTGATGACGTTGAGCTTCTGAGCTCCGCCTTCGGTGAGTTCGACGTCGAATTCTGTCTTCTCTTCGGCGGCGGCAGCTGGGGCAGCACCCGCAGCTAAACCGGCGACCATCACCGGAGCAGCGGCCGATACACCAAACTTTTCTTCAAGGGCCTTCTTAAGATCAGATGCCTCAACGAGGGTGAGGTTCCCGATCTTCTCAACGAGTTCTTCAACGATTGCTGACATTGGATTTCTCCACGAATGAATGATGAATGTTCCTTGTTTGACAGATGGTGACGGGCGCTAAACACCACGTCACACTTCGGCATGCCCTTAAGCAGCCTTCTTCTTGGCGACTTCTTCAATGATCGATGCGACGTCCCGCATGACGGCATTCAGGCTGCCAACGATGCCCGTGATCGGGGCGTTGATGCTGCCAAGTATGCCTGCAATAAGCTCCTCGCGCGTCGGAAGTTCCGATACCTGCTTGAGCTGTGAAGGACCGAAGTACATGCCTTCGACGACCGCCACCTTGAGACGAGGCTTTTCAAGCTTCTCAAAGTGCTGGCGGATCACCTTCGCAGGAGCAACTGGATCGCTCGCTCCGAGAATCATCGCCGTCTGACCGGCCAGCTGCTTGTCTTCGATCTCGTAGCCACCGACCTCAGCAAGAGCACGCAGAAGAAGGGTGTTCTTGGCAACCCTCATCGTAACGCCCTTTGCGCGCAGGTCTCGGCGAAACGCCTGGTCCTGTGCTACTGTCAAGCCGGTGAAATCCACGAAATACAGACTCGAAGCACCGCGGATCAACTCCGCAAGCTCAGCGACGACTGCCTGCTTTTGTTCTTTCGTGATCATAACCTTGTTTATTGTTAGAGTCGCCGATCCGTCAACCTGTCGAAGACAGCGTTAGAAGCGTGACGGACCGACTGTTGCGTAATAGTTTCAGAGTTATTGGTCTGCGCCGACGGATTTCGCATCGACACGTACCGCAGGGCCCATCGTCGAGCTGAACGTGATGCTCTTGACGTACTTACCCTTCGATGACGATGGCTTGGCACGGACAACCGTTCCGACGAACATCTGCAGATTCTCAAGCAGCTTGTCAGTGGCAAAGGAGCACTTGCCAACCGCCGCGTGAATGTTCCCCGCCTTGTCGACGCGGAACTCGATCTTTCCAGCCTTGACTTCGGCAACGGCCTTGGCGACGTCGAACGTCACCGTTCCGCTCTTTGGATTCGGCATCAGACCGCGAGGACCAAGAACACGGCCCAGCTTACCGACTTCACCCATCACGTCAGGCGTGGCGATGATGATGTCGATGTCTGCCCAGCCCCCTTGCAGCTTCTCGATGTAATCCGAGAATCCCGCATGGTCCGCACCCGCGTCGAGTGCTTCCTTATCCTTTGGAGCCTTGGCGATCACCAGCACACGAACCGTCTTGCCGGTACCGTGAGGCAATGCTACTGTACCGCGGACCAGCTGATCGGCCTTGCGTGGATCGACGCCGAGATTCATCGCGACATCGAAAGACTCGTCGAACTTCGCCGTTGCATTCTGTTTGACGAGTTCAACAGCCTTGTTGATGTCGAACGCCTGCGTGCCGTCGAATGACTTAACGGCCTTTTTGTAACGCTTCCCTTGTGCCATGGAAGGATATCCTTTCGTGTTGTGCAAACGGCGCCTGCAACAGGCACCTCCAACAGTGGTTATTGTTCTGAAATAATGTTCGAGTAGGGGGCTACTTAGTCTTGGACCGTGATGCCCATCGAGCGCGCTGTGCCTGCGATCATGCTGATGGCACTCTCTTCGGTGTGACAATTCAGGTCCTGCATCTTGATCTTCGCGATCTCAGCAAGCTGAGTTCTGTTGACCTTGCCAACCTTGTCGCGGTGGGGCGCAGCAGAGCCCTTGTCCAGCCCGGCAGCCTTCATCAGAAGAATCGCCGCTGGTGGAGACTTTATCTCGAACGTGAAGCTCTTGTCACTGAAAAACGTGACGAGCACCGGCAGAATCATGCCCGGCTGCTTGGCCGACTTGGCATTGAACTGCTTTACAAACTCCATACCCGCAAGGCCGCGCTGGCCGAACGCTGGTCCAACCGGCGGTGCCATCGTAGCCTCTCCAGCCTTGAGCTGGAGCTTGAAGGTACCCATGACTTTTTTTGCCATGTCAAATATCCTTTCGTGGTCTGCGGCAGGTGTTGCCTGCCTCCCACATCATGAGTTAATGGTTTTCGATCTCGACCTGATGGAAGTCCAGCTCTATCGGCGTCTTGCGGCCGAGGATCCCGACTTCCACCTTCAACTTTTGCTTTTCTACGTTGACCTCTTTGACAGTTCCGTTGAAATTGGCAAACGGCCCATCAATGACCTTCACCGGATCACCCTCACGGAATGATGTCTCAGCAGTTGTGATGTCCTTGCGCTCTTCCACACGGCCAAGAATCCGATCGACCTCTTCCTTCTGCAATGGCTGCGGCCCGGAAGTCGTGCCAGCAAACGAAACGATCGACGGTAGCGACAAAACGACATCGCGCAGACGCGTGTCGAGTGACAACTCGATCAGGATGTACCCCGGAAGAAAGTTCTTTACACGTGTGCGGCGCTTCCCCCCTCTTACCTCAAAGACCGTCTCGGTGGGAATGATGATGTTTAGAACGCGGTTTTCAAGCCCTAGCCGCGTCATCTCGTTCTCGATGGCAGTCTTCACCCTCGCCTCATGACCGGTAAAGGTCCGTAAGGCAAACCAGCGAGGTTCAGGCAATTGTTGTGCGGCGGCGTCGGACATCGAGAGGATCCCAATCAATAAATGAACTCGAGCAGGAAGACCACACCACGGTCAATGACAAACACCAGGGCCGCAAAGACCAGACATGTAGCCACAACCACCACGGTACTTTCGCGAAGCTGTTCCTGAGTTGGCCAGGAGACCTTCTTCATCTCCTTGCTCACATCCGTGAAAAATCCCCGAATTGCATCAATCATCTCATGTCCTCCGATCTGCGGTAAGCATTCGTAAACGTTGCACGGGCGGCAGGATTCGAACCCGCGGCCTGCGGTTTTGGAGACCGCTGCTCTACCAGCTGAGCTACACCCGTACGTGATTGTCAAATCAAGAGCTGATGACCGGGATTGAACCGGTGACCTCCACCTTACCAAGGTGGTGCTCTACCAACTGAGCTACATCAGCGACATGGTCTGTCGCAGACACCAAAGCCCTTCAGCGCACAGACCAATGGCCCGACGCCTCAGGGGACTTTCGCATCAGAGCGGGAGACGAGACTCGAACTCGCGACCAACAGCTTGGAAGGCTGTGACTCTACCAACTGAGTTACTCCCGCATGTACAGCCATTGCTCGCGCAGATGGCGGCTGTGGGTAGGGAAGGATTCGAACCTCCGTAGACATAAGTCAGCAGATTTACAGTCTGCCCTCGTTGGCCGCTTGAGTACCTACCCCAACAACAGAGCCGGCAAAGTTAGGGGTCGGGGGAAAACTATGCAAATCGGAAGTCAAAAAGACGGCTCAGGACATGTAAGCCACGAACTGCTCGAACAGATAGTCCGAATCGTGTGGGCCGGGGCTGGCCTCGGGGTGATACTGGACGGCAAAAGCCGGCACATCCCGCAACGCAATGCCGGCACACGTTTCGTCATTGAGGTTCATGTGCGTCATTTCCGCCCTGTCCGGCAGGGATAGCGGATCGACCGCAAAGCCGTGATTCTGGGAAGTGATCTCGATTGATCCTGTGCGGAGATTCTTCACCGGGTGATTAGCACCACGGTGGCCAAACTTGAGCTTATACGTAGAAGCACCTACGGCTAGCGATAGGATCTGGTGGCCAAGGCAGATTCCGAAGATCGGAGTACGCCCCAGAAGCCCCCTGACCGTCTCGATGGCAGCTGTAACGGCGGCTGGGTCCCCGGGACCGTTACTGAGGAAGACGCCGTCCGGTTGCATGTCCAGAACCTGCTCTGCCGATGTGGTTGCAGGCACAACGGTAACGTCGCAGCCGAAATGGTGCAGCCGTCGCAGGATATTGCGCTTGACGCCGAAATCGATCGCTACGACTCTCTTGCGATCCACGCCGGCAGCAACTTCGGGTCGGTAATCCCACTCACCTGGCTGGCCACCGGACCACAGGTAGGGGGCCTGCGTGGTGACCAGCGGCGTGAGGTCAAGGCCGTTCATGGACGGCACCTGACGCGCACGCTCAACAAGCTCGCGTCCATCGAGATTCTCGCCATGGGCGATCACGCAGCGCATCGCCCCCTCCGAGCGTAGGATGCGCACGATCATTCGCGTATCGACGCCTTCGATCCCGGCAATCCCCTGGTCCTCTAAGTAGGTTTGCAGAGACCCTGTTGCGCGGTAGTTCGAGACGACGGGAGACAACTCATGCACTACCAGGCCGGTGGCCTGAATGTGGTCTGACTCGACGTCATCACTGTTAACACCGTAATTGCCGATATGTGGGTAGGTGAACGTAACGATCTGCCCCTTGTAAGAGGGGTCCGTGAGGATCTCCTGATACCCAGTCATCGCGGTATTGAACACCAGCTCGCCGCTGCATTCCGCTCCTATGGCCCCAATTGCCAGACCCTCGACGGTGACGCCGTTTTCAAGGGCAAGGATGGCCGTGGGGCGGGGCATGCGATTCTCCGTTTACCTGTGCGAAATGTGCGTGCGAAAATACCCCTCCGAGTCCTATTTTCACCACAGGAGAATCGCCTTCAGCTTACGTAGTGCCCACATCGCAGAACATCATTCCGGTCCGACAACGACCGTTGAGGCTTCGTCGCTCTTTGGCAAGGTTCTGATCCTGAACCAATCCTATGAGCCGATCAGCATCTGTAGCGCAAAGAAAGCGCTGATGCTACTGTTTCTGACAAAGGCCGAACTCGTCGAGCAACATGCCAATCGGTCAGTTCGCACAGTACGCACGGCCTACCCGTTTCCTTCAGTCATCCGACTGTGCGCCTATCTGCGTGTACCGTTCAAGAAGATCGAACTGTCCCGCAAGAATGTTATGCGACGCGATGGCATGCGATGTAACTACTGTGGCTCTGGTGCTGCGCCCCTGACGATGGATCACATTATACCACGGTCACGCGGCGGGATGGATTCCTGGGAGAATCTTACGACGGCATGCATCCGGTGTAACAACAGAAAGGGGAACCGCACTCCGGAGGAAGCCGGAATGCGGTTGTTGACATCACCAAAGCGCCCCCACCACGTGCTCTTTCTCAAGCATGCAATGGGTACGGTGGACGACACTTGGCGTCCTTATCTGTTTATGGATTGATGTGCTTACTGGACCACGAGCGGCTCTGACGTCACAGAACCCGTCATGCTCCTTGCCACAACTCGATAGTAGCCTGCGGACAGATGTGAAATGTCGAGAGCCAAGCTGCCTTCAACGCCGTTCTCTGATGCCAGAACACGACCGTTGACATCAACGATGTGCACACCTTCGCATCGCTCGCGCAGCCAGATCTCTACACGCCCATCCGTGACCGGATTATTCAAAAGCGTCAGCATCTGGCGGCTACCCTCTTCGTCAACCGACGTCGTGGAGCCGAACTCCAACCGGTACCATGGCGTTCGATGTTCGGCTGTTGACAGAAGCGCTGTGAACTTTCCGCCTGTACGTTTCGCGACGCCGATCCGTGTGCCAGTGGGCCGACCGTCAAATCCAAGCGGTATGATCGTCAGCGAGTCAAAGGTTGGCGCCGTCAGCGTGATCCGCATCGAGACGCCCTCCATCTGCACCGGCCCCTTGCCCCAAACACGGAGATTCTGATTCATATCATCGAAGATCGCTCCTGCATTCAGCGCCCGTGTGCTGATGGTCAGCAGTGCCCGTTCTGATTGTCCAAGGGGCTTTACTGTCTGCGAAGCAATGGCTACCATGGCATGAGGAGCTGTGGTTGTCTGTTCAACAGACATGCCCGACATGGTAATGATCTGACCTGTTAGCGGCCCCATCACGGCGCAGTGTGTGGGCGTCTCGACTCGCAGGATACTCTTGGTGGCGTCGCGGAATATCTGCCCATTCTCTGCATCAAGAGCCGCAAGATCCACATCGCCCGAGAGTGCCGATACTTCAAGATGCGGCAGGAACGATGACTGAGGCATTAGCGTCTGATTGATCGACACACGGCGGAATAGCGGGATGCGCTGATCGGTGTTGACAGTCAGTCCGAACGGTGACTGCACATGAAACTGTGGCAGTGTGACGGATTCAGCAGAGTGATCGATGACGAGTTCCTTGGCCGACGGCACAACGGCACCGCTGCGCATCAGTGACGACGTCCATGGGAACATCGAGAGAACATTCGGCTTGTTGCGAAGCATCCAGTAGTCGAGGGAGTCGACCGTCGTTCCTCCGATACGCCCGTTGTCCGACAACACACTGAAGAACACTCCGTCCCAGTCCTGCAGGCCGGCATAAGACGGCAGGTAGGCCATCAGCTCCGACATATGCGGACGTGGATACTGCACAGATGCGTGAGATACGACAAAGGCCTTGCCCTTGGGACGCACCTGAGCGTGAGCATAAAGGCCTCCGCCGTATGGATCTGCAGCGATACTGCCAGCCTCTGAGCGCCATTCGACATTGGAAAAGACGTCGTACTCACGGGCGGCATCCAGCTCATAGAAGCTCACAAGTCGAGAAGACGGACACAGCAGCACCTGACTCTTGAGTGTATCACGGACCATTCGACGAATGCCCGTCAGCATCGACCGGAAGTTCTCGTAAACAAAGCGTGCATTGTCCTTTGCACGGCCAACCGTGATCTCACCGTCGAGCAACGTCGACATGCGAATGTTGTTCATTCCAAGATTCTCTCCGCTGCGAACACCGCTGCGAGTGACCTCGCGCAGCTGAACGTCATCAACAAACACATCTCCTGAATCTGCACCAAGGAAGAATCCCAGCCCGGCTGTCGTTGAGTCCGATACCGTGGCCGTGAAGGTGTAGGTGTACTTCTTCCATGCCGAGGAGATCGCCATGGTCTGCGCAAGCCCGTAGGAGTTGTAGGGTGGGGTGCCGTTGAACACATACAGGAAGATCTCGCGGCTGCCACGCTGCGGGGTCGTCTTTGCCCAATAGCTGAGCTCGTAGGTCTGAAGATGCCGCATGACTGGCAGGCGCTGCACGAGCTGGATGGAATAGGATGCGCGGCCAGGATCAAGCCTGTTGATGCGAACACGGCCCGAAGATGTGCCTTGCTGCTTGTCGGCATCACTGAACTGGAGCAGCGCTTGCGCCCCCCTCGTATTGTCGATGCTCAAGATCCAGGCACTGTTGAACGGATCTTCGAAGTCGCCGTTAAGAACCACATTCTGGGTCGATCTGGCCGTTGACTGCCAGGCGCTGGCTAGGGCTGCATCTGTCTTGTATGTCGACTCAAGCCAGGCATTCCACAGAGAGTCAATATGGGCAACGTGCAGCTGTCCCGTCGATGTTGTCGAGCCATTCGGGTTCGGGCGAACAATGTCGTTTGTATACAGCCAGAACGCAGCCGGCGAGGCATCCTCAGCAGCGATGACATACGCAAGTGCAGGATCATCCTTATAGGCGATGTCCGTAAACGTGTTTACGTGCGAAAGCAGTGCACGCACGACGTCTCGTTGAATCTGCTGAATGCGGCGATTGAACAAGACCGGAACGCGCGCGCCCCATCCGGTGGAATCCGGCTGCAGCACGCCATCGCCCTGACGTGGCGTCCACGTGGACTGGAAGGTGAAGACGTAGTAGATACCGTGCTGGCGAAGCTGGTGCATGAACCAGTCGAATTTTTGCATCTGTACGGGGTCAAGACCATCCTGCAACGTCGATGGCGTGCTGGCACGGAAGATGCTCACCGCAGACCAGACGTTCACGTCAAAGCTGTTAAGCCGAACACAGTTGATTCCGAGTGCTCGAAGCCGACGTGCAATTACAACTGCATTCGCACTGTCGGGCATTGCCGTGAGCCACTGCAGTGTTGTGCCAACCAATCGCAGGCGTGACCCATCGGCAAATCCCAGATGTCCATCGGAGGTGAGAACCACACGCCCCCTGGCACCGGCAACCTCAGCCGGCATCGCTACAAGCGACGTATCGAGGTCCGCCTCGTGGTCGATCGCAAATGGATACGGATTGGCAAGGGGCTGAGCATTCATCGTGATGCCGGCACCGAACAGTGCACACAGCGCGATCATCGATGGCAGAAGTCGGCGAGACTTACAGGACATTGAAAACCTCATCGAGCGATCTGAATTGTGGTATGGGTGACGGTTCTGCCTGCGTGCAGCGAGATGACATAGGTCCCACTGGAAAGGCCCTGCAACTCGAGCCGCGCAACGCCTGTCCAGGCGTCTACCGGCGCAGAGGCCTGCCGGCCCCCTCGCAGATCGGTCAGGACAAGATGGGCATCCGCATTCTGATCGATGTTTACGCGTACGACCACGAAGTCGGAAGCCGGGTTGGGTCCGACGCTAATGAACGTTGCACGCGGATCGGCATCATTGACGCTAACGGGCTTCGACTTGAAGAGCTCGGGAGCTCGTGATCCAAAATCCCTGAAAAGTAGCTGCTGCTGGGTGCTGGCGGGCACGCCGAACCACTGCAGAAGCACACTCGCATACACATCGCGATAGTCATACTGCATCAACATGTCCCCGATCGGATCGAGGTTGACAAGGTCCGGGTTGCTGCCGTAGATCTTTCCACCATTGACCTGCGCGCCGAAGGCAAACAGAGGAGCGGCCGTACCGTGGTCGGTGCCAACGCTGCCGTTTTCGTACACCCGGCGTCCGAACTCGGAGAACGTCATCCCCGATACGCGCTGATCGTGACCGCGATTCTTCATCTCCTGCATGAATACCTGAACGGCATCCCCGAGCTCACGCAGCAGGTTTGAATGCGTTCCCAGGGTCGCGTCGTCGGTTGACGTCTGGCTAGCGTGCGTGTCAAAGTTGTTGTTGGCCCACGAGATCAGGAAGATCCGCGAGCGCAGTCCGCCACTGATCAGCTGCGAGACCACCTTGAGCTTGGCACCGATGTCGGTGGTTGGGAAGGTGACAGTCGGCGTGCCGGATTTGTCATTGGCGTCTTTGACGACCGAGGCATAGACATCGGCGCTACGCGCGATGTTCCGCATAAAGGTCACCTCACGTCCGGCCGGTGAATCGGACTGTTCACTGCTCGGCACCTCACCGGCACCGCCGCCGCCATTGACCAGTCGATAGAACTCATCAGGATCACGGAAGCTGATGCCCATCGGGCCGGCAGCTCCAAGTAGTCCGAGGGACGTGGCATTACCGATCTGCACCGCCAGCGGATGTGCCGGCAGTTCCGTCGGATAGGAGGGGGCCAGCGTCTGCAGGTAACGTCCAACCCACCCTGTCGAACCCATGACATCGGCATCGGTAGCCGTCAGCCAGATATCCGTTCCGCGGAAATGCGACCGATCAGGGTTGGGATACGTCACACCCTGCACAATGGCGAGCTTACCCTCATCGTACAAAGCACGGAAACCTGTAAGCGCCGGATGCCAGCCAAGAGTATCGTTGATACGAAGCGTCTTGTTCTTCGGGATGGCGATCGTCGGACGCCTGTCATAGTAGAGCGGATCCGAGTGCGGCACAACGGTGTTGAGGCCATCATTGCCCCCTGCCATCTGGATCAGAACAAGCACACGGTCCTGCTCTTCCAGAAGCTGGTGCAGGCGTGGATCGCCCCCTGCCATAGCCTGAATGCTTAACGAGTCGATGAGCGTCGGCAGCGTAGCCACGGCCATACTGCCGCCAGCCGCACTACGCAAGAATGAGCGCCGATGCATTCGACGTTCGGACGACTGATCGTTTGATGGAGTTTTCATGGTACTCGTCTCCCTGGTCACATCAATTGAAATTCCGGCATCCGCACGATGGCCTGGATCAGGAACCGCGCACGCTGAACGGCTGAAGGGGCGTTGACGTCCCATTCATATTTCTGCGCGCCGGCAAGCATGATCTCCAGTAGTACATCGTGTTGCTGCTTGGTGATCGGCATCGGAAGCAGCACAGTCGCAACGTTCGTGACGACCTTCTCGGCATCGTTGGCATCCGGTAGCTGCTTCAAGAAGGCGATCACATCCGGTACGAGTACCGTGCCGGCCTCATCGACAAGCTTGGTAGAGCTACCAATCTGACGTCCGTCAACAAAGCTTTCGCCAAAACGCTGCCGCTGCGGGAAGGTGGAACTGGTGATCCATGCGTGATGCCCCTTCCATCCCTCAACCGTCGGCGGATAGAAGGGCTCCTGCGTAAGGCGTGTCATAACCTGTGATACATACTGGCGACTGACCGACGTCGCATTGAGGGCCGAGGCCAGACCAACGACGAGCTCGAGCGGACTCTTGATCAATGCACCACGCAGATTCGGTGTGAAGAAGTACTCGCTGGATAGAAGAGTCTGCAGCACCGGCCGGATCTTGTATTCACTGCCGCGCAGGAGCGTCGCCACCGCCTCGATAGCCTCGGTCGAAGGCTCATGTTCAACGTACGTGCGCAGCAGCTTGCGTGCTATGAAACGCGCGCAGGCCGGCTGCCTGAGCGTGATGTCGATCACGTCTTTCCATTCCCATGTGCCGGTCTGACCCAGAATGGTCTTCTCCCCGAGGTCTGCCAGCTGACGGTTATAGCTGCCTACTAGCCCTGTAATACGCCAGCCCGTAAATGCCCGGGCTGCCTCAAGGACGTCGGACTCAGTGTAGTTGCCAATGCCAAGAGAAAAAAGTTCGAACCACTCACGGGCGAAGTTCTCGTTGGCACGCCCCTTGATGCTCTGATCGCCATTGAGGTAGCGAAGCATGGCTGCGTCTCCGACGATCCGTCGCGATATCTCAGAATAATCGTAAGCATTCGTGCGCAGCATCTGATGCTGGGCCACCATCCAGTGTGACACGTACACATTCAAATAGTCACTCGTGAACGTACTGTGCCAGAGCATGACCAGTCGCTCGCGAGGTGAGGTGACCGTCAGCACACGATCAAGCCACCAGTTCTGCATCTCGATAAACAGGCGATACGCTTCGTTAAAGTCGGTAATGTTTGGGGTCTGCAACGCCCACATTGGCGATGGGAAAGGGGCTTCCGGAGCATCCAGCAGAGCCGCGACGGCCTCCGATGGACGCTTCCCAATAACGCTTGCAGCAAGCGCATACGTCGGCTGAAGCGTCATGCGGCGCATGAGGTGAAAGGCCTCGTCGAGCGTTAGCGGACTGGTTCGTTCGCGCAGATCGGCCATAAAAATCTCCCGTCAATGATGACGACAAAGCAGTTGCAATCCATAATACGGAATCAGCAATGTATCCAGAATCCAACCTATGTACTTTTGTTACTGCCAAACTTTTCCTCTGGAGCTTCCATGGCTGAATCTCGCGCACCGAAGCGCACACAATCACAGGCGCAGACGGCTGTCCAGAAGTATGCCCCCTACCTGGCATACGGTTCTATCCTGGTCGTGGTCGTTGCCTTTTTTGCCGACGCGTTGTTTGGCGGCAAGAACTTCATGAGTGGAGGCGACAACGTTGCCTTCTATTCGTTTGTGCCGTACCTCGAGGCAGCGAAGCAGACGGGCGAGTTTCCGCTCTGGATGCCCTACATTTTCAGTGGCATGCCTTCGCTGGCATCCTTCCTGGCCGCCGGAGATCGCACGTGGGATGTCGTCGGACAGGTTTTGTTTGCCTTGCCGCGAGCAATGGGAGATGCAACGGACAACGACACCACGCGACTGGTGCTGTGGTATGTGATATATGCATGGGGCGTGTATACTCTTTGCCGTGTGAAGGGGCTTGACAGGGCCATTGGTGTGTTCTCAGCCATCGGCGCCGTGCTCAGTACGTTCGTTATTGTGTGGATCATGATCGGTCACAGTACCAAGCCGGTGTCTATGGCCACATTACCATGGATCCTGCTGGCACTCGAGCGTCTTCGCGAACGATTCACGCTGGCCAATCTCTTTCTCCTGATCCTTCCGCTGATCGTATTGGTATCGGCCACCCACCCGCAGATGATGTTCTACATCGGCTGCGCCACTGCCTTGTATATGCTCGTAGAACTGATCACCCGACTGATAACGCGTACCGGCTGGGTTGACGTGCTCAAGGCAGGGGGCGGACTTGCCATCGCCGGCGTGATCGCTCTTGGGACACATGCCGATATGTTTCTGGCAACGCGCCAATACACGACAGAGTCGACGCGAGGCTCAGCGCCCTTGGTTCAGTCAGCAAAGAACAACCAGGACCAGTCGGGTGGAAACGACTACGAGTATGCCACTAACTGGTCGTTCTCGCCGGGCGAGATGTACACATTCATTGTTCCGAACTACTATGGGTTCGGAAACACGTCGGTCAAGACCAGTCGTAGCGCCCCGCCTCAGCGTGCCATGCTTTACTGGGGTCAGATGCCCTTCACCGATGCAGCTAACTATATGGGCATCGCCGTGCTCGTGCTCGGACTCGTGGGAATCTGGCGGTATAGACGCGATCCGTTCGTGATCTTCTTAACAGTGCTGTCGCTCTTCGCACTGCTGCTGTCGATGGGCAATAACTTCCCGGTGCTCTACGACATCTTCTTCAACTACGCACCGGCCTTCAACAAGTTCAGAGCTCCATCCATGGCACTCTGCCTTCTGCAGTTTGCCCTTCCTGTGCTGGCCGGCTACGGACTGACGGGTGTCATCGGCTGGGCGAAAGACCAGAGCGCTGAAAACCGGCGATCAGGCATGTGGGTCTTCATCGCCACGGTGGTCGTTGCGGGTGTGGTCTTCCTTGTGGCCATTGATGAACGTGACTACAAGACGGCCGTGGACACTGCATTCATGGCGAAGAATGGCGAGAGTGCCCCTGCCGAGTATCTCAACATCGTCTACAACGAAATGCATGCCGACTCACTGGCAGCAATGCTCTATCTGCTCGTGATCGGTGGACTTGTTGTACTAACGGCAAGGGGCGTAGTGAAGCCGACGCTGGCCGTGTTTCTATTCATCGGTATTCTGACGATCGATCTCTGGAGAGTTGACCGACGTCCGTATGACCCCAAAAAGGGTTCGCCCGAACAGAATGTGTTTGCGTCGACGGATGTTGTGCAGTATCTCAAGACCGACAGATCAATCTATCGAGTATGTGACCTATCGCAATCCGTTCCTGCCAACTGGTGGGCATATCACTTCATTGAAAGCGTTGGCGGATACTCGTCGGCCAAGATGCGTGTCTATCAGGATATGCTCGACGTGGCTGCTCCTGGTCCGGGCCGCGAGCCGATTCCCGGTAACAGCATCATCATGAACCCCTTTCTGTGGAATCTTCTTAACGTCAAGTATATCGTCTCCGATCGCCCCCTCTACCCAGGCGTCCAGCCAAGCTTCCGATCACAGGAAACCGGAGCTCTGGTGTATGAGAATACCGACGTACTTCCGCGTGCCTGGTTCGTTGATACGGTGCGTACCGAGTCTAATCGCAGGAAGCTCTTGGAACTCCTGCGCGACGGCACATTTGATGCACGTCGCACAGCATACGTTGAACAAGCATTTGACGGCATGACGTCGCTTGGACTGGACAGCAATGCACAGGCAACAGTCAAAGAGCGCACCAATCACCGCTTGACGATAAGCACAACGTCGGCGGCCGCCCAGCTCTTGGTCGTCAGTGAAGTGTTCTACAGCGAGTGGAAGGCCTACCTTGACGGTCAGCCGATTGAGACCGTCAAGACCAACTTCCTTCTGCGCGGTGTTCGTATCCCCGCCGGCACGCATACTCTTGAGTTTCGATTTGAAAGTTCGACCTTTGAGCAGGGCCGCACCATCAGCATGGCCGCCAATGGTCTGACGATCCTAATCGGACTTGGCGGACTGCTCATGTGGAGACGTTCGCGCAGCCAACCGAAGGAATCTGCATGACCGAAGCATTGCGACAGATCTGTTCCAGCTCGATCAACGCCAACGGTGCTCTGATTCTCTCTAGCGATCAGCTGGCTTCGATGTCCGAGGAGGATGCTGAAGATGTTCGGGAGGAGTTCGGCATGCATACGCTGCTTCGCCTGCCTGAGCATGAGATCGCCTTCTACGAATGGCTCCGTACAAGTGATCCCTCGGTGTGGACCGATCTGTGGGGCGACGCAGCAGAAGCCCCCTATCAGGTCTCGCTGGCCTACCTCAAAGACTTTGTCGGAGCTCCCGGTAAGGGGGCTTTTCTGATCTGTGATCTGCAGACGCAGGACAATTACTTCTTCACACCGGACATGCTTCTGGAGAAGGAATCGACGGAGTTCGTAAACGCCGTCCGCGATCGCTTCATCGGTGGTGGCACGCTCACAGTGGAGCAAGCTCTGACGGTGGAGATCTCCGCCGGTCCGGTTGATGTATGGCACTTCGCTTACATGCGTGGTGTCGACCTGCTTCGGGCAAAGCGGGCGATAACGTCGCTGGTCGACGATCGCATCATCGTTCATGTTCGCTCTGCCGAGCATTTGTCGACCTACTTTGACGTGAGCTAAGCCGGATGATCGTTGCAAAGTTCGGTGGCACATCGGTAGTTGATGCGGCAGCGCTGCGTCAGGTAGACAACGTCGTGAGTTCAATGGTGGATGAACCCGGCGGCGTAATTGTGGTGCTTTCGGCAACTGCCGGTACAACATCAAAACTGCTCGACATTGCGCGTAGAGCTGGCACGGGTGAGCCGTTCGAGACGGACCTGTCTGAGCTGCTTCAACGTCACGAAGCGATCGCCTCCGAGTTAACAGGCAATGCCGCATGTGTGGCCGACCTCGCTTCGGCATGCCGCGAGTTTGCCCACGCCGTAGCTGAGCTCGGAGAGTGGAATGATGCTACACTCGATGCGTTCTGTGCCTTCGGAGAGCTCCTGAGTACGACGATCTACCATTCTTATAGGCGCTCATGCGGACTGCAAAGCAGATTCATCGATGCCCGAAGACTCATCGCCACTGATGACCGGTATCAGAATGCGATTGTCAATGATGAAGCTACACTGTCTCGGTGTCAGGCCGAACTTGTCAGTACTTGTTCAACCGGCTGCGTCATCGTGACCCAGGGCTTTATTGCGTCCAGCGAAGCAGGCATGACCACGACACTTGGGCGCGGCGGCTCAGATTATTCGGCCGCGATCATCGGTGCCTGCATGGCCGCACGTCAGATTAGAATCTACACGGATGTCAGCGGTGTTTTTACTTGCGATCCGCGCCTGGTGCCCGACGCCATACCGTTGCGGTCGATCGGATTTGATGAGATGCGTGACATGGCCTCGTATGGGGCTAAGGTACTCCATCCCGATACACTTCTTCCTGCCGTACGCGCCTCGATCCCGGTGTTCGTTCTCAACACCGTCCGTCCAGATGACCACGGAACCTGCATCTCCGATCAGGCCATCATGCACACAGAGGCGCGCGGGGTATCCCTGCTACATAACGTGCTGAGTCTGACCGTCCGACGCGGCGTCGGCATGATGATCGCGCAGAATGAAGTGATCGCATCCAGCGTAGTTCTGACGATCGCAACACAGGACACGATGACCCTCTGGGTGCGCATGAACACAGCCAAGGCAGGGACTGTGTTTGACGCGATCGCGCACTCACACGACGTTCTTTTTGATCCATGCAGCATCGTGGCAGTTACCGGCCAGCACATGACTCATCCGAAAACGGTTGAAGTTGTCAGCCGCCACATCGCCGCTATCACCGATACGGCGCGAATCTGCGTTGTCTCGGACACCTGCGTGATCGGGATCGTACAGCAAGATGACGCACATGCATGTGTGCGCAGCCTTCACGAAATGGTTATTCGTCGACCAGGCCGAGACGGATAGCCTCGCGAACAGCTCCGATGTGACGAAGGAAGAGAACGAACGATACGCCTGTGACCGCAATGCGGAACTCCGTCACGTCGGGACAATCCACAAACATCGTCGCCCGCAGAGTGCTATTGGGCAAACTCCAAGCCAGAACCGCCGTAGCGATGATGCCGGACATAGAAGCTATATGTACCTGACGACGGATCACGTAGTTGCCGGTCAGGTAGCCGAGTATCCAGAATACGAGTGGCAGCGGATTCATCGCCGTAAGGCATCCCGTTGCCGTCGCAAGCCCCCTGCCTCCATCGAAACCCAGGAAAATGGAGTAATTGTGTCCAAGAACTACACCAACCGCAGCCCAGGCCGTGGCTGCGAAGTACGGGCCATGAAACTGCTGTGCAAGAAGAACGACGATCGCTCCCTTGGCCATATCTGCGAGCATTACGCCGATACCGGCGGCCTTACTCTGACTCACGTCATACAGATTACGGGCACCAACGTTACCCGTTCCCTCCGTTCGAATGTCCGTACCGGCAGTCAGGCGACGTACTATCCACGCGGTTGGAATAGAGCCGATGACGTATGCCACGGCGGCAATTGCGATTAACCCCAGATTCATGCTCTCCCCTTGAGAATGCGAAGTTGAATGAGTGAAATGGCCATCAGGATCAAGAAGATAAGGTACGCGACGGCACTGGCATACCCCATCGAGTCGGATTGTTCAAATGCCTGGTGATACACCTCGTAGACAAGAGTCGAGGTCGCTCCGAGAGGTCCACCCTTGGTCATGATGTACACCTCCACGAAGATCTGAAAGCTTTTGATGCTGTTGACAACAATAACGAACAGTAATGTTGGACGCAGCATCGGTAACGTTATCCGACGAAACTGCTGCCACCGTGATGCGCCAACCAGTTCGGCTGATTCGTAAATGTCGGCCGGAATAGACTCCATCCCTGCTAGAAACAGAACCATGTAGTAACCGGCAGAGATCCACACGTCCATTGCCATGATCGCCGGCAGAGCCGTACCCGGATGAAGAAGCCAGCCATCGACAGGATATCCGACGCCCATCATGGAACAGATGACGTTGACGTATCCATCGCGGGCGTAGAGGTTCGTGAAGACCAGCGCGATCACCACCAATGAGGTGACCGACGGAAGGAAGAATGCTGCCCGAAAGAATGAGGCAAGCCGAGGAGTGCTCTGTCGCACCGCCACAGCCAGCGCAATGGCAAGCGCTGTTGTGACTGGAACTGTCCCGAAGGTGAAGGTCGCGGTATTCAGCAGAGCATTCCAGAAATCCTTGTCCTCGAATGCCTGTCGGTAGTTCTCCAATCCGATGAAGGTCATCCTGTTGGTCAGCGTTTCGTAGTCACTCAGGCTTAGTAGCAGCGCGTACGCCAGCGGATAAAGCCAGAAGATGGCAAACGTCGCCAGCCACGGGGCGAGAAGCGTCCACGTGTAGACCGTCTGCTTACGCACCGTGCGCATCCTCGACAAGCGCGCGCAGCTCGGTGTACAAGAGCTCAAGCGGAAGACCGACGATCGTGTAGTAACATCCTTCAACACGCGATACGAAAACGGCACCAAAATCATCCTGGATACCATACGCCCCTGCTTTATCAAGGGGCGACCCTGAGGCCACATAGGCATTGATCTCCGCATCGGAGAGCTCGCGGAACGTTACATCTGTTGCCCTGGATGCCCCGCGCCGACCTAGCCCTCTTCCTCTTCCGACGAGGGCAATTCCGGTATGAACGGTATGTGTGCGACCACTGAGACGCCTGAGCATTTCGGCTGCCTCGGCCGCGTCGGCAGGTTTGTTCAGCACCGCATCGTCAAGAACCACTGTTGTATCGGAACCGATGACGATCACATCCCCATCAACCATTTCGCTGCCACGAACGGCCTTACGCAAGGCAAGCTCTCTGACGTACTCGTCAGGCGGCAAGGTCGTTGAGACAGCATCCTCGTCGATACTCGGGACGACGCTGCTGAAGCTGAATCCGACATGCCGCATCAGAGACTGGCGCCGAGGAGACTGGGAAGCGAGGACCAGCGCCACCGGCAGGTGCAGAAGGTCATTCAGGATGATCATTGTGCCGCGAACTTACCGACCCACGGTCGATATCCCGAAGGTTAAATCTTACTTATCCAGCGCAGATTCGATCGCCGAGATCACTTCGTTTGAAGACGGATCGACCCGACTGCCAAAGCGAGCTACAAGCGAGCCGTCCTTGCCGAGGAGAAACTTCTCAAAGTTCCAGTCGATCTCTCCGGCCAACGAAGGGTTTCCACCACCGGACGTAAGGTATTCAAACAGTGGAGCTTTTGCCGATCCCTTGACAACGACCTTACTGAACATCGGGAACGTCACGTCGTACTTCGATGTGCAGAAGGTCTTGATCTCCTCGTCGGTGCCAGGCTCTTGTGCACCAAAGTCATTCGCCGGAAATCCGAGTATGACCAGCCCCTTATCCTTGTACGTCCGGTAGAGCTTTTCCAGAGGGGCATACTGCTTGGCATGACCACAGAATGATGCGACATTGACGACGAGGACAACCTTGCCTTTGTAGCCAGAAAGGTCAACCGTCGTCCCGTCGATCGACCGGACCGAGAAGTCGTGCAGAGATGTGGTCATGATGGTAAGCAGTGTCAGTGTGAGAATGAATGTGTTCATGAGATGATCCCGTTGTCAGACCCTTTGAAAACAGCAAACACCACCGGAGGATTCCCGCTTTGATTCACAAACTGCAGCCGTAGGCAGTTGAATCTATCCTGGGCGAGCTCGACTAAGTAGCTTTCCACCGACTCACGTTCGGCCCGTCCCTCGGGATGTGAGTAGCAGACCACCGTCAGCAGCCCACCGGGCATGAGAAGTTCAAGAGCCTGTTGTATAGCGGCCATCGTTGTGGAGACCTTCGTTGTGAGCTCTTTCTCTCCACCCGGCAGATAGCCCAGATTAAACGTCACCGCCCTTATCGCCCCTTGATGAGGGGGCTCAATGTGGTCGCGCATTGTCTCGTGTCCGGCCAGCAGCAGTCGGACATTTCCAACGCCGTTACCAAGCCGCACGCGTGCCACATCAAGTGCAACCTGCTGAATGTCAAATCCATAGACGAGTCCTTCTTCACCGACACAGTTAGCAAGGATCTGTGTGTCCCACCCATTGCCGACCGTGGCATCGATCACCACATCTCCAGCGCTCACCTGACTGCGAAGCAGACGGTGCACTGCGGTAACGGCATTCTCTGAGTATGGCTTCATCGGAACCACCTTTCGATGTTGATCTCTGGATCGGGGGTAGCCCCGTCCAAAACACAGGCAACTAGCTGCGAAGCAGCAAATGGACCCTGCAGCGCCCCCTTGGTGCCAAGACCATTGAGCGTGTATCGTCCCTGCAGCATAGGATGCCGTCCTACTAAAGGTCTTTTGAACTGTGTCGATGGTCTTATCGCGGCACGGTGACCTTCAACAACGATTTCGTGATCGATCATGTGTCGAACTGCTCCAAGAAGCTGCATACGCGCTTCAGGCGTAGGAGCGGGGTCGTGATCATCCCAGTCGTGTGTCGCGCCGATACGATACCGGTCATTGCCCATTGGTAGGATCCATGTTCCATTTGTCAGGATGTGATCGATGTCCAGGCCTTTGATACATACATCAAGGATCTCCCCTTTGGACGGCTCAATGGGAAGCCACGACCAGTTCGGATCGGTCACGGCTCGATAGCCCGTGCAGTCGATAACGGCCGACGCACTGTCGCTGTTGGCAGTCCAGTCAACAACGGATCGCATCAACTTAATCAGTTGCGGGATGTCGATCGTGACAACATTCCCGTGCTGCATCCCTCCATGAGGGTAGCGCACGCCATCGACTTGTCCGGGTGAGATCGCGGTAACAGCGTAGGGGGTAAGTTCACCTGAGTGTATACGCCGATGGAACCACTCCTGCATGGAGGTATCACGAAACACCCGACGAAGCGTCCAATCGTGCTGCAGCTGCGTGCTGAAATGCCGTTCGATCTCCGAATACGTTGCCCGTGCCTGTTCCAAAAGCTGCTCGCCACGCCAGGTGGGTTTTAGGCGCTGACCAGTAATGGGCGTGATCATGCCGGCTGCAACCAGCGACGATGTATCGGCCGATGTGTCATCCCAGGCACTAACGCGTACGCCACGCCGGATGAACTCCCACGCTGCGAGCGAACCTGCAAGCCCCATTCCGACAATATGAACAGAGCTCATAGCTCGCGTCCGGTCAGCCCACGAATGACAACGCTCGCACAGGCCGCACCGAAAGCCGCGGGCAGGTAGGGGGCTGTCCCGAATGCCGACCTCTTGAAGTTTGTCCCGTCGGTGTACATCAGGGACTCATCATCTGTCTCTTCGAGCGAGTACACGGCAGTGATACCCGTTCGTATGCCGACGCGGTGCAGACGCTTTCTCACGAACCGCGCGAGAGGACATTTCTGGGAGTCTGCTATGTCAGCAATGCGGATCATTGAGGGGTCGACCTTCCCACCTGCTCCCATGGAGCTGACTATGCGGAAGCCACGTCGATGGGCCTCCTGGAGCAGGGCGACCTTTGGTGCGAGGGAGTCGATGGCATCTACGATGAAGTCATACGACGCTGAAAGCAGTCGATCGACTCGGGCAGGGGTAACGAACTCCTGCATTGGGACGACGGCCAGCTCCGGGTTGATGTCACGCAGCCGTGAGCGCATGACCTCGATCTTGAGTTGTCCTTCGGTGGACGTCAGCGCCGGTAGCTGCCGATTGCGATTCGACGGGTCTACGACATCGCCATCGACGATCGTCATACGCCCCACACCGGCACGGGCGATAAACTCCGCAGCGTACGAGCCGACGCCACCGAGTCCGACAACCAGTACGTGTGAACGCGTGAATCGGTCAACGGCCTCGTCGCCCAGAAGAAGTCGAGTGCGGGATGTCCATCCCGCACCGGTCATCGCTTGAAGACGGTTTCGAAAGTCTGCTGCTGGATCGCGCATAGCTCCTCGATGCTTACGCCCCGGATGGTGGCAGCGGCAGCATAGACATCGGAAATAGGTGTCTGGTCTGTGTCGGTCTCAATTAGGAATCTCTCGGGCGGACACAGACGCAGGGCCTCATGCAGGGCCGAGGAATCTCGGCATACGGAGGGACCGAACGAAAGGACCATGCCGGCATCCAGACATTGCCGGGCAAGTTCAGCCCCCTTGACAAAACCATGCAGTATCCATGGTTGCGAGGGATTGATAAATTTGTTTACACGCAACAGCTCATCGTGCGCTTTCACACAGTGTACCACAAGGGGTAGTGAAACGCGCTCTGCCATGTCGGCGATGAATTCGAATGCATCGATCTGATGACCCCAGGGGGCTGAGCACGACCGGTCGAGTCCACACTCCCCGATGCCCACAACGAGCGGCTCCTGCGTTAGTTCTTCCAAGATCTCTGCGACATCTCTCCAATTAGCGGTCACGTCCCACGGATGCAGGCCGACAGTACAGATTCCATCCGTTTCGAAGACCTCGGTGTCGGCATTGATACGTATGCTGACGACGGACATGACATCCGGGTCTGACGCTCGATGGTGCGCGTGGGCGTCAATGTATTTCATCACTGAAGAGCAGGGCGACCGCTGAAGCGGAATCAAAAATCACAATGGTGGGAGAAGTCGGCCGGTAAATCTAGAAAACAGAAATCACTTCCTCAAAGGTCCGGTGCATCGGTGTCGGAAACACCGCGCTTTGATGCGTCTCTGGCTGCCATAGCAAGGGCTTCGTAACGAACTCGTAATCCGTCGAGGGTTTTTTCTTCCATCTGTTCAATGTCCAGCATGACGTTGTGTGCTCCCTTCGTTACCCGTATGAGTTCGTCGAGCTTCAGATGTATGGCCTCGGTATCGCGGTTCTGCGTGTTCTGGATCAGGAACACCATGAGAAAGGTGACAATCGTCGTGGCGGTGTTGATCACAAGTTGCCATGTGTCACTGAAGCCGAAGATCGGTCCGGATACAAGCCAGACGGTGATCGTCAGCAAGGCAATTGTGAACGTTATCGGCCTGCCGGCAACTCGAGCGACGGACTTGGCAACGGCACTGTAAACACTGCTTTGACTCATTTGGTGGACCTATGTTTTCGGGGAATAGCCAGCCAGGAAGCGACCGGTATCAACACGATCGCACCGACCATCAGCCATATCGGATGGGGAAACTGGAAGAAGTTCATGACCGTAGCTGCAAGAATAAAGCCCCCTACCAATAGAGTCGTCACGCGCTCTGCTCCCTTGGCAATGCGGATAGCAACCATTGAGCCGATATATGCCCCCGCGCACCAAGCCACGAGCAGACTCGCAAGAGCTCCGAAGTTGAGACCTTCCGCATAGGCCTGCACGGCCAAAGGGTCATTGGAACTCGGCATCGCCGCGCTGCCCATGAACAACGAATGGCCAAGCATCTCGATGGCGGCAACCACAAGTCCGCTGGCGATCATGCCAGCTAGAACCGCAAGCGTTCTGCGCAGAATGTGATTCATTATCGAGTTCTCCTGTGAATAGTAGCGCATGATAACACCCGAAATGCAAACGCCCGACCCCAAGAATGGGGTCGGGCGTTGCTGATACTTTGGGAGACAACCGATCGCAAGATCAGTACATATCCATTCCACCGCCGTGCTGATGCGGAGCGGCTTCTTTCTTTTCTGGCCGTTCGACGATCGTTGCTTCCGTTGTGATAAGAAGCGAAGCAACCGACGCAGCATTCTCAAGAGCCACGCGGGCGACCTTTGTAGGGTCGATCACGCCGGCTTCGAGAAGGTCTTCGAACTTTTCGGAGTAGGCATTGAAACCAAAGGAGCCCGTGCCCTCCTTGATCCTGGCCACGATCACGGAGCTTTCCAGACCCGCGTTGTCGAGGATCTGTCGGATCGGAGCTTCAACGGCCCGACGGATGATGTTGATTCCGGTCTGCTGGTCGTTGTTCTCGGTCTTGAGGCCTTCAAGCTTGCCGAGAGTGCGCAGATAGGCAACTCCACCGCCTGGAACGATTCCTTCTTCGACGGCAGCGCGTGTTGCATGCAGTGCGTCTTCGACGCGAGCCTTCTTCTCCTTCATTTCAACTTCCGTAGCAGCACCGATCTTGAGAACGGCAACTCCACCGGAGAGTTTTGCAAGACGTTCCTGGAGCTTCTCACGGTCGTAGTCGCTCGTGGTCTTTTCGATCTGGGACTTGATCTCGTTGATGCGCTTCTTGATTTCATCAGAGCTGCCAGCCCCTTCCACGATCGTCGTGTTATCCTTGTCGATCGTGACGCGCTTTGCCGTACCAAGCTGCTGAAGCGTTGCGCCGTCGAGCTTATAGCCCTTCTCTTCAGAAATGACCATTCCGTTGGTCAAAATGGCGATGTCTTCGAGCATGGCCTTACGGCGATCGCCGAAGCCCGGAGCCTTTACGGCAGCGATCTTGAGCGTGCCGCGCAGACGGTTCACAACGAGCGTAGCGAGAGCTTCGCCTTCGATATCCTCGGCGATGATCAGTAGTGCGCGACCTGCCTGGGCAGTCTTCTCGAGAACCGGTAGAAGGTCCTTGATAGCACCGATCTTCTTATCGTGGATCAGAATGAATGGGTTCTCCAGTGAGCACTCCATGGTGTCGGCATCCGTAACGAAATACGGCGAGAGGTATCCGCGGTCGAACTGCATACCCTCGACGACGTCGACCGATGTGTCCGTTCCCTTGGCTTCTTCGACCGTGATCACGCCGTCCTTGCCAACCTTCTCCATCGCGTCGGCGATCAGATTACCGATCGTCGAATCATTGTTGGCCGAAATCGTGCCGACCTGTGCGATCTCCTTCTTGCCTGGAACCGGACGTGAGAGCTCGCGCAGACCTTCATGAATGGCCGTGACTGCCATATCAATGCCGCGCTTGAGATCCATCGGGTTTGCGCCGGCCGTGACGTTCTTCAGACCTTCCTTTACGATCGCCTGGGCCAGAACCGTTGCGGTCGTTGTTCCGTCACCGGCAATGTCGCTCGTCTTTGATGCAACTTCACGCACCATCGACGCTCCCAGATTCTCGATCGGGTCTTCGAGCTCTATCTCCTTGGCCACAGTTACACCGTCCTTGGTGATGGTCGGTGCACCGAACTTCTTATCGATAACGACATTACGGCCCTTGGGTCCGAGCGTCACCTTAACTGCGTCTGCCAACTGATCCACACCGCGCTTCAGCGCGGCACGGGCGTCAACATCAAACGTAATGATCTTGCTTGCCATGGTAGTTTTTTCCTTGTTGGGGGATATTGATCAAAATGGTGGGTTTGGGAGGGGGCTTACTTGATGATGCCGAAGATGTCTGCTTCGCGCATGATCAGATAATCGTCGCCATCAATGCTGATCTCTGTGCCGGCATACTTGCCGTAGAGAACAGTATCGCCTACCGTTACCGCCATTGGCGTAACCTTGCCGTCTTCCGACTGCTTACCGGCGCCCACGGCAATGATGGTTCCCTGCATTGGCTTTTCCTTGGCCGTGTCAGGAATGATGATGCCACCCTTGGTGACTTCTTCGGCTTGCGCCGGCTTGACCAGCACCCGGTCATGAAGAGGGGTTAGACCCATGACTGATCCTCCAAATAATGTTGTAAAAAACGCGCCTGTGCATTTCAATAATCGCCGATGACGAATGTTTGGCACTCATCGTGTATGAGTGCTAACAGCTACGGCGTTGGGGGCGAAATTAGATGGTTAGGAGGCTGACAACAAGTGAAAAGATGGCAGTATGCCAATAGCCGCCTGCCAGTATGACGCAGTATCTGTCATTATGTCTACAGACGGGCCGCGATTCTAGAACACGACACCGAAAATTGCATCGATTACAAGGATGCTGGCCGCAGAAATGGTGAAGGCCCGCACGGTGGAGTTGCCGACGCCCTCAGCTCCACCAGTGGTGCGAAAACCGACGTGACAGCCGATCAGGGCGGTGAAACCACCGAAAAAGAATGACTTAACAATGCCTCTGCTGATCTCTTCGATGCTGAAGAACTGCTGGATCGACGTGAAGAACGTTGCCGCACTGAAATCGAACTTGATGCTCGTGAGAATGTACGCACCGACTAAGGCGACGACGTTTGAAAACACCGCCAGCACAGGCATCATCGTTACGGCGGCTAGAGCACGCGGCATGCCGAGATAACGGTTTTTGTCGATGGCCATCAAATCCAGCGCATCAATCTGTTCCGACACCTGCATGGTTCCGATCTGCGCGGCAATTGCACCCCCTACTCGACCGGCGATCACAAGTGCCGTAAGCACAGGAGTAAGCTCGGTAAACACCACTGTAGCAATGGACCCCCCGATAAAGGGGCGGGCAATACCTATAAGGTTGAACTTGGCAAAGAGATTCGTTGCCTGCAAGGCAGCGATAGCGCCGGTGAATGAGCCAACCAGCACCACCAGCGGCAGTGAGTCAGATCCAACGATCTTCATCTGTTCGAGCACCAGACGACGGTCTTTGAACGCCCGCGGAAAATACCGGATGATTCCGGTCAGCAGCAGAGCTACCTGACCGACCTCGGCAAAGATCGACAGCATGATGCGTCCAAATCCGGCTATGAATTGCGTCATGACCTGCAATCTACGACGATGCCCATCGCCACGGAGTGACGATGGGCATCTGATCTTGAATTCAAACGATCGACTTAGCCGCGTCCGCCGGTACCCGTGCTGTCGCCGGTACCACGTCCGCCAGGGCCACGTCCACCTGTACTGTCCTTACCACCGCGGTCTCCGCCCTTGTCGCCGCCGCGTGGTCCACCGCCGTTGCGGGCATCGCGGTTCTTGACGAACGTGTCAAGAATGCCCTTTTGCTTTTCGTCGAGGATCGAGCTCAGGCGCGCCAGGAATGCATCGTCGCAAGCTTTCAGGGCAGCACGAGCTGCTTCACGCTCGGGCAGGTTCTTGATGGCTTCGCGAGTAGCCTTGTTCAGATCGCGAACCTTCTGACGTGCTTCGTCGCGGGTGATCGTACCGGCCTCTACAGAAGCCTTGATCTCTTCGCGTGCCGCCTTGGCGCGGTCGAGGATGGCACGCTCTGCCGTCTTGAGAGCCTCAAGAGCGGCCGTTGCACAGTCCTTGTGCGCTGCGAGCAAACGCTCGACTTGCACCTTCTGGTCTGGCGTGAGATTCAACGAGGCGAGAAGACGGTCGAACGGGCTACGTGGCCCCTTCTTTGCGGTGTCTGGGCGCTCACGTACCTCCATTGGAATCTCAAGCGAGGCATCCGTGAACTCAACCGGCTGACCGTTGAGATCGAACGTCGTCTGGACGTTGTTGAACATGGCCATCGGCTCTGCTGGGTTCGAACCCAGTTCGCTGCAGGCAACAAGACCGAGCGAGATGGCGGAAAAGGCAACCATGGCGAGCGTCTTGAAGACATTCTGCGTTTTCATGATCTGACCCCTGAAAAGTGTAAATGATTGATGCGTTTGTGCGTGTGGAAGAGCGCTCATCGCGGCGCACAGGGGAAGATTCCACGC
>CALRYC010000006.1:0-100733 GCA_943372295.1 Chitinophaga pinensis
GAGCTGCAGGACGTGTCGTCCGTTGTCAAGGATAGCTCGTTCGGGATCTTTGCCTCTGCTGTTTCCGACGGCGGCGTGGTGATGGCCCTGAATGCTACGTCATGCGGGAGCTTCTCGCGCAAGCAGATCGACGAACTCACCGAGCACGCCAAGAAGTATGGTGCCAAGGGGCTTCCCTGGCTGAAAATGCTCGACGGCGAGATCTCCGGCTCGTTTGCCAAGCAACTTGCCGGTGATGAAGCCACACAGATTTGTGCGGCGCTAAGCGCAAATGATGGCGATCTATTGCTGTTCTTCCCCGGTGAGTGGGAACGGGCCTGCACGATCGGTGGCGCTCTGCGAACCGAGATCGCCCGCCGCTGCGGCATACTGGATCAGCTCGCGGGAACATATTCGTTCCACTGGGTGCTGGAGTTTCCGCTTCTTGAATACAGCGAAGAAGAATCACGCTGGATTGCGCGTCACCACCCATTCACAGCGCCGCTGAATGAGGACCTGCATCTTCTCGACAGCGACCCAACGCATGCCCGTGCCGTGGCGCATGACCTTGTGATCAATGGTTATGAAGCTGCCGGCGGATCGATACGTATCCATACCAATCCGGTGCAGCAGCGGATGTTCGACCTGCTGGGTTTCAGCCGTGAGGACGCTGAGCTGAAGTTCGGATTTCTCCTGAATGCACTGCGTTACGGTGCGCCCCCTCATGGAGGAATTGCCTTCGGTTTTGATCGACTCGTGATGCTGCTGTGTCAGACAGAGAACATCCGCGACGTGATCGCCTTCCCCAAGACAACCTCCGGTCTGTCACTTATGGATGGATGTCCCGCGGGCGTCGATGATCGTCAGCTCGCCGAAGTTGGCATCCGCACGCTGGGCGAACGCGCATGATCCGTCGCACTGTTGCGATCGTCAGTGTTACCATTGTGCTGGCCCTGGCAGCATGCGCCCATGCGCAGACGCCATCGTCGGTTCGGCGTGCAGATGCGCTCGCAGCCCTGGCCAGGGATTCGGGGTGGACGCGCCTTCCAATTGGTCAGTTGATGACACGACTTGGACGTGAACTTCTGACGACGCCGTATGTCGGGGGAACCTTGGAAGGTGATGGACCCGAGGTCTGCCGCATCAGTCTTGACGGACTTGACTGCGTGACCTTTTTTGAGACGGTACTGAACCTTGCGCGCAACCTCCAGCGTGGACGTACCTCGTTCGACGATCTGCGCTCGAGTGTGACGCAGACTCGATACCGCGCCGGGATCCTCGACGGCTACACAAGCCGCCTTCATTACACCACGGAGTGGTTTCTGGATAATGTGGCCAAGGGGGTAGTGGAGGATGTTGGCCAGTCACTTGGCGGCACGCCGATGAGCATGAAGGTCGACTTCATGTCGACCCACCCGCAGTTGTATCCGGCTCTGCGGCAGGATACCGCTGCGGTGCGCCGAATTGCCGAGATCGAGGCTCGACTGCAGCGAGCGACCATGTTCGTGATCGCCAGAGACCGCATTGCACGCATCGAGTCAGAGCTCAAGGATGGTGACATCATCGCGATCGTGACGTCAAAGAAGGGTCTTGACTATGCACACACCGGCATCGTGGTGCGCGAAGGCAACCGGGCACGCCTGATGCATGCCTCGTCGACAAAGAAGCAGGTCATCCTCGACGGCTACCTCGCCGATGTTGTGTCCCGGATTGACTCGTGGACGGGGATCAGTGTTGCGCGTCCGCGAGAAGCGGTCCGCTGATCGGCGTTCGGGCGACGTTCGATGCGATCACGTCGAGAACTTCGCGGGCCGTAACGGTTTTGCCGGCCGCCTGACTTAGTGTGGCGCTCGAGCCGGTCATGGTGTGTCGCAGCTGCTCCCGCTCAGCATTGGTGGCACTGACCACATCGGCCAGCTGCTCGTGGCCAACGCCGCAGAGGATAGACCCGTGCTGCAGCAAGACGCCGTCGATCACGCGCTGGGCCGAGCCGACAACCTTGCGTCCGTGCCAGAGTATCTCCGTCCGCGCATGTGAAGTGAAACACGCCTGACCCATGGGGCCGCTCGAGGCATAGTGCGTGCGCAGATCGGAATCAATGGCCGCGAACATCAGTTCAGGCGAAATCAGCCGCAGCGCCCCGTACAGAAGGGTATGAATCTCGGCGTATAACCGGCGCGCTTCCAGGATGTCCACCACCGGTATGCAGACGCAGTATGTTACCTCGTCAGCGTGCAGCACGGCGCGTCCACCGGTTGGTCGATGCACGAGATCAAATCCTCGTGCTTCGATGTCTGATTGAACCACGGCGCTACGGGGCTGATGTTTACCGAGAGAAACGCACCAGGGCTCCCACGTATAAAGTCGCATGGTTGCCGCAGCCGCGCCGCTTCGGACGCGATCGGCAAGCTCCACGTCGAGACGCATGTTGTCTTCGCCCCTTGCCGCACCGGCGTCGACCACGTGAAGCATCATCGTCCGGAGATCCGAAGAAATCGCAGCTTGCCAA
Organism: Chitinophaga pinensis; assembly: GCA_943372295.1. GTDB lineage: Bacteria > Bacteroidota > Ignavibacteria > Kapaibacteriales > Kapaibacteriaceae > UBA10438. The sequence continues at coordinate 2,489 of CALRYC010000006.1, forward strand.
CGCGCAGGATCACCGGCACTTGCAGGTCGATCAATGCGGCCGGATCGGTGATCTTGGTTCCATCGATCGAAACGCCCCCTTGCTGGATCAGCCTGCGGGCCTCGCTCTTTGATTGCGCCATGGAGGCGGAAGTAAGGATCGTTACGATGTCCAGGGGCGTCCCTTCGAGCACCATCTCTTCGATCACATCGGGGACATCCTTTTTCACGAACACCCGTTCGAACTCCGCCAGGGCTTCCTTGCCGGATCCTTCGCCGTGATATCGGTCGACAAGACTGCCCGATACTTGCACCTTGGCAGCGCGCGGATGCAGCGTGCCGTCTGCCAGCTCGGACTCCATGCGGGCCACGTCATCGCCGGCAGCAAAGCAAGCATAGCGGAAGTAGCGGGCAATGAGCGTATCCGGTATCGACATGGTCTTGCCAAACATGTCCTTCGCCGAATCGGTCAGTGCGATGTAGTTGTCGAGCGACTTGCTCATCTTCTCCACGCCGTCGGTCCCCTCCAGGATCGGCATCGTCAGGATGCACTGCGGTTCCTGTCCGTAGGCCTTCATGATCTCGCGGCCGACGAGAAGATTGAACTTCTGATCCGTACCGCCAAGTTCTATGTCGCTGCGCACGGCAACGGAGTCATAGGCCTGCGATAGGGGATAGAGAAACTCGTGAACACTGATCGGCTCACCGGAGCGGTAGCGCTTGGTAAAGTCATCGCGTTCGAGCAGCTGAGCCACGGTGTACTTGGCCGACAGCGTAATGACGTCACGGAAGGACATCGAATCAAGCCACTGTGAGTTGTACACCACCTCTGTGCGCGACATATCAAGGATCTTCGCCGCCTGCTCGACATAGGTCTTGCCGTTCTCACGGGTCTCGTCCAGCGTCAGCGCCGGCCGCGTCTTGGACTTGCCCGTGGGGTCACCGATCATCGCCGTAAAATCGCCGATGATCAGCACCACCGTATGGCCCAGATCCTGAAACTGCCGCAGCTTGTTGAGAACTACGGCATGGCCGATATGGATGTCCGGCCTGCTCGGATCCAGCCCCAACTTCGCGCGAAGTGGCTTGCCGGTGGCAATACTCCGCTCGAGCTTTCGCATGAAGTCCTCCTGCGGCAGAAGATCAACAGCGCCGTCAGAAAGAATGTCAAACTGTTCTTTGAGGGTTTTCATGTTCAACAAAAATGTTCAGTGTCACTCGTCACTTGTCACTTGTCACTCGTCACTTGTCACTCGTCACTCGTCACTTGTCACTCGTCACTCGTCACTCGTCACTCGTCACTCGTCACTTGTCACTCGTCACTTGTCACTCGTCACTCTCTTCATTTCTCTCTTCAGTTCCCGGTCCTTGGTTGCCGCCCGCTTATCGTAAAGTTTCTTGCCACGCACCAGGCCGAGTTCAACCTTTACGTACGGGCCGGAAAAATAGATACTCAGCGGGACTACGGTAAGCCCCTTTTCCTCCATGCCCTCACGCAGGCGACGCAGCTCATGATGTTTAAGCAGGAGCTTACGTTTGCGAAGGGGCTCGTGGTTTTCACGGTGACCGAAATCGTACGGGTTGATATGAAGACCGACAAGGAACAACTCGTCGGTCTTGCGGTCGGGGAACATCGCGTATGCATCGGCCAGGCTCACCTTGCCGGCACGCAGGGACTTAACCTCCGTACCCATCAGTGCAATACCTGCCTCGAACCGGTCAAGGACTTCGTACTCGAAGAGGGCCTTGCGGTTGGTGATGATGGTCCGTATGGTGCGTACATCTGGCATGGACGAAAAAAGCCCCGCGTACGGGACACGGGGCTTCAGTGTGCGGAGAGGGAGGGATTCGAACCCTCGGTAGCGGTTATTACCACTACGACGGTTTAGCAAACCGTTGCCTTCAGCCACTCGGCCACCTCTCCCTGAGGAATGGCAAATATAGCAAGTTCCACAATCAGATGTGACTGATCCCCCAGCTGGCGCACTGTTCGTAGTTTTGCGCCGTGAAATCGACGTCCGAGACCCCACTGATGCGGCAGTACCGCACGATCAAGCAGAAGCATGCCGACATGGTTCTGCTGTTCCGTCTCGGGGATTTTTACGAAACGTTTGGTGACGATGCTATCACCACGGCCAAGGCCTGTGGCATAACGCTGACCAAGCGCAACAATGGAGCTGCCGGCGATATCCCTCTAGCCGGCTTTCCGCACCATCAGCTTGATACCTATCTGCCGAAGCTGGTCGCAGCCGGACACCGCGTGGCCGTTTGTGAACAGCTCGAAGACCCGAAGCTTGCCAAGGGGCTGGTCAAGCGCGATGTTGTTGAGGTGGTCACGCCCGGCGTTGTTCTCTACGACAAGATCCTTGAAGCATCGACGAACACCTTCCTGGCCTGCCTGGTTGCTCCGCGCTCGGAGCGCGGGGCATGGGGTCTGGCGGTGATGGACGTCTCGACGGGTTCGTTCACGGCAGGGGATGTGCCGGCCGACAGGATCCTGTCGCTGGTCGAGGCATTCAAGCCAGCTGAGATCCTTGTGAGCAAAGAAGACCGGGACCTCTGGGAGCCGCTTGTGCGCCAGCTCCAGCCGGTGCCCTCGCTGTCGCGTCTGGAGGAATGGCATTTCGAAGCCGCTGCGGCGCAGAGGCATCTTCTGGAGCACTTTGCCACGCAAACCCTGAAGGGGTATGGACTCGACACGCACCCGAGCGGCATCATTGCCGCCGGCGTGACGCTGCAGTATGTTGGGCAGTCGCAGCGCGGTGCGCTTCGACAGATCACGGCCGTTCACGCACTTCGGTCGGACGACGTGATGGTGCTCGATGCAGCCACGCGGCGGAATCTCGAGATCACTTCAACGATGTCCGGACAAGGGGCTTCGGGTGCTCTCGTGCAGTACATCGACCGAACGTGCACGCCGATGGGTGCGCGTCTGCTGCGGTGGTGGATTCAGACGCCACTGACCGATGCGGCCCGCATCAACAAGCGCCTTGAGGTGGTCGACGGACTCGTTGCCGCTGCCGAGATCAACCGTCAGGCCCGCGAGCTGCTCTCGGGTGTCGGGGATGTCGAACGGCTACTAACGAAGATCATGACTGCACGCGCGACGGCGCGCGACCTTGGAGCTCTGCGCAGGGGGTTGGAGCAGCTACCCCCGCTGGTGGCTCTGGCCTCGGGCGATGGCAACGAATCGGTGCGCGATCTGCTGCGAGGTATTAACTGTCATGATGACGTCCGTGAACTTCTCAAGAATGCACTGACAGAAGAGCCCCCTGTGGCCATCGGTACCGGGGGGATGTTTCGTGGCGGTTACAGTGATGACCTAGACCAGGCATCGAACGCCTTGCATAATGGCAAGCAATGGATCGCCGAGTATCAGCAACGCGAGCGCGAAGCCTCGGGTATCACCTCCCTGAAAGTCGGATTCACCTCGGTCTTCGGTTATTACATTGAAGTGTCCAACGCCCAGTCATCGCGTGTGCCTGAGCACTATGAGCGGCGTCAGACGCTGGCCAATGCCGAGCGCTACACGACCACGGAGCTTAAGCAGCTTGAGCAGCGTATCCTGACGGCCGAAGAAAGCGTCCGTGCGCTGGAGACGGAACTTCTTGCCGGACTGCGTGCGGCAATCGCCGCTCATGGAGAACGTATCCAGCAGACGGCCCAGCGTCTGGCGATCTTCGATGTTCTTAGCGGCTTTGCCACCGTCGCTGTCGAGTACGACTACTGCCGCCCACAAGTTCATGATGGAACCCGTCTTGAGCTTGTTGATGCTCGCCATCCGGTGATCGAGCGCATCCTTGATCATGGTAAGCGATACGTAGCCAACTCGGTCGTGATGGATGTAACGGAACGTCAGATCCAGATCATTACCGGACCCAACATGTCGGGCAAGTCCAGTTATCTGCGCCAGGTGGGATTGATCGTCTTTCTGGCACATATCGGCTCTTACGTGCCAAGCGCGTCGGCACTCGTGCCGCTGACCGACCGGATCTTTACGCGTGTTGGCGCGCAGGATAATATCCTTGCCGGAGAGAGCACGTTCCTGGTTGAAATGCAGGAGAGCGCCAACATCCTCAACAACGCCACGCGGCGCAGTTTGATCCTACTCGACGAAGTTGGACGCGGAACGGCAACGTATGACGGTATATCGATCGCCTGGGCTATTGCGCGGTTTATCCATGACCGCATTGGCGCTAAGACCATGTTTGCAACGCACTACCATGAGTTGACGGATCTCAAGGAGCAGTTCGAGCGTATCGAGAATCTTCACGTTGAAGTTCGCGAGGTCGACTCTCAGGTGCTCTTTACACATAGAGTCGTTCCGGGTCACACGGACCACTCATTCGGTATCCACGTTGCTGCTATGGCAGGAATGCCAGCCGAGGTCATCACCGCGGCGCAGATGGTGCTGCAGAAACTCGAATCGATGCATGCCGGCACAACCCGCTCTGCTGTGGCAGCTCCGGCACCGCCAGCTTCGTATCAGCCGACGCTCTTCATGGTCGAAGATGACGTCATTCGGCAGACGATCAGGGGGCTCGACCTTGACACTACGACACCCATGCATGCGCTTCAGCTCCTGACAGAACTTCGAAAGCAGATCAATGACTGACCCGGTCAAGAAACTCTGGGCCCATCGCGACCGTGTAACACGCGCGATCACCACCGACGGAACATTTCGTGCTGCCGTGATTCACAACACCACGTCGGTGCGCACGGCGCACGAGCGCCACGGGCTCGACGCGATGGCGGCAATGGTGCTTGCCCGTACCATCACGGGAGCTGCGCTGATGGCCTCGTTCCTCAAAGGCGAGGAGCGCATAGTGGTGTCGCTCGAAGGTGATGGTATTGTGCGCTCGGTTACGGCCGAGGCGATGCAGGTCGGAGAGGTGCGGGGCTACATCACGCTCAATCGTAATCCGGTTGCAGATCGTGCTACGCCCCTTGGCAAGGGACTTCTACGCGTGCAACGAGTAGTCTACGGCGAGTATGAACCCGTCATGGGAATCGTCGAACTGCGGCGCGGCGATGTGACCAGCGATCTCGGATACTATCTCACGCAGTCGGAGCAGATCCCGTCGGCCTTTGTCATCGATGTTGCTTTCGACGCAGATGAGATCCGTCAGAGTGTGGGGCTTGTGGTGCAGGCAATGCCGGGTGCGCGTGCCGAGGACATCTTCAAGCTTTATGATGCCATCGATTATCTCGACCGGCTGAGCGCATATGCCGATTCGGGGTACACTCCGAAGGATATTCTGCAGCAGATCATGCCAACCGACATTGAGGTCATAGCATCCTCGCCAGTGGACTTCTTCTGTCGCTGCTCACTTGATCGTTTCACATCGGCTCTCATGACGCTGAACGTCGAGGAGATCGTGCAGATGCAGAAGGATGGTCATCGTGAACTCGTCTGCCAGTACTGCTCGGCCAAGTATGAGCTTTCCGATAGCGACTTCGAACGGCTTATCAATCGCACATGAGCGACGTGATGGCGGCCACGTGAACAATGTCGCTTACCGAACAGCCCCGTGACAGGTCGCAGTAGGGTCTCTGAAGTCCCTGCAGGATGGGTCCAAGGGCGGTGGCACCGCCGAGACGTTCGGTGATCTTGTAGGCAATATTGCCGGCGTCCAGATCGGGAAAGATCATCACGTTGGCCGAACCTGCAAGGGGCGAATCGGGTGCTTTACGGTGCGCAACCTCGGGCACAAAGGCGGCATCGAACTGCAGCTCTCCGTCGGCGACGATATGCGGATGCGACTGACGAAACAGGTCGAAGGCCTTGCATACATGCTCGACGCGCTCATGCCGCGCACTGCCCTTGGTGGAGAAACTCAGGAACGCAACGCGGGGCTCGCCCTGCATGATGCGTCGATAGTTTTCGGCCGCCGACAGTGCGATATCGGAAAGCTGCTCAGACGTCGGCTCAGGCACGACGCCACAATCGGCATAAATCATCGAGCGCTCGGGCCAGAGCATGAGAAAAAAGCTCGAGACCGTCGAGACATCCGCGCGCATGCCAACGGTCCATAATGCCGCTCGAACCACATCTGGCGTCGAGGACGCAGAGCCTGCCAGCGCCGCGTCTACCGCGCCGCTGGCAACGAGCGTACCTGCCACGTACAATGGATCATGAGCAAGCGTTCGAGCCTGTTCGGCCGTTAGCCCCTTTTCCGAGCGGCGCCCGAGTAGATGTCGGGTGGTGAGCTCGGCATACTCATCGCAGCTGGCGATGGAAACGTCGAGACCCTGCATTGTCCGACGGATGTCTTCGACATCAGCGGCAGTAGCAGCCACAACGACGGCGTGACAGACGCCCCGTTCGGCGCATGAGCGCACTGCCTCGATCACACGTTCGTCGTGCGCGTCAGCGAAGGCTATCCGACGACGGCTCGTTTGTGCCGAAGCAATCAGCGCCTGGAGCGTCACCGAGGAATTCCCACCATGGATGTGGCCGGCGAGGTTACCGGCACACGCTGCAGCAGCGCATCGGTGCCGTTGTTGTAGATCAGCACAGCCCCCTGTGCGGCGCTGACCTGACCGATGAGCTCTGCACGTGCGTCGTTGAACACGATGCCGGCAAACTTCTCGCTCAGAGTTGGCGAAACACGATTGCGCGTTCGGAGGCTGACGCGGAACAGACCGAACTGCGTCGAAACAAAGGCGATCTGCGTTGACGTCACGGCAAGTCCGGTCGGTACAACCTGCGCGGCCGATCCCGATCGGGGTGTGATCTCAAGAGCCGCCGAAATGGACCGCACATTTGCATCGACAAACTGCATTGTGGCGGCCGATGCAGCATTGGCGTCGACCTTGCCTGACCCGAGGCTAACGATGCAAAACAGAGAGCTATTGGGGTCCGACCCGACAAACCACGGCACGGCAGCCGTCGGGATCACGCGCTCTACATTGAGCGTCCGTGAGTCGAGGATGGCAACGGCATTGGTGTCGGGCAACGTCACACAGAGCTGATTGCCATTCGCGGCGATGTTCATCGGCCTGCTAGGCATGGCAATACTGCGGGCTAGGGTATTGACCGTCAGGTCGATGACAAGCACGCTGCGCTGCGCCGGCACTGTTGCATATGCTGTCGTGGCATTGGCGAAGGCGATCGACTGTGCAGGGTCGCTGCCAAGATCGATCGTATCCAGTGCGCGCACGGTGTCGGCATCAAAGACCACGATCCACGGGCGACTGCTGTGAAGCAGATAAATGCGATCACGAAACCTCTCGAGCTTGTAACGTGCCGAATCGGCACCGTCGGACCATGCCAGCACTGCACCCGCATCGGCAGGTATCGGCTGCACCAGGACCTCTCCGCGCTGATTGCTCAGGACCAGTCGCCAGCGGTCATCAAAGGAGTTGATAAGGGGCTCATCCGGACTACAGGATGTGAGCAGAGCGCCTAGGACCGCAAAGAGGGCAAGATTTCGTATGCTCATGGTAGCGAGGTGATGACATCAGTGACAAGATTCGTCAGAATGGGCTCGGCTATCGCCGCGGCTTCCAAGACGTGTTCAAGGTGCACAGGTTGTAGCGCATCGGGAAAACACTCATCGGTGATGATGCTGATACCGAGCACTTCCATGTCCATGTGACGGGCAACGATGCACTCGGGTACGGTGCTCATGCCCACGACGTCAGCGCCGATCAGTCGAAGAAACCGATACTCTGCGCGGGTTTCGAGATTCGGTCCCGTGACGGCCACGTACACTCCCCGGTGCACCTTCTGTGCGCGTTCCAGGGCACAGCGTTCGGCGATCTGCAGAAGACGCCGCGAATACGGCTCGCTCATATCCGGGAAGCGCGGGCCAAGACTCGGCTCGTTCGGTCCAACCAGGGGATTGTCGCCCAGAAGGTTAATGTGATCATCGATCAGCATTAGGTCGCCGCGCCGGTAGAGCGGATTGAGGCCACCGCAGGCATTGGAGACGATCAGCACGGATACGCCAAGGGCCTTCATGACGCGTACCGGGAAGGTGACCTGCTGCAGGGAATAGCCTTCGTACTGATGGAAACGTCCCTGCATGACCACCACCTCGTGTCCACCGATACGTCCGAACACCAGACGTCCCGAGTGGGACTCAACGGTACTGACCGGAAAGTTCGGTATGCTCTCGTAGGCGATCGTCACATCGATCTCGATGCGCGAGACCAGAGCGCCAAGCCCCGTGCCAAGGATGATGCCGATGCGCGGGCTGGAGGCGGTGGCGCCACGGATGGCGGTTACGGCCTGATCGATCTGTTCAAGAAGCTTGCTCATGCTTGCCTTACGTGGTCTTCGGTGACAGTACTGATGCGAGGGGGCTGCCCGGGATACCGAGGTCGTTCCGGTGCATCCATGCAGGCGATAGAACACGCGCCATTGAACTGACGTTCGCACGGCTCGCAGGCAAGATGCTGCAGATGGCATCGGTAGTTGCGGCAGTCAACGTACCGCTCTGTCGGGTCGCCGCAATGATGACAGCGGCCCACAACCCTGCGATCATCGGTATGGTTGATCTCGACCGTTCCGCGCTCATCGAAGACATAGCATAATCCGTCCCACAGAGCCCCCTGCGTAGAGGGGTCTTTCCCGTAGGTCACAATGCCGCCATCGAGCTGATAGACTTCCGTGAACCCATCGCGCAGCATGAAGGATGTGAGTTTCTCGCAGCGAATGCCGCCGGTGCAGTAGGTCAGGATAGGTCTGTCGCGTGCATCGGCGAGGTGCGTACGGATCCATTCCGGGAATTCGCGGAAAGACGCGACGTCTGGACGAATAGCTCCGCGGAAGTGACCGATGTCAAACTCGTAGTCTGTGCGCCCATCGAGAATGATCACATCCTGTCGATCGATAAACTCCTTCCACTCGACGGGGGACAGGCGCTTGCCGGTGATCTCGTTGGGGTCCGAAGGAAGATCGGCGCGAAAGGTCACAAGTTCCTTCTTCACGCGGACAAACATTTTTTCAAAGGCGTGTTCGCGTACCTCATCAACCTTAAACACCATCGAGGCAAAGCGCGGGTCAGCACTCAGCTGCTGCCGATAGGCCGTGCAGGATTCAGCGGGGCCGGAGACGGTCCCGTTGAGCCCCTCGGGTGCTACGAGAATTCGACCCTTGAGCCCGAGATCGACACACAAGCGCCGATGTTCGTCGGCAAACGCCTCCGGGTCTTCGATGGGCACAAACTGATAGTACAGCATGACGTTGTACACTACGTTATCTGGGCTGTCGTCGATTTTCTGCACGTGCAAATCTACGCCCCGAGTCGCCAAAGCATGACGGTGGAGTTCGTAGATTTGCTCTGCAGCATTTGAGGAAAAATGGGACTTCCGACTGGCATGTCGATCATTCGTTGTGCGATGATCATGATGTCGTGCGTGCTCGCCGCATCCGGCCTGCAGGCTCAGGACATTATCACGCCCACACTGCCGAGCGCTGTCATCGCCCGGCAGTCGCACAGTTATCTTGATCAGGCTCTACTGCAGCGCTCCCTCGAGCGACTGCGAAGCTTTGCAGCGGACTGGGCGCGCACGGCCTCGGCTGACCGCGTATTCGTCGATAGGGCGGAGATCGATCGGCGTCGCGAAAACCGCCTCGGCGCATCGCGTCGACTTACGGATTTCACCGAGCGGCGCGCCACATCGCCCCTTGCCCCAGCGGCGATGCTCGAACGGGGCTTTATGGCTCTCGAAGATGGCGATCAGCGCAGCGGGGCTATGTTCTGTGAACAGGCGGCTGTCCTTTGCAATGATGCTCTGCTGCGCACGGGTGACTCTCTCTACCTGCGGATTGGTCAAATGGCGACCTTCTGGCAGGCCACCTCACTGGCGCACCTGGGAGAGCTCGAGCGTGCGATGGCTGCCTACCAGAAGACCACTTCCGGCGAAGATGACCTGGCGGCGCAGGCGCGCTTTTCTATCGGACAGGTCTACGAACAGAACAACCAGCAGTCCGAAGCGTATGCAGCCTATGCCGATGTTTGGACAAAGCACCCCCGGCACCCGCTTGCGGTGACCGCGCGTGTGCGCCAGGCCGTGATCTCGCTCGGCAAGCGTCAGGCCGTGCGATCAATAGATCTACTCAACGGTATCGACTCGGCTCTTGCCCGCGCGGTGGGACAGATTTCGCCGGCCGTTGTTGACACGTCGGCACGTGATCTCGTGCCGGTGGTGCGCCTGCAGGCGTTGGCTCAGGCCGGACTCTATCAGCGATCGATCGACACATGCAACGATTTCCTTCACCGCCGGCCGTCGTCGGCCTATCGCTGGGTGGCGCATCTGACGGCTGGCTACGCACACCTTCACTTAGGGCGCGCCGATTCGGCTCTCCGGCACTACGATGCGATCGTCGTCGGCGACGTCGACGACGCCTCTGACACGCGCCATCAGGCCTTGCTTTATCGTGCCCTGAGCCTGAAAAGACTGGGACATCAAGCCGATGCCGAACGGGATTTTGCAGCTCTTGCCTCTTCAGGGGGCTACCCATACAAGTCTCAGGCACTGATCGAGGTCGGCCAGGCCCAGTACGAGCGCGGCGACTTCGAACGTTCCGTCAAGTCTCTCGAACGCGCCGAGCGCCAGGCACCGGATGCCTCCACGCTGTTACGGGCGCAGATCCTACTCAGCAGCGCTTTGATGCATAGGCAGCAATGGTCGCGAGCAGCCACGGTCCTGGAGCGGGCAGAAAAGATCGCTATGGAAGCCAAAGAGGAGCTTGTCCCACTGCGATCGCGCTACCTTGCCGATACACGTCTGCACCGTGGGATCTGCTTTGTGCAGGCCGGCACAGCGCGACAGGCCATCGCCGCGCTGACGGATTTTCTGGGCAATCACCCAAACGACGCACGGCGTGACGAGGCCACGTTCTGGCTGGCCGAGGCGATGTACAGAGAAGATCTGCTAAAGAATGCTCAGGAGCTCTACGAAGAGGTCGTGCGCCGGTATACGGCGAGTTCACGTCGTGAAGAGGCGATGTATGGTCTTGCGTGGACGCACTTCCGTCGGCGTGACTTTGACCGATCGTCGAAGGTGTTTGGAGAGCTCTTGTCGACCTATCCTTCGTCGGCATATGCCACCGAGGCCATGGTGCGGCGTGCCGACGGACTCTACATTGCAAAGCAGTTCTCAGCCGCCGCCGGTCAGTACGAACAGGCCGCGCGGCGCGATGCGAGCTCCGATGAAGGCCAGTATGCTGCCTTTCAGGCAGGTCAGGCCTCGTACCGAGCCGGTGAGCTCGCGCGTGCGGTCGAGCTCATGCGGGCCTTTGTGCAGCGCTACCCAAAGAGTCGACTCTCTGACGATGCGCTGTACCTCATCGGCTGGGTAGCATTTCAGCAGCAGGATGATGCCGGAGCAGTGGTCGAATTCGAGCGGCTTCTGCAGGCCTATCCCGATGGCGACCATGCCGTGCGCGCCTTGTATACTATCGGTGACGCACGTTTTAATCTCGGGGAGATCGACGCGGCCATTACGACGTATCGAGATGTGATGGCGAGATTCCCATCGCACCCTCTTGCCACCGAGGCCGCCCGAAGTCTTCAGGACGTGCTTGTAGGGCAGGGGCGCACCGAAGAAGCACTGGTGGTGCTCGATACGCTCATACGGGCTAATCCACAGTCACTGGCTGCCGAGGAGTTTTCCTGGAAGAAGGCCGAGATCTTCTACTCCGGGAAGAACTACCCCAATGCCGCGGGTGAGCTTCAGGCCTATCTGAAGTCCTACCCTTCGGCGCAGCGGTCCGATGAGGCGATGTATCTGCTTGGCAAAACCTACCTGTCAATGAACGACTTGCCGCAGGCCATCGCTGCATTTTCTTCGATCGGCCGACGTGATCCAAAGAGCCGATTCGTGGTGAACTCATCGATGGACCTTGCCGAGTACTACGCGCGTACGGCAAACACGGCAGCGGCCGATTCGGTCTACCTCATCATCTTTTCGGATGCTTCCGATACGACGGCGGCATCCCTGGCCGGGTATGAGCTTGCCGAACACGCACGCATGCGTGAGGACACCTCGAGGGCCCTGCTGACATATCAGCAGACGGCCGATCGCTTCCCAGCAACGGAGTATGGAGCTCAGGCACGTTACAAGCTGGCGCAGCTGCACCGTCGTATGGGCCGACTCGACAGCGCACGTTTTCATCTAAACATGCTGGCGCAGCGCACTGATGCGCCGCTGATCGTAGCTAACGTACTTTATGATCTGGGAGCATCCTACGTGCGCGAAAAGAATCACACGATGGCGGTGGGGTACTTTGAGCGTGTGCGCGATGACTATGCCGGCATTGAAGACTGGTACACGCTCAGTATGCTGTCACTCGGAGAATGTTACGAAGCACTTGGCCGTAAGCCCGATGCAGCTTCGACCTACCAGACCGTGCTAACGCTGCGTCCCGATGATGACTATGGGAAGACGGCCCAGGCTCGCCTGAAGAGACTCGCCGGAGGTCGCCGATGAACCGCATTTCGATGATCCTCGTTCAGATGATGGTGCTCTTGATGGTGCTCACTCTCGGGGCAACGATCATCCGCGCTCAGACTCCTCCGGCTCCGCAGCCCAATGCGCCGCTCGAGCTGCCGGACTTTCTCGTCACCGGTAAGGCCGTCGTGGACGTAGCCGCCGGTGCGAAGAACCTTCCGTCCAAGCCGCCCACATTTTCGCTGAAGGAGCTTGATTCGCTGAATCCGACCGAGAAGCTCCCGCCGCCTCTTGCTGCACTTCGCCCCCTGCCACTTTTCTCGCGCTCCGATCGCATGGTGCCCGGATATGTTGCCGCCGACCTCGGCGCGTACCTAACACCCTCGGTACTGGCCGGATACTCGACGCGTTCTGGTGGCTACACGCTCGACGTGGCAGGAGGACTTGAGCATTCGCAGGGCTGGATCGACGGCTCGGGATACACCACGGCACAGGCACGACTCAACAGTTCGTACGTTGCGCCGGAGAAGTTCCTCTTTTTCGGCAAGGGGCTGACCGAGACTGACCTGCGCGTGCGGCATCAGTCCTATGCGCTATACGGCGACACAACTTCGATTCGAGATCGGAGTACGCTTACGCTGAATGCCGCCGTAACCACCGAAGCCAAGATCGACAGCGTTGCCGTGATCGGAGCATTCGGTTGGTCGCGACTTGGACTCGATACACCGAGTGGCGATTCACTCCCGTCAGAGGCGGCCACGGATAACGCACTTACTGCGAACGTCTCGCTGGCGTGGCTCGGTTCGCCGTTGCATTCTTCATTGAACGTCGACATGCGCATGCAGTCTCTGAGCGGTTCGTCCTACTCATTCTTCGAGGCCGGCTACGGGCTGCGTCTGCGCTCCGGTGCGTGGGCCGTTGCGGCATTGGCTGCGCCGCAGTATGCCGTGGCGACGTCGGGTGAGGATCGGATCGGACTGGCCCTGCGGGCCACGGCCGAGACGTCGCCGTGGACGCATTCGATCTTTCGCATGGAGCTTTCTAGCGGCATGCGAAGCTCATCCTACGCCGCGTTTGCGAGGATCAACCCTTATGTGCTCGATTCTGCCGTGATCGATCACGCCTATGACCGCATTGCCGCGCTGGCCTCGTTGCACTATACGCCGAGCGTTTCGACGTCGTTGATGGGGTCGCTGGAGGTCCGCTCGACGGCCCGCGAACTGGTCTGGGAGGACGCCACCGATGGCAGGTTCCGTCCGACGTTCCGGTCAGTGACGGTTGTAAGGGCTGGAATTGAGGGAACGCTTGCACTTTCGCCCCGTGATATCCTCATGGGCGATTTCAATTTGATGTCGGCAGTCACCGATTCATCGCAGGCACAGACATACGTGCCATCAGCTCAGGCTACGATCGCCTATGAACGCATGTGGACGCACGACCTGCGGTCGACGCTGACGCTTGTGTACGTAGGGGAGCGGTGGACGGACCTTGCCAACACGAGAACCGTGGACGCCTTCGTCGATCTTCGGGTCTCGGTGGTCTACTCCATTGATCAAGCCTTTGACGTGCAGCTTACCGGAGAGAACCTTGTCAACAGCAACGTGGTGCTCTGGAACAACTACCGCGGTCGGGGTATCTTTGCCAGCATTGGACTACTCTGGAAGTTCTGACCTATGGACACAAAAGATCCCGTGTGGGACGACGACGAAATCAGCACGCCGGAGGATGGATTCCGACGTCAGGAATCTGCTCATGAGCCGTCTGCAGAAGCTTCTTCTGAACTCGTGAACGAACAGGTTGAGTCGACTCCCCCGGAAGCTCCCCCGGAAGCTCCCCCGGAAGCTCCCCCGGAAGCTGGCAGCACGCATATTCCGCCCCCTCCGGGCGGGAGGGTGCGTGTCGAACCCGTTAGTGGACTGAGCAATCCGGCGCCCGGCGGGGGACGCCGTGAACGTCTGGACCGCGAACGCAACGAACGCGGTTCCACATCGCTGGTGATCATTGCGCTGCTGCTGTTTGTCATCAGCGTCATAAGTATCTCGGTGTACTTCTTTTCACGTCCGGCCTCTAACGATGGTAGCTCACAAGCGGCGCAGACCGAGATGCCGGCTGATGAGCAGCCGCAGAGTGCTGCGCAGGAAAGCCCACGCGACCCATCGGCATCGGAAGCGACTGATGCTGCTTCGGCGGCCACGCAGCCGGCCCCCGACACGGTGCCTCCGGCGCCTGCCCCAGCTTCAACAAGGCCGCAGCGGGTTGATGGCTCCACGGCAAGGAAGCCAATCAGCCAGCAGGCTGAAGGCCGCAAAGACGTCTCGGAGTCAACGCCACGTCCGCAGTCGGCACCGCAGTCGGCACCGCAGTCGGCACCGCGTTCCAGCACGCGCCAGCCTGATGCTGCTTCGCCCCCTGCGCCATCACTCAAGACCACGAAGTCGGCCGACGCGACCGGCGCGCAGTGGGTTGTTCAGGTGCATTCCAGCCCCTCGATTGATGATGCCGACGAGTGGCTTCAGCAGCTGCAATCGCGGAATATCGCCGACGGGCGCATTGAGCCCGTGACACAGAAGGGGGCGGTTTGGTACCGCGTGCGTTTTGGTCGCTATGCCACACGTCAAGAAGCCGAACAGGCTGCCATCGAGCGCGGGTATCGCAATGCGTGGGTCGATCGGGTGCGATGACACGACGCGTCGATCAGCCGACGATCAGCATCCGACTGAACTGGAGTCCGAACACCGTTCGGGGCTTTATCGGTGCTCTGCTGATCATGGGCATCATTCTGTCGTTCCTTACCTGCACCAGGTTTGAGACCGATCCGATCCTCATTCCAAGGGCCACGCCCGTGACGCTGCTGGTTCTCGGCAGCGGCGACGGAACCGGCATGCGCAAGGGAAATCTCACGGCTGAAGGGGCTGCCCAGCGCGGCGCCGAATCAAAGAACCCTCTGGTGGATGCAGTCAAGAGCAGCGCAGGCAATGCCAAGTCGGCCACCGATCCGGCACTGGCAACACGGTTCATTCCCACGGAGCAGGCCGGAAAAGGTGGAAAGAACAACGATGAATCTCCGGCCGACCAGGCGATCGGCTCGGCCAGGGGTGTCGATGACGGTACAGGACTTGGTGAGCTTGGAGTGGGAAGGGGCAAGGGAGACGGCTTTGGTGATATCGACTGGGGCGGTGGTGGAAACCGCACGGTGGTGACCAAGGTCATACCGACGTTTCCACCGGGTATCCTTGACACCAAGATCAAGATCCGCTTCCGCGTGGCTCCAAACGGAGAGGTCACCATGGCCTGGCCGGAAAAGAAGGGTGGAAGCCGCATGGTCGAGCAGGCCGCCATTGCCGCACTCATGCGATGGAGATTCAATCGGCTGAGCTCGCCGACCGAGATGGAGGGTGTGATCACGTTTCTGGTTAACTACCGATGATAGCAACTATCTTCTCGCTCTATTCCACGGCTCCCGATTTTGTCCAGCTGATAGTGATCCTGCTGGTGATCGGTCTCGTGCTGTCGGTGATCAAGAAACTCATCAAGATCGCACTGTTGGTCACGATGCTCATCGTGCTCATTTTTGCTGTCCGCCTGCTAATGGTGTAACCACCATTGGCGCGGCGCAAGTCAACGAACATTCCTAGGAAAGACGTTTCATGTCGCATAAGGTCGCAGTCATCGGTACGGGGTACGTCGGTCTTGTCACAGGTGCCTGCCTTGCTGACGTCGGCAATGATGTTCTCTGCATTGATGTCGATCCTGCTAAGATCGAGCGCATGAAGCGCGGGGATGTGCCGATCTATGAGCCGGGGCTAGACGTTGTCCTTAACCGGACCATCCGAGAAGGACGAATCCGCTTTTCGCTCGACCTGAGAGTTGCCGTTCAGGAGTGTGAGTTCCTGATGTTGTGTCTGCCGACCCCCCCGGGTAAGGATGGTCAGGCAGATCTCGATATGGTGATCTCTGCTGCAAACCGTGTGGCCGAACTGCTCAACGAACTTGATGTTACCCATCCGCGCATCGTTGTCAACAAGAGTACCGTGCCGGTAGGAACGGCAGCTCTCGTGCAGGGGATCTTTGACAGGGTAGCACCAACACGTCGCGTCCATGTTGTGAGCAATCCCGAGTTTCTCCGCGAAGGGTTCGCTGTCGAGGACTTTATGCGTCCGGATCGCATCGTGGTGGGAACCAGCAGCTCCCTTGCTGCGGATCTCATGGAAAGTCTTTATCGTCCGTTCACGGACAGGGGAGCCACTTTGCTGATCTTCGACGAAAAGAGTTCGGAGGTCACAAAGTACGCCGCCAATTCCTTCCTGGCCACCAAGATCTCCTTCATGAACGACCTGTCTGAGTACTGCGAAGCCGTCGGTGCCGACATCGAGAACATCCGCGTTGGCATTGGCATCGATCCGCGCATCGGAAACCGCTTTCTCTACGCCGGCATCGGCTACGGAGGAAGCTGCTTTCCGAAGGACGTCAAAGCTATCATCCATGCAGCGTCCGAGGCCGGTACTCCGCTTGAGGTGATCCAGGCAGCGAAGATCGTGAACGACCATCAGGTGCGCCGATTCACGGGACGCGTCGTGGCGAGGTTCGACGGAGACATGTCCGGCAAGCGCGTAGCGCTCTGGGGGCTGGCCTTCAAGCCCGATACCGACGACGTGCGTGAAGCACCATCATTTGTGATCATCGACCGTTTACTTTCCGAGGGCGCACAGATTGTCGCCTTCGATCCTGAAGCACGGGTAACGGCCCAAAGGGTCATCGGTGACCGTGTGACGTATGCCGATGATGCCTATTCGGCTCTCCAGGGGGCTGATGTGCTGGTGATTGCCACGGAGTGGCAGGAGTTTCGTGACCCGGACTTTACGCGCATGCGCAGGCAGCTAGCTGCTCCGATCATCTTTGATGGTCGTAACATCTACGATCCGCAGCAGATGGGCGAACGGGGCTTTGAGTACCACTCCGTCGGACGCGGCTCGGCCTATCCGGCAGAGTGATCAACGTTGTCGGCGGCGCTCCGGGAGCTTGCCGCGCAGCAAACGGTACGACCGTCGCTGACGTCGCGTGCGCCACGCTCGCACGATCTTCAGCCAGAAGATCCGCAGTAGCAGGGCAAGGGACATGCGTTTGCCGAGACTGCCCGAGTCGATCATGTTACGCAACTGTGCACGCTCGAGTTCGCTGATCGGCATGTCATCGCTGCTCGACGACGGTTTGTTAAGGATCTGATCGAGCATTCTCTCGAGTTCTTCCGAGGCATTCCTGAAGCGCTGCGCATCGATGTTGTTGTAGCGCATCAGCAGCACCAGATGGTCGTAAAGGAGCGCTGCGCGCTTGATGTCTTCCACCTGACGCTCTGTCCGCAATGCCTCAATGAGCGAGTCGGCAAGATTCTCGAGCTCCACAACCTTCTGCTCAGGAAGTGAGAACATCTCCTCGGGTGCGATATCGTCAACGTTGACGTACACCGTGCTGAGTTTTCGAATCTCATCGCCGTAGTGTTCCGCCAGAACAGCCCCATATTTACCTGTCTGCTGGCTGATCTGCCCCTGGACGTGATTGATCTGTGCTCGTAGAGAGTCCTGGCGGATCTTGCCGGTAGCGGCATTGATCTGACTTTCGAGATCTCGACGTTGCTTGAACAGCTCGCGAATGCGAACCGCCTCTGGGGCATTGGACGAGGCCACCATTCCCTCGACGACCACGGAGTCGACCTGCAAGCGAGCGCTGCCGATCTTAACCGTGTTGACCGTTATCTGATCGCCCAGCTGCTGGCGCAGTTGGTCAAGGTCAATGTGTGCTACTCCGTCGGTGATGACCAGGATCTGCGCATTGCTCAGCTGGCTCTCATGCGCGATATCGTCGATCGCCATCTGAAGCGCCCTCTGCAGCGAGGTGCCGTTGCCTACGGCATTGATGTGCATGACCGTACTGATCAGGTGGTCGTATCCCGGTATGTCCCTGGCCGTGATCAGATCGCCAACGTGCAGGTCAAACGTCCGGAAGAAGATCGTTCCGAGTTCGCGCTGGTTTTGCCGCAGGAATAGATAGACGATGGCCTTGGCAAGATGGATCCGATAGTGCTGCTGCATCGAGTTCGACGTATCGAACAGGATATAGACCTTCTGCTTGCGGTCATCCGGAGCAAAACGGTCTGACTCGGACTGGTACCGAAAGTTGCGCGGCTGCTTAGGACGCGGCATCCAGAGGGAACGTTCGGCCAGTTTGCGCAGAAAAACCGTTTCCGGCAGGAGAAACTGCGCCGCGTAGATATGGCTGACCTCGCTGACGGAGGTGATCAGGTCGGCCTCGTACTCCTTTGCCTCCGGTAGGTTCGGCACCACCATGTGCTCAGTGCCGGCATCGGTCACCGACGGGTCATTCAGCTCCATGATCGGCGCTAGTGAACGCGAGATGACGTGCGTGGAATCCTCAATGATCCTGGCGATCTCGTAGATGATCGTGAACTCATTCGGAAGGTGTTCCTCGATCGTGTCGAAGAACCCGAACTCCTCCATCTGCGAAAAGAACGGAGATGTTTCGAGAGTCGAGCGAGACATGGTCAGGGTCGTTCGAGTCGTTGCAGTTCGCGTTCCACGGTTATGAGCATTGACTGCAGGGCCAGCTCGACCGAGTGCTTGAGCTCGCGTACTTCGTCGCACACCGGGATGAAGTCAGTCAGAAACTGCTCTAGGATCTTCCGATTCTGGTCCTGCGGCTGCTCGGCACCGAAGCGCTCGCGGAGCCATTCTACAAAGCTGCGCCGTAGGGGTGCATCGGCAAACTGCGACAGGGGGCGAAGCATCTTGGCGGGTTCTTCCTTGATCTCCTGCACGAGATGCGAGAAGTCCAGAAGCATGGTAACCTGATCGAAGCCCCGTGAGGCTGTTAGCGAATTCAGGACGGTAGTATAGGCTTTTCGGAACAGGGCGACGTCCTCCGGCAGGCCAACCGTCGAGAAGATGAAATACAAACGACTGGCATCCTCATGAACGACGTTGCTGCGCCCCTTCAAGAGTGCAAGTGCCCGGAGCAGGTCCAGTGATTTAGCCTGCGTCCGCGGCGAGATGTAGAAGTCCGACCCTGCTTGGGACTTGACCTGATCGCGCATCTGACGGTTACGGAGGAACTCAAAGTGCCGGATGACGATGTTGGTAAAGTACAGCATCTCATTGGAGACGCCGATGGTGAGATCCTCGCTTCGTCCGGCAATGATCTGATGCATGTGCCGCAACCGATCAAAGGAAATTCGGCGAGGGGGCTCGGCGGTGCGTCCGCCGTGCACAAGGTATCGCTGCGAGATCTGGTATTGAATGAACGGATCTTTGTCCGGCAGAATCACCGCCTTAAACAGAAATCGGTCCAGGAGCGCTTCGGTCACCTCGCTTACGCGCAAGTAATTGGTTGCTGCGATGACGCTGTGAAGGGGTGAAGAGACATCCTGTATGCCGCGAAGGAGGCGACGTTCATTTAGCAGTGACAGCAGGGCCCGAAGCGTGTAATCATTGGCATCGAAGATCTCGTCGATGAATCCGAACTCGCTCTCGACCAGCGAGCCTTCAGTGTTGTGGATGATCTTCCCGTTTTTGAGCTGCTCAAGGTCGAGACCGCCAAAGAACGTATCCGGTTGCTGCTCTTTACTTGCCTGTACGCGGAACAGGCGAGCCCCCTCGAACATCGAGAAGATCTGTTCGGCAAGCAGCGACTTGCCCACGCCCGTGCGGCTCTGCAGCAGAAGATGTTCTGCCGTCAGGAGCGCGCAGAAGGCCTGTTCGATGACCTCTTCGCGGTTGATGACACGCTGGCCAATGAACCACGCGGCGTCTTTGAGTTCTTTTGCGATCTCTTCTATGGATCCTTCTGCGGCCTGCGCCTGCCCCATGTTGAGCTCCCGTACGTAATGCTGCGACCAATATAGCTACGACATCATCCCAGCGTGCCATTTGCCGTAGTTTTGTCCCGTGGAAGCGTCAGAACACAGCAGCGGTCTCACGGACAAGCTTCAGCGCATCGTCGAGGCCATGCCGACGCGTCCGGGCGTGTACCTGCATAAGGACGCCGGTGGGGCGATCATCTACGTGGGTAAGGCCAAGAACCTTCGAAATCGCGTGCGCTCCTATTTCCAGGAGGGCAGGCCGGTAAATGCCAAGACCGTGGCGCTGATGCGCAAGATCGCCGACGTGGAGTTCATCGTCACCGATACCGAGGTCGAAGCGCTTATCCTCGAGAACACACTCATCAAACAGCATCGGCCGAAGTACAACATCCTGCTCAAGGACGACAAGACGTACCCGTTCATCCGGGTGACAAAGGAGCCGTTTCCACGGGTATTCAAAACCCGCACGGTGATCAATGACGGCAGTACGTACTTCGGGCCTTACACCGACGGGACCTATCTGTACCATCTTCTCAAGACTCTGCGGTCCGTGTTCCCACTGCGCTCGTGCGATTTCCCACTTACCGAGCGGGGCATCGCCGAGGGACGCTGGAAGCTGTGTCTGGATTACCACATCAAGAAGTGCGACGGTCCGTGCGAAGGACTCGTTTCGGTAGTCCGCTATAACGAGCACATCCGTCAGGCCACACAGGTGCTGCACGGAAAGACGCGTGAGCTGGAGTCACAGCTGCATGATCGTATGATGCAGCTGGCCGAAGACCTGCGCTTTGAAGATGCCGAGGTCGTGCGACAACGCCTTGAACGACTGCGTGCCTACACGTCGAAACAGAAGATGCTGACGTCGGATCGACGTGATCAGGACGTCTTTGCGCTTGCCCGTAGTGAGGCCACCGCCTGCAGTTTGGTGCTGACAATTCGAGACGGCAAGCTGGTTGGCAAGCGGCACTACGTCATTAGCGGCGTGCAGGACCGGCCCGACGAAGAGATCCTTGCGACGACCATTGAGCGATGGTATCTGGAAACGGAGTCCATACCAGAGCAGATCCTTCTGCCGATCGAGATCGAATCTGCAGAGGTTGTTGCCGAGTACCTCCGCTCGCGCCGCGGAGCAAGCGTTGAGATCACGGTCCCGAAGATCGGCGACAAGAGAAAGATTCTCGCTCTTGCAGAGCAGAATGCCGACATTCTTCTCAAGGAGATCCTCGCGCAAAACGCAGCCAAGGACCAGTCGGTCTCCAAGTCGGTCCTTGCCTTGCAGAAGGATCTGCGCATGGACCGTCTGCCGAGACGGATTGAATGCGTGGACAACTCACATTTCCAGGGCACAGATTACGTTTCCTCGATCGTGGTGTTTACAGACGGAAAACCCAAGAAGTCTGAGTACCGTCACTACAAGCTGCGCACGCTCACGGGCAATGACGACTTCGAAGCCATGAAGGAGGTTCTGTCGCGACGCTTCGCCTCTGTCGATGATCATGGTAAGCCCCGTGAGATCGTCATTCCCGATCTTCTCGTGATCGACGGCGGTAAGGGGCAACTCTCGCATGCGATGGAGATCATTATCT
Source organism: Chitinophaga pinensis (assembly GCA_943372295.1). Lineage (GTDB taxonomy): Bacteria > Bacteroidota > Ignavibacteria > Kapaibacteriales > Kapaibacteriaceae > UBA10438. The sequence goes on from CALRYC010000006.1 coordinate 24,328, forward strand.
CGCTGGGCCTGTCAGGAAAGCTCACTGTGGTCGGCCTGGCCAAGCGGCTGGAGGAGGTCTTCGTGCCGCAGAGCAGCTCTGCGATCCTTCTGCCGAAGGTCAGCCCGAGCCTGCGTCTTCTGCAGCAGGTGCGCGATGAGGCGCACCGGTTTGCCGTACGCTACCACCGCATTCTGCGGTCGAAGCGCACGCTACAGACGGAGCTGACGTCGATCGCCGGAATCGGCCCCAAGATGTCCACGAAGATGCTGACAACGCTGGGTTCGGTCGACGCCGTCAGATCTTCGACGCTCGAAGAACTCGTTGCGGTCGTTGGCGTAACGGCTGCCGAAAAGGTCTTTCGTCACTTTCATCCGCCAGCGCAAGAGTCATGACCTCGTGCCTCGAACTTCTGCGCCGAGAGCTCGAGCGTCTGAACCGATTTCCCTCGACGCCGTATAGCGTTCCGGGCCTGTGGGTCGGAGCTGGTAGCCAGCGGGTCGAAATGCCCTCGGCAACAGCCTACTTCCTCGGCGTGCTCGAGGCCATGGAGGTGGCGGGGCGGGAAGATGCACCGGCGCACGCCAGGCGGCTTTGGTACAACGCCATGGTACGTCACGTCACGTCCTATGACCACGGCCCGGAGGCACGTCGCGTCGGTTGGCGTTCAACGGGCACGTTTCTCAAGCTTATCGCTCTGCTACCATATCTTCATCGTCTCGGCGTCGGCACGCTCATGCTCTTGCCGATCAGCTCGGTCGGCACGGTAGGTCGGAAGGGGGCTCACGGATCTGCCTATGCGGTGCGCAATCCGTTCGCCGTCGAAGAGACTCTCGCCGAGCCCCTTCTCATGATGACGCCCGAACAGCAGGCGCGCGCGCTTGTCGAAGCAGCGCATGCCTTGGGCATCCGAGTGATCAGCGAGGTTGTGCTTCGCACGGCCAGTCTCGACAGTGTGCTTGTGAAGGATCATCCCGAATGGTTCTACTGGATTCGTTCGCGTGATGTCACCGAAGCGGTGTTTCAGAGTCCGGCCTTCAGCGCCGAACAGGTCGCACGCATCCGCAAGATGATCGATGATGGCCAGCGGCGGGATCTGCCGGAGCCGTCGGCCGAGTACCGTCATCAGTTTGCCGAGCCGCCGTCTGATGCCACCATCGGTGTGTCGGGCTGGCACGGTCGCACACTCGATGGTGAAGAGGTGCGCCTGCCGGGTGCGTTTGCCGACTGGCCGCCAGATGACCGGCAGCCGCCGTGGAATGATGTCACGTATCTGAAACTGCATCATCATCCCGATTTCAACTATATGGCCTATAACACCATCCGGATGTTTGATGCCAAGCTCGACCGGCCCGGTGCGGAGAACTCGGGCGTGTGGAACATGATCGCGTCGGTGATTCCGACGCAGATGCGCATGCTTGGTGTTGACGGGGCGATGATCGACATGGGGCATGCACTTCCGGCAGCGCTGCGTCGGCGGGTGATCGATGACGCTCGCGCTGAGCGCGCCGACGCAGTCATGATCGAAGAGAACTTCCATCTCGACGAGGCATCACGGCACGATGGCTTTGACGTTGTGACCGGCTACCTGCCGTTTGATGCGCACACCGCCGATGGACTGCGGGGCTTTGTGCAGCGCCTGGCTGCGGAGGGCTCGCCGGTGCGATACCTTGCCTGCGGCGAGTCGCACAACACGCCGCGATGGGCCACGCGTTTGCATGCCGACCTTGTGCCTGCGGCGTGGTTGTTTCTGAGTCTGCTACCGAAAGCAGTCCCTCTGGTGGTTGCCGGCATGGAGCTTGGTGAGACGCGCCCGATCAACACCGGTCTGGGATTCACGACCGAGGAATCATCGGCGCTGACGGCCGAGATGCTCCCGTTGTTTAGTGATGTCCCGCTGCCGTGGGATCAAGGGGCTGAGCATCACGGCCGGCTGCTGGATACAATACGAGGCGTTTCTGACCTGGACATTCTGCGCATCATTTCAGACGATGATACCGTGGACGACGTAGGCTGCTCCGAGTCCGGAGTGGTGGCTTATCATCGTTGCCTACGTGAACGTCGAAGGGGCCTCCTTGTGGTGCTGAACATGAATGTCGACGAGGTTGCGTGCTCGCTTGACGTTCAGAAGCTCTCGCTAGCCGCAATCGGCACATCGGATCGCTGCTCTCTGCAGCTCGGCGCGCTCAACTGCAAACTTGGGGCTCACTCGGCGATCGTTGTTGCGACCCATACGCGCCAGCCCGAGGCTGCGATGAGTATCTGTGATGCGAATCAGCGTCGCGCCTGAAGGAACACGCTCCTGAGCTCCATCATCGTGGTGAGCATCACCAGCTGCGTTGGCATAAACCGGTCGACATCGGCGGCGGCTCGCTCAAGGCTGCGATATGCCGCATCGAAATCGGCGCGCGCAAACGATGAGGCGAATCTCTCAAGGGGCTCCTGCTGATCGGCATTCAGCAGGTGAACGCTGCGTCCTCCCTGAACGATCGCATAGGCATCTCGCAGCCACACGAGCAGGGCATTGGTCACGGCAAGGCAGCGCTGCCGGTCGCGCTGACCGATCAGTTCATGCACCGTGGCCGTGAGCGCAGGACGGAAGTCTTTGCCCCGCAGCGACGTTCTAAGGAGGTTCACCGCAGAGTCGCGGATCTGGCGCACATCTTCGGCCAGAAATGCCTCGGCCGATATGTAATCACCCTGCGCCATGGAGGCCGCAATGCGTGCCTCGTCGGGTGCATAACTGCCGCGCTGCATGAGAGCGTCGGCAAGTGTTGATTCATCCAGTGCGGGCACTGTGATGACCTGACAGCGGGATATGATCGTTGGCAGCAACCGGTCGCGCCGGGAACACGTCATGATGATGGTCGTATCGGCATGAGGTTCTTCCAGCGTCTTGAGAAACGCATTCGCCGTGCTGACGTTCATGTCATCGGCATTGGCGATGATGGCTACGCGCCGCCCGCGTTGGGTCATGGAAAAGGAAAGCTGGCGGTTCAGTTCGCGGATCTGCACGATGCGGATCTCATTCGCCCCCTCCATGCGCGTGGGGGAGTAGCCGTTCAGGGCAAGTTCGTGAGCAAGACCATAGAGCGCGTCGACCCATTCCTTGCGCAGTTCATCCGACGCGTCGAGCTTGCCAGTGGGCAGGGCCGAAACGATCGAAATATTCGGGTGTTGCAATGTGCGGGCCTGCGTGCAGCTCTGACACGAGCCACAGGCAACAACAGAGTGTCCGTCAATGACTGGACTATAGCAGTTAACCGTGCGGGCAAACTCGATGGCCAGCGCCATCGTGCCGAATCCATCGTTGCCTACCAGCAGGAGGGCCTGAGGGATCCTCTGCTGTGCGATGCATCGCTGCAGGATCTCCTGCACCGTCTGCTGTCCGATGATACCGGGCCATTGCATGGCGGCGAAGATACGCCACGTCGTATTTTGCCATATGCGCATCCTGGTGATCGAAGACGAACGCAAGGTGGCCAGCTTCATCAAGCGTGGTCTTGAAGAGGAGCGGTACATCGTTGAGACGGCCCCGGACGGTGCGGCCGGACTTGACCTTGCGCTCAATAACGTGTTTGATGCGATCGTGCTTGACGTGATGCTCCCGAAGCTCGACGGTTACAGCGTCCTGCGGTCGATCCGCTCCGAAGGTCTGGTCGTGCCGGTGATCATGCTTACCGCGCGCGGCACGACGGAAGACCGCGTGCAGGGACTTGACCTTGGCGCGGATGATTATCTGGCCAAGCCGTTTCATTTCGAAGAGCTCGCTGCGCGCCTGCGCTCGATACTGCGGCGTTCAACCAGTGAGAAGACCACCAAGCTGCAGTGCAGTGATCTGACGTTGGATCTGGTGACGCATTATGCTTTTCGTGATGATAAGGAGATCGAGCTGACGACCAAGGAGTATGCGCTTTTAGAGTACATGATGCGGAACAAAGACCGCATCCTGTCGCGCTCGATGATCATGCAGCACGTATGGAAGCATGACTTCGATCCCGAGTCGAATATCATCGACGTCTACATCAAACGCGTTCGCCAGAAGATCGAACGTCCCGGGCAGTCACAACTTATCCACAGCATCCGCGGCGTCGGATACCGCATGCGTGAAAGCGGTCCGGCCGAACCACCATCCGACGATGAGTAAACCCATGCATCCTCTCTGCACCGAGCTCCAATCGGTGGTCTCTGCCAATGTCGTGTCCGTGCAGAAGGCCTTCGATTCCTACCAGAATGCGTGCTTCACAGCACGTCCACCCGAGTTCTTCTGCCTGGAACTCTGCGGCGAAGCCGGCGAACTTGCCAACCTGGAGAAGAAGCTCTGGAAGGGGGCCGACATCTCCATGGACCGCGTCAGCGACGAGGCCGCCGACGTCTTGATCTCCCTCATGAACTATGCCAACGCTCGCGGCATCGATCTTGCTTCGGCCGTAGCCGATAAGCTCTCGCGGATACCGTTGTCGAAGCGATGACGGGTGAGAAGTAGCTACGCCGGGACCCACAACGAAAAACGGCACTGATCGAAGACCAGTGCCGCTGAGTGTAACGTGCGTTGTGAAGACGGGACAGGGCCCTTAGCGGATCTCGCGGTGGACCGTGTGACGGCGCAAGAAAGGATTATACTTCTTGAGTTCGAGACGCTCGGTGGTGGTCTGCTTGTTCTTCATCGTCGTGTAGCGTGATGCTGGCTTGCCTTCCTTCTTCGCTTCCGTGCATTCGAGCGTGATGATCACGCGTGCGCCCTTCTTTGCCATTGTCGATCTCCTGGTATGCCACTGCTGATGTCTCGGGCAGTGGTATGTCGTTCGTTGTGATTGGGATAGCTACAAAGCTACGGTCTTGCCGAGGTAATTCCAAACGTCCTGACCACGAGCTCAATTGGCAGCCGTGTGAGCAGCACCCAAGGATGGCCGACCAGCCTTGGGTGGCTTGGGAGGGTCCACAAACGCGATCTTGACGGCCTCATCGGCGTGGGAAACGAAGATGATCTTCAGCCCCTTGGTCACCTCCGGCTGGAGCTCGTCGATGTCTTTACGGTTTTCTGACGGCACAAGCACGGTTGTCATGCCGGCGCGTTTGGCCGCCAGTAGCTTCTCGTTCAGACCGCCGATGGCAAGCACGTTTCCGCGAAGGGTCACCTCACCGGTCATTGCAACGTCTCCGCGCAGGGGGCGCCCGGTGGCCGCTGAGAGAAGAGCCATGGTCATGGTGATGCCCGCCGAGGGTCCGTCCTTCGGGATCGCCCCCTCGGGAACGTGCACGTGGATCTGGCGGTCCTTGGCGAACATCTCGTCGAGCCCGAACCGGGCATAGTTACTGCGCAGGTAGGACAGGGCAGCCATGGCCGACTCTTTCATGACCTCGCCCAGCTTGCCGGTAAGCGTCAGCCGTTCGGAGCCGGGCATGATGGTGACTTCCACAGGCAGCGTGTCGCCGCCCATGGAGGTCCAGGCAAGCCCCATGGCAACGCCCACTTTGTTGCTGAGCTCCTCAGGTTTGACCTTGAACTTTGGTGCGCGGAGAAACGTCTCGACAGCTCGTTCGTCGATGACCCAGTGCTTGTTCTTAGCGATCGACTGGAAGGTTCGCGATGCGCGGACGTCACCCTCAAAGGCCGTCTTCGAGCGCTTACCTACGGTGTCGACGATCTCCACGGCGAGCTTGCGCAGGATGCTGGCAACCTCGCGCTCAAGATTGCGCACACCGGCCTCGCGCGTGTACTCGCGCACCAGCCGGCTGAGGGCTCCGTCGGTGAAGGAGATGTCAAGACCCTGCAGACCATGCTTGTCGAGTAGTTTCGGCACGATGTACCGCTGTGCGATCTGGATCTTGTCGGGCTCGAGATAGCTGTTGAGTTCGATCACCTCGAGCCTGTCCAGGAGCGGCCCCGGAATGTCGTACTTGACGTTGGCGGTTGCAATGAAGAGCACGTTCGACAGGTCGTAGTCGACTTCCAGATAGTGATCGCTGAAGGTCGAATTCTGTTCCGGATCGAGGACCTCCAGAAGCGCTGCACTTGGGTCGCCCCGGAAGTCCATCGACATCTTGTCGATCTCATCAAGCAGGATCACCGGGTTGTTGCTGCCGGCACGCTTCATCGACTGGATGATCTTGCCTGGCATGGCACCGATATAGGTGCGCCGATGTCCGCGGATCTCGGCCTCGTCGCGCACACCCCCTAATGAAAGGCGCACAAAGTTGCGCCCAAGCGCACGGGCAATGGACTTGGCCAGCGATGTTTTGCCCACGCCCGGAGGACCTACCAGACATAGGATCTGTCCGCGCACGGCACCGACGAGGTTCAGCACAGAGATGTACTCGAGGATACGTTCCTTGGGCTTCTTCAGATCGTAGTGATCTTCGTCGAGAATAGTCCGAACATGCTCCAGGCGAAGATTGTCGACCGTGCGGTCGTCCCATGGCACCGTGGCGACCCACTCTAGCCAGGTGCGGTTGATGCCGTATTCGGGCGACATCGACGGCGTTCGCTTGAGGCGGTCGAACTCTTCGCTGACCTTGGTGCGGACGGTATCCGGCAGCACGATAGTGGAAAGCTGCTCAGAAAGCTTTGACAGTTCCGGGCCACCGTCATCCTCTTCGCCGAGCTCCGACTGCAGAGCGCGGATCTGCTCCTGTATGAAATACTTGCGTTGCGACTTCTGGATCTGGTCCTGCACCTTACTGTCGATCTCCACTTCCAATCGCAGCAGTTCGATCTCTGCAGATAGCAGTTGCACTAGCTCGTAGTACTGTGCTTTGACGTCCGGCGCATCGAGAATTCGTTGCTTTGCGTCAACCTTCTGCGGGATATTGGCCGCCGCATAGTAAAGCTTGCGCACGGGATCTTCCAGATTCTGAAATGCTCCGAGGACTTCAGGCGGAAGGTTGCGATTGCTCTTGACGAATTCTTCGAAGAGCTCCGTGGCATGGCGAACCAGGGCCGCAAGGTTACGGTCGTTCATGTCTGCGTACGCATGTAGTGATTCTATCTCGACCTCGAGATAGGGCTCCGTGCGGACGGCATTGGTTATGCGGGCTGGGACCGTTCCTTCAACCAGCACCTTCAGAAGGTTGTTGGGCAGGCGCATCACCTGCAGAATTTTCGCCACCGTGCCCACCGAATGCACGTCGTCGATCGTTGCATCCTCCGTTGACGGATTGCGCTGGGAAACCACAAGGATGAACTTCTCGCGCTCCATTGCCTCGGCCACGGCCTTCAGCGAAGAGGCACGCCCAATCAGGACGGGGAAAATCATATGCGGAAAGATGACGATGTCGCGCAAGGGCAACACCGGCAGCCGCTGCAGTGTAGGAGTGCTTCGGCGATCAGCCTGTTCGATCGAGTCGAGGACGTCAGATTGGTCGTTCATGGGCGGATTTGACGTGGAAGGGAAGGGAAAATTACAACTCCACCTACTTCATGGCACTCTGTGTTTGGTCGTAACCCCAAGAAAGTCCTATCTTTGCTTTCTTGACTGAAGTCTAAGTCCACTTTACCAGAAGGTTTGTTTGAGGCGTCCGAGTTTACCCCTACAAGGTCCGCGTGTCGAATCACAGCGTAAGCATAAGATCAACGACGAGATCGGCGCTCCCGAGCTCCGCGTGGTTGATTCAACTGGCGGCCCTCTTGGCATTCTGCCGCGGCGTGAGGCGCTGCGTATTGCTGCCGAGCGTGAGTTGGACCTCGTAGAGATCGCTCCTCAGGCAAACCCTCCTGTCTGCAAGATCATCGATTACGGCAAGTTCGTCTATGAACAGCAGAAGCGAGAGAAGCAGCAAAAGAAGACACAGACCCATACCACGCTGAAGGAGGTTCGGTTCAAGGCAGGTACAGACACGCACGACTTTGACTTCAAGACACGTCATGCGCGCCAGTTCCTGATCGAAGGACACAAGGTCAAGGCAACGGTAATGTTCAAGGGTCGGGAGATTCTTCACAAGGAACTTGGTGAAGTGATTCTCAAGCGCTTCATCGAAGCACTTGCTGAAGTGTCCAAGATCGACCAGCCCATGAAGATGGAAGGGCGCTTTCTCGGCGTTCTTCTTGCTCCGGAAGCGAAAAAGGTTGTGAAAAAGAAGAGCGATGCACCGCCGGGCGACACTGTGCAAGCCGCTTCCGGCGAACCGGCACCAGAAACTGCAGAACTATCGAGTGTTAAGGAGTAAACAGCATGCCAAAGATGAAGACCAATTCGGGTGCCAAGAAGCGCTTTAAGATCACCGGTTCAGGTGCAATCAAGCGTCAGAAGGCCAACCGTAGCCACATTCTTACGAGCAAGACGCGTAAGCGCAAGCGCAACCTGCGGCAGGACACGCTGGTTGACCCCAGCAACATGAACAATGTGCTGCACTGCCTGGCGCTTCGCTGACAAGCAGATTTTTCTTTCACCGTCGTTCAGGGACAAGCCGTTCTCCTGACGACAACCTCATGGGAGTTTTGACATGCCACGCAGTGTCAATAAAGTAGCGGCGCACCAGCGAAAGAAGAAATACTTCAAGCTCGCCAAGGGCTACTGGGGCGCCCGGTCCAAAGTCTGGACCATCGCAAAGCATCACGTTGAAAAGGGGCTTCAGTATGCCTACCGTGATCGCCGCAACAAAAAGCGCACTTTCCGTTCACTGTGGATCGTCCGCATCAACGCCGCAGCGCGTGCCAACGGCACGACGTATTCGCGTCTTATGCATGGCCTGAAGCTGAAGAATATCGGAATAAACCGTAAGGTCCTTGCCGATATCGCGATGAATCATCCAAGCGTGTTTACGACTCTTGTTCAGTCACTGTAAACACCGTTGACCGTACAAGGTCAGCCACCGACAACGAACGATCTGATAACGGCGACGGCGCGAAGAATTTCCGCCATCGCCGTTGTCGTATGTGACTAATTTGTACCATGACGCTGATCGAACAACTCCAGCAACTGCACCAGGTGATCTCTGGCGAAGCCGAGCAGATCACTTCCGCCGACGAGGCCGAGGCATTTCGCCTTCGGCACCTTGTTAAAAAGGGTACGATCCAGGCTTGCGTCGAACAGATGCGCTCGGTTCCGAAGGAAGACAAGCCCACGGTGGGTAAACTGCTCAACGAGCTCCGTGATCTTGCCGAACAGACATTGGAGCGTGCCCGAGACCGGTTCTCGAGCTCGGCCGATGTTGAGCGTCTCGATGTGACATTGCCCGGACGGGGCAGGGCCGCCGGGGCGATACATCCGATCACGCAGACTGTGGACCGGCTGATCGACATCTTTACGTCGATGGGATTCGACGTTGCCGAAGGGCCGGACGTCGAAGACGACACGCATAATTTCGAGCACCTGAACTTCGCGCCCGACCACCCTGCACGCGACATGCAGGACACGTTCTTTGTCGAAACGCCGGGGCGTTCCGACGTTCTGCTTCGCACGCACACATCATCGGTTCAGGTCCGTGTGATGCAGAACATGAAGCCCCCTATGCGCTGCATCATGCCCGGACGAGTGTACCGCAACGAAGCCGTTAGCGCCCGTTCGCTGGCCGAGTTTCATCAGATCGAAGGGCTGTATATAGACCGCGGCGTGAGCATGGCCGATCTTAAGGGAACGATCATGGCCTTTGCGCGCCGTTTCTATGATTCGAATGCCGAGTTCCGCTTCCGGACGTCGTACTTCCCGTTCACGGAACCAAGCTGTGAGATCGACATGTCGTGCTTCCTGTGCAAGGGTGAGGGCTGCCGTATCTGCAAGCACTCCGGCTGGCTGGAGATCTGTGGTGCGGGTATGGTACATCCGAACGTGTTGCGCGCCTGTGGTATCGACCCCAACGAATACTCGGGCTTTGCTTTTGGTTTCGGCGTCGAGCGCGTTGTGTTGATGCTCACCGGGATCGATGATATCCGCCTGCTCTATGAAAACGATGTCCGCGTCATCGGGCAGTTTGCACCATGATCCTGCGGGCACGCGGCCTTAGTAAGTCCTATCATAGCGTCGGTTCGACGCCGACGCGCGTGCTGCGCGGAGTCGATCTGTCGATCAATTCCGGCCAGATCATGTCGATCATGGGTCCGAGCGGTGCCGGCAAGAGCACGCTTCTTCACGTGCTTGGCTCGCTCGATACCGCCGAGGAGGGTGCTGTTGAGCTCTACGTCAACGAACAGTGGATTAGTCTTTCGGTAGCCTCGCAGGCCGTTCTGGCCGAGCTCAGAGCCAAGTCGATCGGCATCGTCTATCAGTTTCATCATCTGCTGCCGGAGTTCACAGCCGTTGAGAACGTCATGATGCCGGCGCGTATCATTGGAGTTGCAAAGGGGGCTGCCCGGACACGTGCAATGGAGCTTCTGGATCGCGTTGGACTCTCGGCCCGGGCCGAACATCTTCCGGCGGAGCTCTCCGGGGGAGAGCAGCAGCGTGTGGCGGTTGCGCGCTCGCTGATGAACCGACCCAGGATCGTTCTGGCAGACGAGCCGACAGGAAATCTCGATTCGGCCAATGCCGAGCAGGTCAGTCATCTGCTCATCCAGCTGGTACGAGAAGAAGGCTCGGCCTGCATCATCGCCACGCACAGTGCCGAGCTCGCGGCGTTGGCCGATGTGCACATGTCCATGATCGACGGAACGCTCTTCGAATGCTGAGCACTCGTCACGTCAGCCGCGTTCTGATCGGCTATGGATTGTTTCTGCTGCTGACCGGCGTCATTGGTTATCGTATCACGCAGGAACACAGTACATCGGCCCTGTTTAACGGAAGCTTCTTCGGTTCGCTGCTGGTAATGCTTGGCGTGCTACACCGCATGGGGCGCATGTGGACGCTGCCGGCAAGCTTTTCTGCGGCCGTGATCTTCAGTCTGACGTTTCTCTGGCGTTCAGCGCTGCAGTGGTTGCACGTTGCTGCGGGTGAGCCGGACCGACTTGGAATCGCCGCGTTGCTATCAGTGATGGCCGGCGTGAGTGTGATCGTTTCGATCGCGCTGGCGCGTTCCTACAGGCACTGAGTCTGCATTACGATTGCACGCTGCCGAAAAGATCGAACTCGGCAGCATCCTCGATCTCCACATCAACGAACGAGCCAACAGCAAGTGGCATTGCTGACCGCACGTAGACATCGTTGTCAACCTCCGGCGCGTCGGCCTCGGTTCGCCCCCTGTACTCACCCGAGATCTCCTCTTCGATCAAAACGCGAAGGGTCTGACCGATCCGCTGCTGATTCATCTCCTGCGAGATCACGCGCTGCACGTCCATGATGCGGGCTCGACGTTGCTCCTTGACCTCTGCAGAGATCGGGTCGCCGAGAATGTAGGCGTAGGTGTCGTCTTCCTGCGAGTATGTGAACACGCCCAGACGATGGAAACGCTGAGCCGTGATGAACTCTTCCAGCTCATCGACGTCAGCCTCGGTCTCCGAAGGATAGCCCACGATAAAAGTGCTGCGCAGGACGATATCGGGCACGCTCTGGCGGATCTCATCGAGCAGCTCTTCGGTGGCGCGGCGCGTGATACCGCGGCGCATGTTTTTGAGGACGTTGGTCGAGGCATGCTGAAGGGGCATGTCGAGATACGTGCAGATGTTTGGCGTATCGCGGATCACCCGCAGCACGTCCTTGGGGAAGTGCGACGGATAGGCATACATGCACCGTATCCATTCGGCACCGCTTTCGCCGGCAATGCGCTCGAGCAGCGTTGCCAATGTGCGCGAGCCGTCCGTGTCCATGCCGTAATAGGTCAGGTCCTGTGCCACAAGAACGATCTCCTTCGCCCCCTGAGCAACCAGTGACCGGGATGTTTGCACGAGTCTGTCGGCATCGATGCTGCGGTGGTTGCCGCGCATGACGGGGATGGCGCAGAACGAACACGGGTGGTCACAGCCCTCGGAGATCTTCAGATACGCGTAGGGAGCCGGGCTCGTCAGTATGCGCTCGCCCAGCAGGGCATACTTGAGATCGGGAGAGATTGCCTTGATGATCTGCTCATACGCCTCGGTGCCAAAGTAGTGGTCGACTTCGGGGATCTCACGCTTAAGGTCATCACCGTAGCGCTCGCTGAGGCATCCGGCCACAACCAACTGCTTGATTTTTCCTTCGCTGCGCATTCGGGCTGCCTCAAGGATGGCGTTGACGCTTTCTTCTTTGGCCAGATCGATAAAACCGCAAGTGTTGATCACCAGCGTGTCGGCATCGTCCAGGTCCGCGGCAAGCTCCATGGAGTTGGCTTTTAGATGTCCTGCGAGGGTTTCACTGTCGACGGTGTTCTTACTGCACCCGAGGGTGAGGATATGGACCTTCATGCGAACTTCTTGGCAATGCGCTCGGCAACGATTGGCGGCACGAACTCGGTGAGATTCTGATGGTAGCGACTCAGTTCGCGGATGATACTGGAGTTGAGGTACGTGTACTTCTCGTGTGGCATAAGAAAGATCGTGCTTACCTGCGGCTGGAGTTTTCGATTCATTAAAGCGATCTGAAACTCATATTCAAAGTCAGTCACGGCACGTATACCGCGAACGATCACACTAGCCCCGTGGTCACGGGCAAAGTCGACGATCAGGCCAGCGTGAACCACAACGCTGACGTTATCGAGATGATGCAATGATTCGATGGCCATTTCGAGACGTTCCTGCTCGTCGAAGAGGGGCGTCTTCTTACTGTTGCGAGCGATGACCACCGTCACGCGGTCGAACATCTGCGCTGCGCGCTCGATCACATCGACGTGACCAAGAGTGATCGGATCGAACGATCCGGGATAGATGGCGTGCTTGCCCATAGGCTGCAAAGCTACGGGTTCGGTTCGATACACCGCAGGATGTCTACAACACTGGAGCCGCGAGCCCCTTGCCAGAGCGGCTCAAATCGGGATGAGCGCAGAAGGTACTCCTGATCACCGTGTTCGATCACCGCCATGCCGCCGGTAGACACGAGGGGGGGTGCTGAGAGCGCCTGTAGCAGGCGGTTGCCGTCGCGACGAGCGTACGGCGGGTCTGCAAACACAACGTCAAACACCGGTAGCTGCATGTTCGCGATCGCAGTAAGCGCCTCGGTGCGGATGATCTCTACCTTGTGACCAACGCCGAGCGTGGTCGCTACAGACCGCAGGTGACGGCAGATCTCGGTCGAGGCGTCGATCATAACGGCACTGAGGGCACCGCGGCTCAAGGCCTCCCATGTCAGAATTCCACTGCCGGCATACAGATCAAGAACGCGTGCGTCGCCACAGCCGCGATAACGCTCGAGCACGTCGAAGATCGACACCCGCAGACTGTCCATGGTAGGTCGCGTTTGGGTGCCGGGCGGGGAGGGAATGACAGTCCGCCGAAGTGTGCCGCCAATGATGCGCATAGCCTAGAGCATCAGCCGCGGTATGGCGGCCGACATGATCGGCGCAATGACGTGTGCGCGCGAAAGGATCCTATCGGACGTTGACGCGTCGAGCGCTGAGTCAACAGCGCGGAAAGGCTGGAGTCGAGTGGACTTGATGCCCGACTGACGCAGGGCGACTTTAAGTTCGTCGATCATCGGCAACGTCAGGTAATCGCCGAAGAGCATGATATGGCGAATGTCCAGCTCGAAGCGTGTCCGGATGGATTCCAGTGCCGAAACTACAGTCCGCTCGAAGGGGGCGTCCTGGTCGCGCTCCTGGGCCAGAATCACCGAAGGCGAATGATCAGGGCTGATCACCACTGCAATGAATCTCGAACCGCGCCTGCCGCATAGAACCCATGGATGATTCTGCGGCGGAGTGCACAGCAGGGCAAGTCGAATATCGACTGACAGGTCCGACATGGGGCCGCTTCCAGTTGGAATGTCGTGGCCGCGCAGGTCAAGACGATCAGGCGCAACAACGACCAGTGAATTCCACGTCAGGCCCGATGGCGATTCACAATGGCATTCCATCTCAGCGCCGATGGACGCATCACGTCCGCAGACCTCTGCAAGTTCGAAGTCGCGACGCAGGCCGTTCGCGGCAGACGACGACGGGTAGCCGTGCACGAACCAGTGACCGCAGGCCACAACGACCGACGACGGATGATCCGCCGGCAACACTAGATCGAGCTTCGCCGATGGGTCATGCTCGCGGTAGGCAACCAGACATGGTACTTCGGGCTCGAGGTCCCAAGTGGCGGTGAGGGTTCGTCGCGGATGGAGGTAGACCGTGGTAGACAACATCGCGTTCAATTTACGGCACGCTGATATACGGGCGTAGCTTCTCGAGGGTCTTCGAACCGATTCCCTTGACATCGAGCAGGTCCTCGGCCGACGTGAAGCGACGTAGGCGTCGTCGCTCAATAATGCGCTGAGCCATAGCCGGCCCGATGCCGGGGAGCTGCTCAAGCTCTGCGGCCGAGGCACTGTTGACCGCAACCGGACGAATTGGTCCGGACGGTTTTACTTTGGACGAGCGTTTGCCTGCTGACTCTATAGAGGAATCTGCGGCCGAGCTGGCCGGCCTATCATCTGGGCTCTGAGGCATGGCCGCATCGGCTGCCACGAGCGAGTCTAGCACGCTCATCACATTGTCAAGCGACGTATGCTCGTGCAGAGCTTCGGATGGACGCAGTGGTATTAGGCGCGATCCCAGCGAGCCGGTAACAACGATGCCGGCAAGTACCGTCACAAAAAGCGCTTCGCTTGCCGTGACGTGAAGATGCGTTTGAACGAGATTGAATAGCTGTCGCATGGAAAAACTTTCCAGAGGCGACGGTCGCTGCTACGAGAGCGCCTCTTTGAACTTGGTGAAGAGACTCGATCCGCGACGTTCATCCGGACTGCGGAAGTTCTTCGAATCACGCAGTGTCTCGAGTGTTTTGCGTTCCTCGCCGGTGAGTTTGGTCGGAATCGATACGTTGATTTCCAGGAGCTGATCGCCGGTGCCTCGACTGTTGAGATGCGGAATACCCTTGCCTTTGATGCGAAGCGTCGAGCCCGGCTGTGTGCCAGCTTCGATGTCGATCTCCACGCTTCCCGTGAGCGTCGGAACGGACACCGAACCTCCAAGCGTGGCGGTCAGCACGTCGATCAGCAGCGGATAGGTGACGTCATCGTCGTGTCGTACGAAATGCTCGTGCTCGATTTCTTCGATGACGACAATTGCATCACCGGCTTCTCCGCCTCGACGCCCCGCATGGCCCTTGCCGGTGACCGACAGGTAATTCCCTGTGCGAACTCCGGCAGGAATCGTGACTTTGACCGAGGTCTCGCCCTCGACGCGTCCCTCACCGTCGCAGCTGGTGCACCGGTCGCGAAGGATCTCGCCGCTTCCAGAGCACTGCGCGCAGGGGGCGATGTTGATGAACTGTCCGAATACACTGCGCGAGACCTGACGCACCTCTCCCGAACCCTGACAGGCCGAGCAGGTTGTATAGCCGGCATCCGAGCCAGCGCCGGATCCGCTGCAGCTCGCGCATGACTTGTAGTGTCGGATCTTTAACGTCTTGTCAACGCTGCTAGCGATCTCTTCCAGCGTCAGTTCCAAGCGCACGCGCAGGTCTGCGCCCGGCTCTTTGCGGGAACGTCGGCCGCGCGAGCGGCCACCGCCGAACATGTCCCCGAACATGGACTGACCGAAGATGTCGCCGAATGCACTGAAAATATCGTTGACGTTGTTGTAGGAACCATAGCCCTGTCCGCCCAGGCCGGCCTCTCCGTATTGGTCGTAGCGTGCGCGCTTATCCGGATCGCTCAGAGCATCATACGCCTGAGCCGCTTCCTTGAAACGCGTTTCGGCGTCGGCATCATCCGGATTCCGATCCGGGTGATACTTCATTGCCAGCTTGCGGTAGGCCGATTTGATCTCTTCGGCAGATGCGCCGCGGTTTACGCCTAGAATGTCGTAGTAATCGCGCTGTGCCATTATGCGTCCGCCTTGCTGTGAGGGGGCAGACCTGCCGAGGTGATGACCTTTGCATGACGCAGCACGCGGTCGTTGAGCTGGTAACCGCGCATGACCGGCTGAATGATCTGACCCTCAGGATGCTCCTCCGAAGGGGCGTGCATGAGCGACTCGTGCATATCAACATTGAACGGCTGTCCGGGTTCTGCATCCACCACGCGCACGCCGGCTTCCTCGAAGATCTGACGCGCCTTGGCATAGATCATATCGATACCGGTCTTGAGAGCCGCCGCGTCCAGTGTTGTTGCGGCTGCCTCGGCTGCTGCGTGCAGGTCATCGAGCACCGGCAGCATCTTGGTGATGACGTGCTCTGCTGCCCGCAGGTGAAGCTCCTGCTTTTCCAGTGCCGTTCGGCGTCTCATGTTCTCCAGATCGGCAAGACGGCGTGCCGCCAGGTCTTTCCATTGGTCGAGTTCGCGTTGAAGCTGTTCTGCTTCGGTCAGCAGTTCTGATGATTGATCAGTGCGTTCTGCGTCCTGTTCCTGCGTCGTCATGATCGATGTTTCCTTTTTTTGTGTCAACTGAACCGGCCAGATGACGAATAGTTCAAGGCTATGGTGTGTGATGGCCGAAGGATCTGCTCAAGACGCCGGCCATGAGCTGGACAATGCTGATCATGCGGCCATAGTCCATACGCCGCGGACCGATCACGCCCAGCGTTCCGCGGGCAGTGCCGGCGCGGTACGTGGAGGTGACCAGTGAGTAGTCATGAAGCTCGACGTTGGGGATCTCGTTGCCGATGCGGATACTCACGCCGTCGGTGGTGCTGGACGAGCCGAGAAGGTGAACGATGACATCCTCGTTCTCGATCAGTTCGATGATGCTGCGAAGTCTTTCCGGAGAGTCGGCTTCCTGCTGAGCGATCAGATTGGTAGCACCGGAGACGTGAACGGTGGCGCCCTCATCGGTGTTGCCGATGCCACCGATCTGATCGACAAACAACCGCATCAGAGACGGCTCAACTATCTGCGCAGTGGCCGAATCGGCAGGAAGGTCAAAGATGTCCGACAATGGCCGCCCGTAAAGACGTTCATTGAGGTAGCGTGCGATCTCCTGCACCGAGTCCGGCGCTACTGCTGTGCGGGTCTCAAGACTGACCGTGCGCACGCGTTCACTTTCGAGGTCGATGATCACCACGAAGCGCTCGCTGCTGAGTGCCACGATCTCGACCCGTCGCACGTGCGCTTCCCGCACGGTTGGGATCTGCACAACGGCCAGATGCTTACTGAGCGAACCCAGGATGCGTGATGCGTCGCGAACCACGCTCTCACGCGGAGTATTCAGAAGATCTGCCACTGCGGCATCGGCGGCTCGCAGACCACTCGTCAGGTCTCGGGGCGGCGCCGTGATCAGCGAGTCCACATAGAATCGATATCCCAGATCGGTCGGTAGTCTGCCGGCCGACGTATGCGGGTGCGTGATGTATCCCATCAGCTCGAGGTCGGCCATCGTGTTGCGGACCGTTGCCGGACTCAGCGGCATGGTCCGAGCGAGAAACGACGACAGAACCCGGGATCCCACGGGCGTTCCGCTGAGAATGTACAGGTGGACTACGGCCTGCAGGATCGTACATTCCCGCTCATTGAGGTCTCGATGAGCCGGAGTAATGAAATGTCCTTGCGTGATCATAACCGTGTGTCAGCTGATGCGCACATAGTGCGACAGGAACGCGAAGCCGTGATGCGTGAAATCTAGCGAAAGGATCACCCCGAAGATTCCCAGCAGCAGCAGCCCGAAGCCAATGGCATAGACAATCGGCTGGCGAACATCGAAGACCACGCTTGTGGCGCGCAGAATGCGAAGCACGACCCATACGGAAACACAAAGCACGGCAAGGGGGACCACTAGTGAGAGCTCGTTATCCGACAATGCCTGGTAGAGCGCAATCCCGATCGGCAGCATGATCAGAAAGGGCAGACTCGACCACGTGACGATGGTAAACGTGTCACGCAGACTGATGCGGCTTCGGATGAACGTCGCACCAAGCCGCAGCAGTAGACTCACCAGCCCAAGCACCAGGAGTACGCCCACAGACCACGCAACTGTGGACAGTTCGGGATGCCACGCTACAAACCGGAGTGTTTCGTAGAGCGTATCGTTCGGGATCAAGATGTGCAGGGAACTCTCCACGTCAGAGTTGACGCGTGCAAAGTAGAGGAACGAAGCAATGACCAGGCCTACGCCCCCGGAAATGATCGTTGCCAGCATGCCGGTCTGGGCGGCCGATTGAATGCGTTGGTCGCGTATATCGGCGTAGAAGTTGTAAGGGCGGATAAGCGCTCGCACGGCGTACTCACGAAATCGCCGTGACTGATTAGCGACCAACGCAAGAAGGATCGCCAGAAGAACACCGGTTGCGATGAAAATGATCGGTGTCGAGAAGCCACTCTCACGCGCCTGCAGCAGGGGCAGTTTCTCGTCATTGATCAGGGCCTTGTACATCTCGAATGATACGCGTCGTTGGCGATAGGCATCAACCAGACCTGAGGTACACATGTAAGGATCGTAGTAATCGGCAAGCATGGTCGGACGTTCAAGGCGGTAGTCGTTGAACGACCAGACCATAACGCCTGCGATCTGCGACGAGACGGCCCAGCCAAAGAACTTGCTGATCAGAAGAGCTTGCGCCTCGTTTGATAGCGGGTCGCTGAAGCCGTTGGTGTTCGAAGGTGATACACGGCCGCCGAAATGCGCCACGACTGCGGCTGACGTGAAAAGCGGCTGATCACGCCGCCGTAGCAGTGCCATCGCAGCGCTATCGGCGAGTGACGTAAAGTCGACCACGATGATATCGAAGCCCCCTTCGCTCGTCTGCGTCAGCTGATTTGACGCCACGATCTTGTAAATCAACTTCGACGACATGCGCCTGGTATACTTGGCTAGCTGCTCATGGTATTTGGTCACCTCGGACGCTGTTTCGTCGAGACCGTCACTGAGCCCGATTCCGAGTACAGACGGATGTGGATCAAGGTAGATCAGAGAGCGCTCGGCACTGTTGCGAATTCGCGTCGCCAGCTCCGGCTCTTCGAGGATGCTCGAAGGCACATCTGCGCACGGCAGATCGGCCAGAACCAGAATACCATAGCGATCGCAAAGCGTCAGAAAGACCGGATGAGGACTGTCGCGAACGATCCTAATGGCGTTAACGCCAAGTGTCTTCATGAGCGACACGTCATACTGCATCTGGTTCGTGCTCATCGCAGAACCACGGCCAGGTGAATCCTCAATGTAGTCGATCACGCGCAGCTCGATGACGGTATCGTTCAGTAGCAGTTTGCGTGCGCCATCGATGCTGGAGATTTTTGCTGTGCGAAAGCCAAAGGGTTGACGGAAGACGTCGATAATCCCTCCGTCAGCCGTGAGGCGAATCTCTATCTCGTAAAGATTCGGATCTGACGGACTCCAGAGTCGAGCACCGACGACACTCAAGTTCATCTTCGGCGCGATCTCTCTTGCCCGTCCAATGGAATACGACTGCACGCCCGTGGTGCTCACAACGATACCAGAGCGAGGCTCGACAACGCGTATTTCAATCCCAAAGGTGAGGTTTGTGTTTGACAGCCCATCAGATGAGCCGATCTGAGAGCGGACTCTCTCAATCAGGCCACTCATGATCCTGGCCGAAACCTCCAAACGCCCCACACCGCCGTCGACCGACGTGCGCACGCGCACGCTCTCTGTCCACACATGCGGGGTTCCAACTAGGAACACCTCGCGAAGGATCCCGAGGCAGCGCTTAGGAGCAGCGCGCCCGTTGCGCTGCACACTCAGGGCCAGAGCGCTTGTCGGGATGATATTCAACTCGACAGTATTGGATCCAGCACGAAGAATGCCTTCACGTATGCGGATCGAAAACGGTGCCATCCCGCCGGGATAGCGCATAATGAAGCGCCCGTTGACAGTGAGTTCAACGGCGTCAATCATACCGAGAAACTGCAGGTGCCAGGTGTTCTTCAGAAGTATTATGCTGTCGATCCGAAGGGTCTTGCGCAGCCGCACCGGCTCACTGCCACCGAGATCTCCCGGAACCGTCACGGAACTGGTGACGGCACCATCTTCGATTCGCTGCCACTGACCGCCTAGATCGAAGACCTTGCGCGTCTCGCTGTCGAGGAACGGGGCAGATTTTCCCACGGCTGTGGTCGCATGGAGCGTCCCGGCCGCGAACAGAGTTGCGAGCAGGAGAACAAAAGATCGATGCACGGTCTCTGCGGTGCGCTTGAAATGGGTCATGGCGTGATGCAATAGGATGCGGCATGAATCGTGCAACCAAGGCGGTTGCTGCGTCGCAGAGGACGAAAAGAATCCCTCGACGACTGCCGTGCAAAAGTAACGTGTCGGTTATCTTTGTCCACCACGCAGAAACACGGAGTCGGGATATCCTCGCCATTTGTTACGTCATGTTGCCGACCTCCGGGGGGGTTGGTCGCCAGTTTTGTTGAACAGTTAAAGGTGAGCTGCCGACCGTGTTCGCGATTTCCCGACGAACGTGGACTGCGTTGCTTTGTGCGCTGAGCGCCATGGCAGCGATGCCGGAGTGCGCTCTGGCCGAAACGTCCATTCTGCCGTGGCTTGCCGAAAGCGAGCCACTGCATATCGGTGCGGTACAGCTGACGACTACGCTTCTTGGATCGATGCTGGGCATGGTCCCGCAGGATACGACGCGGCGCGACTCGCTTGCTAAGGGGCCGGAAGGGATAGGAGACCCTACAAACAAGGACATCCCCGGTTACTTTCCGGATGTATACATCAACCGATTCGGACTGACGCCCCCTCAGCGATCGTACCGCTACATCAGGGCTCCGAAGGGGTATTCGCAGCGTGGTGGACTCGACACGACCGCTGAGGTGATAAAGCTGTATGAATTGGCCGATGGAGCAGATGTCGGAACCATGACGCCCCTTTCATTGGACGCATATCTACTGCAGCGTCGCGATCAGCTGTTGCGAAAAGCGCGCGATTCGGCACTCCTGAAGTACGAGATGAAAAAGCCTCTTACGGCGGCGGAGCTTACCAAGCTCATCGATCAGGCAACAAACATCACGATCCCTCTTCCGCAGAATCCGCTCTTCGGCATTTTTGGTAAGCCCGAGATTGCGATCAATGTCAATGGGGAGGTCAACATTCAGGCAGGATGGCGCTGGGATGCCCAGTCGCTTGGAACGGCATCGATCGCCGGCCAGAATCAGTCGGCTCCGATCTTCAACCAGAACATTCAGGTCAACGTCAGCGGACGCATCGGCGATAAGCTCCGGATGAACGTAGACTGGAACACGCTCAATCAGTTTGAGTTTAACAACCGGTTCCGCATCGGTTTCGAAGGCAATGACGACGACATCATCAAGCGCGTCGAGTTCGGCAACGTAAATCTGGAGTCACAAAGTGCGCTCATCGGTGGGGGACAGACCCTCTTCGGTGTTCGTGCAGATTTTCAGTTTGGCCCGCTGTTTATTAAGACCATTGCCTCTCAGCGTCGTGGAGAGCGTCAGTTCATTAACGCACGCGGGGGGTCGTCACGGCAGCAGTTTACGATCCGTGCATACGATTATGCTAAGAACCACTTCTTCATCGATACAGCTTTCTTCGCCGTGTGGAAAGACTACTTCCGCTCAGCAACGCCGGCATTGTCGAAGGTCGGCGCTGAACTTGTGGTCAAAGAAATCGAAGTGTGGGAATCCACCACCGATCTGCGCGAAGTCCAGGCCAACGAGGCCGTTGCGTATGCCGATCTGCCCTCGATTCGATACGCCACGGGCGACCGGTATCCGGCAAGTCTGACACAGGCCGAGATCAAGGCCGGGATTGTTGAAAGGGGGCGTTTTGTACTACTGGACAAGCGCCGCTACGACGCAGATCTTAATCTTGGAACGATATCGGTTCTGAATCTCCGTAACGACCGGTACTATGCTGTATCATACCGCGTAGAGGGTCCCACAACGTCCGATGCCGACGATGAGTATGTTGGCACGCTTTCTCGTAACGCCAACGAGCGTGATACGATCCTGCTCAAACTGATAGCCCGCCCGCAGATGCAGCCGGGCTTTCGTGCCATCTGGAAGCGGATGATGCGTAACCGCTATACGATTGGCGTGCCGAACATCAATCCGCAGGATGCGCGGCTAGGCATGTGGTACTACCGGTCGACGAATGACTCGGCCGACGTGATCGACGGCGCGCAGGATAAGATCGTGACGATCTTCCGTGTCGACCAGGTCAACAACGGTACCGGTGTTCAGCCCCCTGACGGTGTGTTTGACCCGCGTCCACCGATCTTTAACTCGCAGCGTGGAGAGATCACATTCCCGAGTCTTGAGCCTTTCCGTGATGGTCTCCGACAGTACTTCGCCGAAAAGGGCAATGCACAGCTCGCCGAGCAGTATGTCTTCAATGAGGTCTACGATACCACGGACATTGCTGCCAGGCTGGTGTCGGCCAAAGATCGATTCCTGATCGTCGGCGAAGCCACCGGTACGCAGATGGGCAGCCGCATACCGCTAGCCTATCAACTGGCTCCGGGCAGCGTACGTGTGACTCTCGACGGGGTCGCACTGCGAGAGGGTGTCGACTTTATGGTTGACTACAACAGCGGCTCACTGTCACTTCTCAATCCCCGTGCACAGCTACCGAACGCCAATCTTAACATCGAGTTCGAGAAGAATGACCTGTTCAATCTGACAACGCGGACGTTGCTCGGCCTGCGTGCCGACATGCGACTGTTCACTAAACGTAGGATGAACGGATCGATCGGTATGACGATGATGAATTACGATCAGGCCGCCATTGTCGACCGTGTTCTGCCCGGGCAAGAGCCGAATGCCAATTTCATGTTCGGACTTGACGCGAAGTTTAATGCTGAGTTGCCATGGCTGACCGACGCTCTGAACTTCATCCCGGGCGTTGATACCAAGGAGAAATCCACGTTTGCCTTCAACGGCGAGTGGGCCATGGTCAATCCGACGCCAAACAAGCGATTCTCGACGGTCTCGAGTGATAACGGCAAGGCCGTTGCCTATGTCGATGACTTCGAGTCGGCCCGGCGCTACCTCGGTTTCGGCCTCACCCCGACCACGTGGCAGCACTCAAGCGCATCGAAGGATTCAACGCTGTGGGACAGTGACACAACAGCGCAGAAGTATCGTGGAAAGGTCTTCTGGTTTCAGAAGTTTGTGCCCGATGTGCCTCAGGTTGACGTGTATCCGAATCGCGCACAGGTCCAGGGTCGCAACAACATCAATCCTCTTCGCATCGTGTTTGTGCCCGATGAGCGCGGCATTCACAATGCCAATCCGGAGTTCATCGATCCGCAGAATCCGGAATGGAACGGGCCAGACAGTCTGAACGTCCGCCAAAGAGCGGCGCAGTTCCAGAGCGACGGCCGCCAGCGGATTTGGGGCGGTCTGACACGTCTGCTCTCTCCGTTCAATACCAATTTTGACAATGAGAACATCGACTTCATCGAAGTCATGATGCGCATTGAAGGCTACGAGCCGGGCTCTCGGATGTTCATTGATCTGGGACAGATCAGCGAAGACATTCTTCCCAATCAGGGACTCAACACGGAGGATCGTCCACCGGCAAACAACCTCGTGGATCTGGGCGAAGACACCGGTATCGACGGACTGACCGATGAGCAGGAAAAGCTGGCCTACCCAGCCCCCTTGAATCAGGAATCGGATCCGGCGCGGGATAACTACTTCTTCGACTTCACCAGCAATCGCGATAACCAGGGCGAGGAGCAGTTCCGCCGGTACAACAACTACGAGGGCAATGCCACGCAGTCCGAGTTCGGTCAGTTTCCCGATACCGAAGTGCTCAATCGAAATAACGGACAGACCATTTCTCTCGACAACAGCTACTTCCGCTACGAAGTGAAGCTTATCCCGAATCCGTCGCTCAATCCGCAGATCGTTGGTGGTAACCCATCCAGTGGATGGTATCAGTTCCGCATACCCGTGCGCCGTCCGGATTCGATTGTGGGCAACCCACTATTCACCAATATCCAGTATGCCCGAATTCATTTTCAGGGTGGTAGCGTCAAGGTCTCGATCGCCGATTGGGGCGTGGTAGGGTCATTCTGGCTTCGCAATCACCAGTTCCAGTCCGGCGTCGAACAGACAGATACGGTTGTGCAGGTTGCATACGTCAACCGTGAAGAAAATCAGGATGCACCAGATTTCTACACCATGCCCCCGGGCGTTAGAGCACCGCAGCAGCTGCAGAATCCAGACCCATATCAGCTTCTGTACCTCAACGAACAGTCACTGGTTGTGCGAACTCGCAATCTGCGCGCTGGTGAGGAACGATTCACAGCTCGCATCTTCCGTCCGTGGGATCTGTTCTTCTACAAGGAACTTGCCTACTTCATCCATGGTGATAACACCATGCCGTCAGCCGTTACTCAGGGGTCGACACCCACTGCATTCTGCTTCATACGTTTCGGTATCGATTCGGCCAATTACTACGAGTATCGACGTCCGATGATACGGGGCTGGCAGGACTTACGCATCCGCATTGAGGATATCACTGCCATCAAAGAGATCCGTGATAAGTCGCGTATTGATCATCGACAGGAGTTCCCCGTGCCGGGAGACCCGCAGGGCGTCTTCGCCATCAAGGGCAATCCTATCATGACGCGTATCGCGTTCTTTGGATTTGGGGTTGCCAATCCGGCCGAACGCTATCCAAATGAGCTCTCAACCACCATGTGGGTGAACGAACTCCGAGCCGTTGATCCGACGGCCGACAATGACTGGGCTGCGATCGGGAATGCAACGTTGAAGCTGGCCGACATTGGTGACATCACAACGGCGGTCAATACCACGACGCCAAACTTTCACAGACTTGAAGAGCGATTCGGCAATCGATTGAATTCCACCACATGGACCACCACCGTCCAGCTGGGGCTAGAACGCCTTCTGCCAAAGAGTCTTCGCGAGACCAAGATCCCGATCAGCTACACGCATGCCGAGATCACCGAGACACCCCAGTTCCAGGCGCAGAATGACGTTGTGCTGGAAACCGCAGCCCAGGCAGCAGCGCGTGATACGGCCCGAAAAGGGGCTAGCGAGGAGGTCGCCCAGAAAGTTGCCGAAGACGTTCGACGTCGTTCACAGCGAGTTCGCGTGCAGGATCAATGGGCGCTCAACGGTCTGCGTCTGGGAATTCCCGTCAAGGCGTGGTACGTCGATGACACCTTCAACAAGCTGACGTTCAACTTCTCATACAGCCAGGAGTTTGAACGGTCGCAGGTTGTGCAGCAGCGGTTCGACTGGCGGTGGAGGTTCAAGGTGGACTACGCCGTAAACATCGCCCCGAAGCTGTCGGTCTCTCCGCTCAAGTTCCTTACAGACATCTGGGCTCTGAAGGCATACAAAGACGCCAAGATCAACTTCCTCCCACAGTCGCTGAATGCAAGCGTGAACATGACGCGGGCACGTGTGACCGAGCAATCGAGGTTTCTCGTGCAGGCAAGCCCCATTATCCGCGAATTCATCGCTGAAAAATCCCTCGGGTTTAACTGGCGATTTGTGGAGAATGGTTTCTTAAGCCCGACGCTCGACTACAAGGTTGTGTCCATGTCGACGCTCGTGCCATTCGAGCTCGATGAGAACGGCCGGCAGCGCACGGCATCTCAGCTGACTTCGCAGATCTTCGGTGGGCAGGGAAGTGTTCTAAACCTTGGTAGCATCAGCAACTACAATCAGAACGTTACGCTCTCATTTCGGCCGCGATTGCCGGACATCGGGGGACTGAACCGCTTTCTTGAGACGACCAGTTCGTACACATCGAACTTTACACTCTTCGATCCACTTCAGGCTGATACCACGCTTCGTGATGTTGTTCGTGAGGCCCGATACGCTTCGACGTTCCGTCTCAGTCCGGTTCTGCGCTGGCGTCAGCTTGGTGCGGAGATCTTTGGTCCGGCGCCCAAGGAAGGGGGCGGCGTGGGCCGCTTTATTCAAGAGCTCTTTTTCGGCTTCGAGAACATTACCACGACGTACAATCAGGGTACCAATGCCATCAACAAGGGAGTTCTCGGTCAGTCGGGCTTTGGTAATTTCTGGGGCCGCACGGCACTGTTCCGTGATAACGACCCATCGCTCGGTCCCAGCACGGCCTATCAGCTGGGCTTGGTGTCGAACCCGCACGGAGAGGTCTCTTTCGAGCCGTCGTCGTCGTTCCCGTTCTTCAGACTGGCAACCGCCCCGGGTGTGCGTCCGCCTGATGCCGTAATGCAGGACGACTACTCGCAGAAGAACACATTGCAGGTGCAGACCAGTCGCCCTCTCTGGCCTGGCGCTACACTTGATCTTACAATGCGCACCGATGTGGGCTTCACACGTAATCAGCGCGTCGAGACCGATGCCGCCGGCGTACCTACCTTTACTAACATCGTCAAGCGGCAGACGCTCGACCGAACATTCATCAGCTTCCCAGACATGCCATTCGGCCTCTCCGATGATAATGTCGAGAATGTCGTGCGTCTATATAACGTCCGCAAGACAGCCATTCTGGCCAATCCCGATACAACAAACCGCAATTCACAGCTCCTCAACGCTCTTGCTGAGTCATTCCGCGAGGGCTTCGAGTCGTGGCAGTTCTTTAGCGGCGAGATCGCCCGCGCCATTCCGGCCCTGAACTGGACACTTCGCTGGGATGGGATCGAGAAACTACCTCTCTTCAAGGGGCTCGCTCAGAGGGTGTTTCTCGAACACGCGTATCAGTCGAATTATACCGAGAATGCCCGTACCAATGATAATGGACGCTTCATCGAGATCCAGCAGATCAAATCCGGATTCACGCCGCTGATCGGCCTGAACCTTAGTTTTGACGAAAGAAAGCTCAACGGTCTGCTTACGGCTACGGCTCGCTATAGCGTTACCACAACCCACGGCTTCAATGCCTCGGCCCGCGCGACGATCTCGCAGGAAACCTCCCACGAGTTTCAGATTCAGGCATCATATCTGCGGCGCAACGTCCCGCTGAAGCTTCTCGGGATGGATCTCAACAACGATCTTGAACTTACCTTCAACACGCAGGTGCGTCGCAATCGACGCGGGCAGTTCGACGTGCTCGATTACAAGCCCGGAGGTGCGGTTGTTGACGGAACCACCCAGATCGTTATCGAGCCTCGTGCCCGTTACACGCTGAGCGAACGCGTTACGGCATCTGCGTTCTTCAAGTACGAGGGTAATTTCAGTGAAGGGGCGGCTAATCCGGGCTTCAGCACAACGCAGGTCGGCATCGACATCCGGTTGTCAATTTCCGGCGGACGGTAGCGTGAAACGTGCATGAAACAAGACTATTTCCGAGAACGGACTGCTTCGTACCTTTGCGGCTGCCGTCGCCGTTAGCTGGCCTTTCTCGGCGCACTCATTCTCACCTTATCGTGACGCTTGTCACGGCCATGGAGTCGGTAAATCAATGGGAAAGATCATTGCCGTTGCGAACCAGAAGGGCGGGGTAGGCAAAACCACTACCGCTGTCAATCTTGCTGCATCGCTGGCCGCAACCGAGCAACGTACGCTGCTTGTTGATATAGATCCTCAGGCCAATGCCTCGCATGGTTATGGTGTGGATACCACGGCACTTGATAAGACAGTTTACGAAGTCCTTGTCAACCGCTTGCCTATCGAGACCGTTGTGGTCACGACGGCAATGCCATACCTGGATCTTGTTCCCTCGCACATAAATCTTGTGGGTGCCGAGATCGAACTCATCGACGTCCCGCAACGCGAGCGACTGCTCAAAAGTATTCTCTCGTCGATCAAGGACAAGTACGACTACATTATCATCGACTGTCCGCCATCGCTCGGACTGCTGACGCTCAATTCTCTGACGGCTGCCGACTCGGTGCTGGTGCCCGTGCAGTGTGAGTTCTACGCTCTTGAAGGGCTTGGTCAGCTCTTGAACACGATCTCGATCGTGCGTCGTACGTCGAATCCGGAGCTCGAGATCGAGGGTGTGCTGCTGACGATGTACGACTCGCGCTTGCGGCTCAGCAACCAAGTTGTCGATGAGGTGCGGAGGCACTTTGAAGACAAGGCTTGCCGAACGGTGATCGCCCGTAATGTGCGACTGTCGGAAGCACCGAGTCATGGCAAACCGGTGCTGCTGTACGACGCCTCCAGTATCGGAGCTCAGAACTACCTCGCACTGGCAACCGAGATCCTCGAAAAGAACGCCACAACCGCCGGCGCACTTGCCGGTTAAGGACGGAGACAACAGAACGTGAAGCAAGGACTCGGACTCGGGAAGGGCATCGGAGCTCTCATACCGAAGGAATTACTGCGGGCAGACACTACCGCGCAGCAGCCGCTAGTGGCCGATGCCCAACCGCTGGGTGTGACTGCGATTGAGATCGTGAGGATTTCTACCAATCCCGTGCAGCCCCGTCATCACTTCGACCAGCAGGCTCTTGAGGAGTTGGCGCAGTCGATCGCAGTGCACGGTGTGATAACGCCGATCACGGTGCGGAGGCATTTTGACGGATATGAACTCATCAGCGGTGAACGACGATTCCGAGCTGCGCAGATGGCCGGTCTGACCGCGATCCCGGCACACGTTATCGAGGTGGGATCGGATGCCCAGATGCTCGAGATCGCTCTTGTGGAGAATCTGCAGCGCGAGGACCTAGACCCGCTGGAGGTAGCACAGGGTTATCAGCGTCTGATCGACGACTGTAATCTCAGGCATGATGACGTTGCCGTGAAGGTCGGCAAAGACCGCAGTACGGTGGCCAATTCTCTGCGACTTCTGAAGCTGCCGCCCGATATTCAGGCAGCGCTTCGCAACCGCCGCATCTCGATGGGGCATGCCCGGGCTTTGCTGGCGCTATCGTCGGAGGGCCGAATGCTCTCGGTCCTGCGCGAGATCATCAACCGCGAAATGTCGGTGCGCAAAACTGAAGCGCTGGTCAAAGATCTTGAACTTGGACGCAAGGAAGTCACCCGCACTGGAGAGATCCGTGCGCGTGCTTCGAAGTCGACGCAGCGCGCCGAACCGGCTCAGCCCGACAAGTCTCTTCAGGCTATTGAAGACTCGCTCCGGCACGTCTTCGGCACGCAGGTGCGCGTCAGGATGAAGGGCGACGACGCAGGATCGATCGAGGTCGAGTTCTTTTCGCTCGATGAGCTCGAAAGGCTTCTCGACATCATGATGTCAGCGCCGACACAGGGCGGTGCGCGATGAGCCGGTCCGGGGCATATCACGTAACGCACTATCGCGTGCGATATAGCGACACCGACAAGATGGGCGTGGTCTATCACGGAAACTACCTTCGGCTGTTCGAGATCGGTCGAACAGAGTACCTGCGCCAGAGGGGGCTTCCATACAGTGAAATGGAAAGGTCCGGGTACATGCTCCCGGTGCTCGAGGCAAAATGCGACTTTCTATTACCGGCGCGCTATGACGATCTGCTGGAGATCCGCACAATCGTTGAGCCCCTCGATGGCGTGCGGCTTACGATCAGCTATGAGATCGTTCTTGATGATGCTACACTCGTGCGCGGGTGGACTCGTCACACGTTCGTGCGCTCGGAGACCTTTCGGCCGACGCGTCCACCTGAGTTTTTTCTAAAAGTGGTCGGAGAACAGTCGTGAATCGATCGCGTCACAGCATGCGTGTGCATTTCACTGCACTTGTGGTGGGGTGTCTGTGCATGGCTGCGAACATGCCGGCCCAGCAGAGCTTCATCTTTTCGTTTCTGCGCAGTACCATTAGTGCGCGCATGGCGGGTCTTGGCGGCGCGACGGTTGCCGTCGCGGACGATCCTGCGAACGTGGTCATTAATCCCGCCGTGCTGACGACGGTCGATTCGTCAACCGTAACCGCTACGTTCATAAAGCACGTATTGGATATCAACGCCGGCTATGCTACATACAACCGCAGCGTCGAAGGCCTGGGGGAGATGGGGTTTACCATCGGATACCTCAATTACGGGAGCTTTTCGCGGACGTCTGTCACGGGCGACCGAACGGGATCGTTCGCTGCGAATGATCTTGCTGTGTCGGTCTCGCTTGCCAATGAGTTCGACTCGCTCATCAGCTATGGTGTCACGGCCAAGGTGCTACACTCGACCATACCCGACATGTCATCCTCTGCTCTGGCATTCGACGCCGGCATCTTGTATCGTATGCCGGCGCGACGTCTGAATATCGGCCTGAGCATCCTGAATGTGGGTACGCAGCTGAGCACGTATGATGGAGTGCATGATCGGCTGCCGCTGGACATGCGCCTGGGCGTCAGTCACCGCCTGCGTGGTCTGCCGCTGCTGATCAACTTTTCGCTGAATCATCTTACTGACGAGACTGACAACGTTCTCGATCGTCTGCAGAACTTTTCGGTAGGGGGCGAACTTTACCTCGGAAAGGTTCTTCAGGCGCGCCTGTCCTATGATAACCGACTGCGCAACACCTCCGGCGTGAACATCGCATCGCAGCTTTCCGGACTAAGCGCCGGTGTCGGACTGCGGCTGACGAGCTTTTCATTTGATTACGCCTACAGCGCTCTCGGCGCGGCTGCAGTCATGCACCGTCTGAGTCTGGTCGTACCAATTCAATAAGTGCCCCCTAATGACGTACCGCGGATTCCATGCTCGGATGACGCTGCCGCTGCTTGCCGTGTGCCTGCTGTGCTGGCTCGTTGCGGCCAGTTCGATCGACGCGATAGTCGCCATTGGTGTACTTTGCGTGATCGTGGTGGTGTTCACGTTCCCATGGGACTCATGGGCAGTGCGGCGTGGCGTGTGGGACTTTCCCGAAGACCGGCTGCTGGGTCGGCTGGGTGTGCTGCCGTATGAAGAGATTGCATTCTTCGTTCTGCAGACACTTCAGGTGTCATTCCTTACACTCGCCCTCGTGCGCTGGTTCCCCGTTGCAACGGCTCCCGGCGTGGTGCCGACTATGGCCGACGCAACTGCTGCCGGTGGTGTTCTTGTGGTGGCACTCCTGACTCACATGATCACGCGTAACGCCCGGTCACGCAGGCCGCAGCTGACCTATGCATGGCACCTGAGCGTTTGGTTTGTACCACTCATTGCCGCGCAATGGGCTTTGGGGTGGACGATCCTCCTGCCGCGCCTGGAAGTTGTTGCCATGGCAACGCTGAGCATTGGTAGTCTGCTGACAGCGGCCGACGTCTGGGCTGTTCGGCGTGGCATCTGGTTTTTTGACGAGCGTCAGATCACGGGGTTCAAGTTCCTCGGCATTCTTCCGTGGGAGGAAGCGGCGTTCTTTTACCTGACGAGTCTGCTTGTTGCTCAGAGCATTTTGCTATTCGTTCCTCCATCACTTCGTTAAAGAAGAGCAAGTCAGTACCGGACATGGAAAGTCTTCGTTTCGATCTTGCAGGCGGGCCATGGTATATCTACGCAGTCTTTGCGGTTTTAGCCATCGCCATATCGGCTTATCTCTATCGCGTGACCATTCCGCCGGTGGATCGCCGCACGCGCCTTGCGCTAGTCTTTCTGCGTTCAATCGGTCTGATGGCCCTGATTCTTCTGCTGTATGAACCCCTTGTGCGCTTCCGTCGCAGTGATACAATCGTGCCACGCATAGCCGTCGCCGTAGACGTATCCCGCTCGATGAGCATGCGCGATCGCTCCCGCGATCGGGCCTCGGATTTGCGTGGCATTGTTGAACGGGTGACCGACCGCCTGGGAGATGCTGCCGACGTCTATGTGTTCGATGAGAGCTTGCGCACGCTTACCGGCGATATCGATACGCTGCAGATTAGTGGCTTTCGTACCGACATCGGCGCGGTCGTTCGCAAACTCGCCAATGCCGGTCAGGTAGTAGATTACGGGGCTATCCTGGTTATCAGCGATGGCAATCATAACAGCGGTGAGCAGCCCGTGTATTCGGCCGAGCGCAGCGGCCTGGCGGTCTACACACTGGGTGTCGGCGACAGTGTGCCGCCTGCTGATGTCCGATTGATCGCGGTAACCTCTCCGGGCGTCGGTGTGGTGAACGAACCCCTGCCGGTGTCGATCGATATAGAACAGGCCTTTATTGCAGATCGAACGGCTACGGTGGTCATTAGCGACAATGGCACGGATGTAGCGCGACTGCCCCTGGCGCTTCGGCAGTCGGTCCCGCGATATCAGCTTTCGTATCAGTGGACGCCATCGAGCGAAGGCGTGCACTTGCTCACGGCCCGCGTAGTCGATGCCGGTTCCGAGTTCACTCAGAAAAACAATGCCGCGCAGACCTCCGTCCGGGTTCGTAAGAACAAGAAGCGCATCGTTCTCTTTGCCGGAGCGCCAAGTCCGGATGTCTCCTTTATACGCACTGCGATCGAGCAGGACCCATCACTGCAGCTTAGCACCTTCATTCATCGCCAGGGAACGGCCTACTATGAAGGGGCTCCCAATTCCTCCGATCTGGCCGATGCGACATCGATCATCATGATCGGGTTCCCCACGTCGTACACGCCGAAATCCGTCATTGATGACATCGCCGCACGCTGTCGCCGCGGAGCGTCCCTGCTGTTTATTGCTTCGGCTGCCACCGATTACGGCAAACTCGGGTCGCTGGCAGAGTCGCTTCCATTTCGCGTCTCGTCAAACCGTCCTGTTGAGGTTAGCGTTACCGCCGACGTTTCATCGGTCGCCACGGCCGATCCACTCATGCGCCTCACGGGTGGAGACGAAGACGAGTCCGTATGGAACAATCTGCCACCCATTTTCCGTACAGAGCTGTTCGCCGAGCCAGTGGCAGGCTCGACGGTTCTGGCGCGGCTAAAGGTTGGCTCGACGCCGATCGATGAGCCCCTTATCATCAAGCGGGATATCGGGCAGACGCGGTCGCTCGCCATCCTCGGTCATGGCATCTATCGGTGGCGTCTGCTGGGGCAGGGCCCGGCACAGGCCCGTGGCTCCTCAGTGACGGATGTGCTGCAGACCTTCACCACGAACACGATGAAGTGGCTAAGTGTGCGTGACGATGAACGTCGCGTACAGATCCGCAGCACGCACGAAGCATATGTGGTTGGCGAAACCGTTGCCTTTGTTGGTTCGGTCTACGACCAGACCTACTCGGCTGTGGATGACGCCGAGGTCCGAGTTGTTCTTGAAGGCACAGGACCGCAGCGAACGATAGAGCTTGCTCCGAAAGGGGCGGGGCAATACGCTGCATCGATCGGCAGCCTTCCTCCGGGTCGCTACAGTTTCAGTGCCGCGGCCACTTCTCGCGCAGGCACGATCGGTCGCGATCAGGGTACGTTCACCGTCAGCGAGATCGGTCTGGAAGAGCAGACCACCACGATGAATGCGTCATTGCTGCGTGTGCTGGCTCAGCGAACCGGCGCACGGTTTGCCGGGGTCGATTCTGTTGAGTCAATGGTTGATGCTCTGCTGCGCGATCCACGGCTACGCCCGGAAGTGCGAACCAGCGAGCGTGAGTTACCGCTGCATCACCTACCGTGGATCGTTGCCGTGGCCATCACGGCCTTTGCTCTGGAGTGGTTCTTGCGCAAGCGACGGGGCCTTGTGTAATGTCACGTCGGCTGCCGTCTCATCTGGCCGACCTACATGCGGAGCGCCACCTGGAGATCGCAAAGAGACTGCGCGACTTTTCACACGTAGGTCCCGAAAAGTGGTTTCACGAACTCTGCTTCTGCCTGATGACGCCACAGTCGAGCGCCGTACACGCGCATGCAGTGCAGCTGGAGCTCGAGCGAATCAAGTTCTTTCAGCATGGGCAGGATGTGGTGCATCTTCTTCGCGATCCAGCCACGTACATCCGATTCCACAACACCAAGCATAAGCGCCTGCATATGGCACGCGAGCAATGGCCGAGCATCGAAGCCATTCTACTCGATAGGGGGCTGAGCGCACGAGAGCGTCGTGATCGTTTGCGTTATGAGGTCAATGGTTTCGGAATGAAGGAGGCAAGTCACTACCTGCGTAACATTGGCCATCGCGGACTTGCGATCATCGACCGGCATCTGCTGACAAATCTGATTGCCTGCGGCGTGTATGATGAGCCCCCTGCGGTGAACTCTGATGATCGATACCGCGAGGTTGAAGCAGCATTTGAGTGCTATTGCAAGGGCATCGGAATTGACATGGACGAGATCGATCTGCTCTTCTGGTGTGCCCAGACCGGACACATTCTGAAATAGGATGACGGATGACCGATGACGGATGACGTCAGCGGTGCGCCGAGGCGGCTAGCTCGGCGAGCCTTGTTGTTGGGAGCACGGCCTGCTGCTGCTCTCCTGTAGCAAGGACAATGTCCGTTCCGCTGATGCATGCCTGGATGTCGCACGTGATGCGATTGCCGATGACGCTTGCAACCCGTGCCGTGATGCGCACGCTGGCGCCGACGGCCGCCATGGCCTTGTGGGACATACTCAGCGCGGTGCCGCAGGCATTATCATCACCCTCGAAGTAGGGTTCAATGGCGCGGCGGGCGGCCACCTCGGCGTGGTAGCAGAGCCAGAACGTTGAGTACACCGGATGCAGGACCTCATCGCCGAGACGGGCAACCATCTGCGGTGTTACCACTATGTCGATGTGCGCAACTGACGATGCAACTTCCGGTCTCATGGGTGTTCCTTACTCTTGGCCGTAGAAGGACATAACTTTGCAGTCATGCGCGTTGCACTGACCACGTTGGGCTGCAAGTTAAATGCCACGGAGACGTCGGCCATCGAGCGGCGCTTTGCCGCGATGGGGCACGACATCGTGGAATATGGTCAGCCGGCGGACCTGCTGGTTGTCAACACCTGCACCGTTACCGAAGCCGCCGATGTGGAGTGCCGGAAGGTCGTACGTAAGGGGCTTCGTGCAGCGCCAGAAGCCCGCGTGGTCGTTACCGGATGTTACGCTCAGCTCAAGCCCGATGCGGTTCTGTCGATCGACGGTGTTAGCGCCGTGGTCGGCACGGCCTCGAAGATCAGCATCCCGGAGATGGCCGACACGATCATGCAGTCAACGGTGCCGCTGCGGATGGTTCCGCCCCTTAACGGTAAGACGCTGTTCTCACCGGCACGCTCATCGCGGGTGAACACTCGTACGCGTGCATTTCTGAAAGTGCAGGACGGATGTGATTACTCCTGCTCATTCTGCACGATACCCAAGGCGCGCGGCCCATCACGCGTGATGACGCTCTCAGACGTGCGTCACGAGCTTACGGCCATTGCCCGTGAGGGGTTTCATGAGTGCGTTGTCTCGGGGATCAATCTCGGTGAGTACGCCGATGCAGGCGGATCGCGCATGATCGATCTACTGCATATGATCGAGGCCATGGATCTGCCGTACCGGGTAAGGTTGGGTTCGATCGAACCGAATACCATTAGCGACGGTATCATCGAGTTCCTTGCATCGTCTCGCACGATCGTGCCTCACTTTCACGTACCGCTGCAAAGCGGTTCGGACGAAATACTGCGTCGCATGCGCCGGAGGTACAACCCGACGATGTACCGGTCGGTGGTGGAGAAGAT
This sequence comes from Chitinophaga pinensis, assembly GCA_943372295.1. Classification (GTDB taxonomy): domain Bacteria; phylum Bacteroidota; class Ignavibacteria; order Kapaibacteriales; family Kapaibacteriaceae; genus UBA10438. Next base: position 59,602 of record CALRYC010000006.1, read on the forward strand.
CATCGGTCGGATACCTGATGCAGCTGTCGGTATCGACGTGATCACGGGCTTCCCGGGCGAGACACACCATCACGCGCGCCAGACAGAACAGTTCCTTGCCGATCTTCCCTGGGCATATCTGCACGTGTTTACGTACTCCGAGCGTGCCGATACCGATGCAACGCTAATGGGCGGCAGCGTGGATGTTGCCACGCGACGCGAGCGCACGCGCCGCCTGCGGCAGATGAGTCAGCTGCGTACGATCGAGTTCCATCGGGCTAACATCGGTCATGTGCGGACATTTCTTCCCGAGGGATACGAGGCCGAGTATGGATGCTGGACCGGGTGGACGGAGAATCATGTTGCCGTTCGTCTGCCGGGTGAGCCGGAGATGCAGAAGCGTCCCATCCGCGTGCGGCTTGTCTGCGAGGATGGTGCCGCTCTAAGAGCCGAGGTGTTGGATGAAACGAGCATTGAACAACCGTCACTAGCCGAACAGGTCAAGACATGAGAGTCTTCATCGCCGTCGACATGGAGGGGGCCACGGGCGTGGTCCATCACGACCAGCTTATGCCCGAGGGCAGGGGATATGCCGCAGCGCAGAAACTGCTCACGGCCGACGTCAATGCCGTTATCGAGGGGGTGCTGTTAGTGGAGCCGCAGGCCGAGGTCGTTGTCGGTGACGGCCACGGAATCATGCGCAACGTCCTGCTCGACCAGCTTCATCCGTCGGCCCGACTCGTCGTTGGCTCGGCTAAGCCTTCCAATAAGCCCCTTTGTCAGCTAGAGGGCGTACAGTTCGGTGCCGACGTGGCCTTTTGCGTCGGCTACCATAGCATGGCCGGAACGCCAGGTGGTCTGCTGGCGCATACCTACATCGGCTCGCTCATCCGTGAGCTCCGACTTAACGGACGCGCCGCCGGCGAGGTCGAAGTCAATGCTGCCGTGCTGGCAAGCTTAGGCATCCCGCTGGCCATGGTCAGCGGCAACAGTGAGCTTCAGGCAGAGATCCGTGCGTGGAACACTTCGTCGGTGTTCGTCTGCACAAAGCAGACCCTTGGACCGACCGCGGCGATCTGTTTAACGCCGTCGGCTTCCGGAGAGCTCCTACGTAAAGGGGCAAGCCAGGCCATTGCCGATCGCTCGTGCTGGCATCGTTCGGTCACGGGGCGTACCCGCTTCGAGGTCGATACATATCGCAGGGAGCAGGCTCAGAAGGCCTTTGCCTGTGACGGTGTTGAGCAGATAGGGAATATGACCTTCGCATGCGAGCATGAGAATGCGGCCGAGGCGTTTCGCATCCTTTGGAGGGCCTGCACGATGGCCCTCGAAGAAACACCAGCATGGCTTAGCTAGGGTTGGCCGGCGACACCTCCGGGTAGCCAATTGCCGTCAGGCACAGGCCATGTGCCGGAGCAAGAAGAGGCGCTACGGAACGCGATGCGGAGTCGCGCATGGAGGTTAGCTGATCGAGCGTAAAGCGTTGTCGTGCAACGGACATGCATGCGCCAATGATGGCCCGGCACATTCCGTATACGAACCGGTCTGCACGTAATCTGACCTCGAGCACATCACCGTTAATCGTTGCCTGGCAGGTCTGCAGATTGCACACATAGCTGGACGTATCGGGGTTGGACTTCGAGAACGCCGTAAAGTCGTGCCGCCCGCGCATGACCTGCAGGGCTTGTTCGAATAGGTCCCGGTCGAAGGGGGCTTCCGGATCCCACGACGTCAGTCTTGTAAACACACTTGGCTTGAGTGCGATGCTATAGACGTACTCTCTCCAGACCGCATCGAAGCGTGCATGGAACGAATCATGCACCCGCTCGGCGCTCAGTATGCGGATGTCTTTCGGCAGACGTGTATTGATGGCCACCGCCACCTTGTTGATCGGGATCTGATGAGCCCCCTCGGGCAGCTCCGCGTGCGCGCACTGCCCGCTGGCATGCACGCCGGCATCGGTCCTGCCGGCTCCATGGATGATGCATTGCACGCCATAGGCCACCGTCAGCGCTTCTTCGATTCGCTGCTGCACAGACACGCCGTTGGTCTGGCGCTGCCAGCCAACGTAGTTGGTTCCGTCGTACTCAATCAGCAGTCGAAGTCGCGGCATCAGGCAAAAGTATGCACCTGCCCCACCTCCAACGTGTCCATGCCACCGGCATAGGACAGATGTCCGTGATATCCGCCGATGACGCGCGTTAATATGCGCACGTCCGAGACCATGATGCTGCGCCAGGAGCCGATGCCGTGCAGCGTGCCGCGCAGGATGAGGGCCGACGAGCGAAGTTCCTGACGGAAGCTTTCGCGCACGGCCGGGGGGACGGCGCACTGAAGAAAGCCGCTTTCATCTTCCAGAGTGATGAAGAGCATGCCGCGCGCGGTTGGAGGGGCCTGACGCAGGATGACGATACCGGCTACCGTGACCTGCAGGCGGGCATCGGGACTCAGCCGGCTGATGGTTTCGATCGTGCGGATCTCGAGTGACATCATCGAGCGTCGGTACAGCGTTATGGGGTGCACGCGGGCAGCCCCCTGCATGATATAATCGTAGGCCAGACGCTCCTGGGCACGCAGTGGCGGCAACGGCGGAATGTCATCGGAATGCAGTGCCGGCAGCGCAAAGAGCGTCTCCTCGGCCGATGCCGTAGCCGACATGCGCTGGCGCACAACGCCAATGATCCATGCCGCACGGCGTGCATCGGGCTCAAGTGCCTGCATGGCGCCGGCGATGGCGATACATTCCAGCACGTCTCGCGGCACTTCGGGCAGACGTTGCACCAGATCCTCGATGCTCACAAACGGTGCTCGTGCACGCTCCCAGACGATCTGACGGGCAACGCTTTCGCTAACGCTACGGATGGCGGTAAGGGGCTTGCGGATGGCGGCACGTCCGGCAGCATCATACTCGATGTCGTAGCGCAGACCCGAGCACATCACATCGCACAGCAGCACCGGCACATTCCAGCGCCTGCACTCTTCTTCGAGCGTCATGAGGTTGTACATCCCCGGCCGATGCTGCATAAACGCTGCCATGTAGGCGGCCGTGTGGTGCGTCTTGAGCCAGGCACTCTGGTAGACGATCTTGGCAAAGGCCGCCGCATGGGAGCGGCAGAATCCGTAGCCGACAAAGTGAGAGACCATTTCATAGACCTTTTCAGCCGGCGCAAGGTCAACACCGCGCCGGCAGGCCCCCTGCACAAAGCGATCGCGCATGGATGCCATCAGATCGCGGTTGCGGTTCTTCGACACCAGCGAGCGAAAGTCGTCGGCATCTTCCAGCGTCATGCCGGCAAAATGATGGGCGATCTCGAGCACCTGTTCCTGGAACAGCACAATACCCAGCGTGTCGGCAAGGATCGGCTCCAGGTCGGGATGCGGATACGTTACTGGCTGCTGACCCCGACGTCGGGCGATGTAGGGGTGGACCATGCCGCCTTGCAGCGGACCCGGTCGGAAGAGTGCGACCTCGGTGACAAGGTCCGAGAACCGCTCCGGCTGGTGCTTAGCCAGCAGATGGATCTGCCCCTGCGACTCGATCTGGAACACCCCCAGCGTGCGCCCGCTGCGGATCGTCTCAAAGGTCTGCGCGTCATCCAGCGGGAGATCATCGACGTCTGGAGCAGTCCCGGTATGACGCTGGATCAGCTCCAGACACTCGCTGATGCAGGCCAGCATCCTCAGACCCAGTACGTCGAACTTCACCAGCCCCATCGCCTCGACGTCGTCCTTGTCGAACTGTACTACGGCTACACCGTTGGCCGAGCGCTGCACGGGCGTGAACATGTCAAGGGGCTTGCTCGACAGAACCATACCGCCGGAGTGCTGACCCAGGTGGCGCGGATGATCCAGCAGCAGCGATGCGGCTCTGATGAGGATATCCAGCATTGGTACCTTGCCGACCACGCCGGCGAGCTCGCTGCGGTAGGTCTCGACGCTATTGTTGGTGTATCCGGGAACAGACTTCGATAGTGCCCGCACGGTTTCTTCGGGCCAGCCGAGTGCCTTTGCCGCATCGCGGATGGCCATGCGGATGCGGTAGGTGATGATCGTTGCCGTCATCGCGGTCTGCTGCAGACCAAAGCGCTCCTCCATCCACATCAGTACTTCGCCGCGACGTTCACTGTCGAAGTCCACATCGATATCCGGCGTCCCTTTCCGTCCACGATGCAGAAACCTCTCAAACAGCAGGTGATGCTCCACCGGGCATACGCCCGTGATCCCAAGAACGTAGGCAACAACAGAGTTGGCTGCCGAGCCCCTTCCGCTGCAGCGGATACCGCGCGATCGCGAGTAGTCGGTCACCTCTCGTACCACGAGGAAGAAGTCGGACAGTTCAAGCTCGGCGATCACGCCCAGTTCATGCTCGAGCAGCTGCTGTGCACGCTGCCGCGTGTTCTGAGAGGTCGCTCCATAGCGTCGGTCGAACATCGCCGTGCACAAGCGCCGTAGCAGCTCATTCGAGGTCATCCCCTCGGGAACGCGCGCCGAAGGGGGCGTGATGTGCTCCGGTAGAAGATCAAAACAGCAGTCGCGGATGATATGGTCCGCATGTTCAAAAGCCTCGGGGTAGGGGATCAGCTCCCGTAGTTCTGCCTGACTGCGCAGGCAGTGCCGGTCATGCACGGGCCGCAGTGGGTGCGGATCATGAATGGTGATGCCCTCGCGTATGCAAACCATCAGATCATGCACCGCATAGTCGTCACGCAAAGCATAGCGCACATCCTGCGCTGCTACGATCGGCACCTGCAGCTGACGGGCAAGCTCGACCATTGACCGCATGCGCCGCTGAGCCCAGGGTCGGCCGTCGTGAGCAATGCCGGCATGGACGGTTGCACTGCTCTGCTGCATGAGAACCTCGAGCACCAGGCCTGCGGACTCGGGCGTTGCGCCGAGAGTGTGTGCAATCACATAGCAGTCCGGACTGCTTAATGCCTCCGGCAGACCCTGCTGCTGAAGGTGCTCAAGTGTGATGATGCCGCATTCGTGAACATGACTGCTGAGGCGACAGATCTTGCGGTAGCCTTCGGCATTGCGTGCCAGCAGGCTCAGATCCAGCACAGACGCATCTGGCAGGAGCAGCTGCAGGTCCATGCCCGTGAGCGGTTTGATGCCAACGCGGCGGCATGCACGCTGGTGCCGCACGGCAGCGTAGACGCCGTGCAGATCCGTTATGGCCAGTGCATCGTGACCCAGAGCATGGGCAACCTCGACAAGCTGCTCGACGCATGAGCCCGCGTCGAGAAACGAGAAATGTGACCGTGTATGCAGGGAACCGAACATGTGCCGTTAATCGAAGATGCGTGAGAGCATCCAGCCGCTCAAGCTGCTGTGGAAGATCTCCATCACACCGCTGGTGGTGATCAGCAGCAGATACCGCCGCTGCTCGTCGCTGCCCCACCACGGGCCACGTGCCGACCAGCGGTCGAGCACCTGCTCGACGTCATATGCGCCCCCTCGCCAGCAGATGATCGTCGGCAGGCCATTGCGCTGGGCAACATCGATCGGCTCGAGCAGAAACTTCATGTACGATCTCCTTTCTGTGTGTCATCGGCAGGCCTGATGGGCACGATCCTGGCATGACGCTCGGTAATGAGTGTCCACGGATCAAGTATCTCGATCTGCTTCAGCACGCTGCCGTAGCGCGGACGCATCTGTTCGAGCAGATCTGTGCGGCTGATCTCTGTGCCGAAGAGGTCCATCTGCTGACCCTCGGCCTGACGCAGAGAGGCCAGTCGAAGCCGGATGCCGCGCCAGTATTGGTCGGCATGCAGGAGCTCGCGACATAGCGCCTGCACGTGTACCCAGAGCGTACGCAGCAGTGTTGCCCCCTGACGTAGGATCCGCACTCGCACCTGCACGATACGCTCTGCAACGTCGAGCACACCAACCTCGATGCGCCAGGTCTGACGCGTTCCGAGCGGCAGCACGGCACGTGCCGTACAGAGCTGTGCCATATCGAGAATGATGCCGGGCTCGCGGACGTCATCGTCGAACCGTTCGATCACGATCACCTGCGGTGCCGGCACATACATCGGCAGCGGTGTGGTTTCCGCCTCGTGCAGCAGTCTGTAGAGTGCGGCCGCGCGCGCTCCAAACTGTAACTGCAGATGCCGTTCCTGAAGCGTACGAAGCCGCCCGATGCTATCGAGTCCGAACAGCCGGAGGCGCTCGACATCGTCTGCACTCAGCCCCAGCTCGGGGATCATGCTCAGCATCGTAGTTGAGACGTCATCGGCATGGTCGAAGGCGTCGATCCTGCCGGGCGCGACGCTTGCACAGGCACGCAAGAGGGCGTCGCTGCGCCGCGGGGCCATCGCAGCTCGGCACCCGAAGGTGCGCACCACCTCGTGAAGACCTCGCATGTCGTCACGACCGCAGAAGATGCGTCCGCGCACAGGCACGGAGATCAGCGGCGTACAGGCGTGAACCGCATCGAGCAGAGTATCGAAAACCGCATCGGATGCGCGGTCAAGAAGCAGACAGAGAAGCATAAGCGATTATACAAAATGTATAATCCCTATGCAATATGTCGGGAAAAATAGAGAGGGGGCTTAGAGCTGCTTAATGCAGTTGCGCACAACGCCGACGATGCTGAAGTCCATATCGGCCGTTATGGCAATGTCCTTGTAGCGACGATTCTCGGCCCGCAACAGGGGATGCCCTTCCACCAGCAGGTAGCGCTTGACGGTGAGTTCGCCGTAGACCTTGGCGATGACGATCTGTCCCGAGCGCGGCTGCAGGGCGCAGTCGACAATCAAGGTATCTCCGTCACTGATGCCGGCATCGGTCATGGAGTCACCAACAACGCGGATAAAATAGGTGCTCTCCGGGTGCTCCAGCAGCATGTCGGCCAGATCGATCTCACGTTCGATGGTGTCGTCCGAAGCCGTCGGAAGGCCTGCGCTGACGCCGAGAGCAAGCATCGGGATGCGCGGACCCCGGTCGGACTTCTTCCGACGCACAGGGGCCATTACTTGAGGCGAGTGACGCTTGAGTTCTTCGATGAGTTCGCGGATATGTGACACGTGATCCTCGAGTTGTTGCATGATCGTGCGCTTCTGCTCGCCCCCTTCAGCTATCTCCTTCCGCGTTTGGACAAGCGGTGATCCGGAGCCAGTCAGCAGCCAGCCCGACGAGATACTGTAGCGCGACTCGAGCATGGCCAGAACGTTCTGCGGCACGGCCGTGCGCCCGGACTCCCAGGAGTAGACCGTCGGCACGCGGACGTCGATGATTTTGGCGTATTCTTGGACATTAAGCTTCAGGATCGACTCTCGAACCTGACGATGGCGGATGCCAAGTTGTGCGCGTGTGCTCATAACGGTATTCCTGGAACGTGACTGGGGATAACTTACAAAATGTCGAAGTATTCTACAATACCCGACCTGGAAATCGATTTTCTTGCCTCTCACGAGCATGGTCTGTGGTCAGGAAGCCATCTTCGGGAACTGGAGTCCACGCTTCAATGGCGCTCGGAAACGATCACGATGTTCGGCCGGACGATGCTGCAGCCACGACTGATCGCGTTTTATGCCGATGAAGGGGTGCGGTATACATACTCCCGTAGAACATTCACGGGGCTTGCCTGGACGCCGCTGCTGGAGCGTCTGCGGCAGGATGCCGGCCGCCTGGCGGGGTCGACCTTCAATAGTGTGCTGGCCAACTACTATCGCGACGGATCCGACAGCATGGGAATGCACGCCGATGATGAGCCGGAGCTGGGGATGAACCCGGTGATCGTGTCGATGAGTTTCGGTGCCACGCGCCGGTTTGTGATGAAGCATCGCACGCGAAACGACGTCGAGGATGTGAACCTGGCGCTAACGGATTCAAGTATCCTGATCATGCGCGGCGCAACGCAGCATCACTGGCTGCACGGGATTAAAAAAGAAACGCGGCCCGTTGGGCCGCGTGTAAATCTGACATTTCGAACGATACTGACCTAATTCCGATCAGCGGGACGAGTCGATGAGCGAATCGAGCTGGGCAACGGTGGCATTCTCGTAGAATGTTTCGTTGATGGCGATCATCGGCGCACCACCGCACGCACCCATGCATTCGACCTCTTCGAGAGAGTAGACACCGTCGTCAGTAGCCTGGTTGTGTCCTATACCTAGGCGCTGCTTGGCATGACGATAGAGTTGCTCGCCACCGCGGAGCATGCAAGAGACGTTCGTACAGACCTGGATGTGGTGCCTGCCCATCGGCTTCTTGAAGTACATCGTGTAGAATGACGCCACACCCAGCACATGGGCGTAGGGGAGGTCCATTACACGGGCAACCTCTTTCATGACGTCTTCAGAGAGCCAGCCCCACTTCTTCTGTGCCATCCACAGAACCGGCATGATGGCTGCCTTCGGATCAGGATACTTGGCCTTCAGCGCTGAGATGCTGGAGAGCTCTTCGGAGGTGAATGTCATACTCATGGTCACGAAAATACGGATTTTGTTTATCGAAGTCGCTTTACGAACAACTTTGCGCCCAGCCAGATGCGCAGGGCGGTGACCACCTTGTGCACGGTGCTGACGCTGATGCGCCGGTTGAAAATGCGGTAATCGTTGAGTTCGATCTTTTCGAGCAGTCGATAATAGATCGCATCCATGATCTGGGCGGCTACCATCGTCATGCGTTCGTCGGGGCGGAGCAAGGCACGTGCTTGGTGATAGTACTCGCGGGCACGCTTGGCCTGAAACTCCATGAGATTGATAAACCTCTCGTCATACACCTGGTTGCGCAGATCGTCCTCCGTGTATCGGAAACGAACCATGTCCTCGTGAGGGATATACACATATCCACGGTCCATGTCGGTCTTGACATCTCGCAGAATATTGGTCAGCTGCAGAGCATAGCCAAGGTTGATGGCATACTGCCGAGTCGACTCATGTCGGTAACCGAATATCTCGATGGATATGAGTCCGACCACCGATGCAACGGAGTAGCAGTACCGCTTGAGGTCAGCAAATGTCTCGTATCGACGTTGAATCAGGTCACGTTCACAACCGTCGATGATCGTCTGCAAGTACTGCTTGGGAATCTTATAGCGGTTAATGACCGTGGCAAGAGGGACGACCGATGCCGATAGATCCTTCGATGCGGCATAGATGCCATCAATCTGTGATCTCCACCAGGAAAGGCGCTGACGTTTTTCATCGATGACGAGCGCATCCTGCGAAGGGTTATCATCAACAATATCGTCGATACGTCGCGCAAACGCATAGATGGTCTTGATAGCCGCACGCTCCTCCTTAGGCAGAAAGCCAAACGAGTAATGGAACGACGTGCTGCCGTTTGTGGTAAACGCCAGCGCGTCCTCAGTGTCGGAGAAGACGTGCTTGGACATAAGGCGAAGTTACGAGTTCGACCCGTGATGCCGTGATGTGTCGGGGGCTGCACGTGGCAGGCGGCGCATCACTTGGGTGAGTCTACGAACGACGTGCCAGGCATGCCGCAATCCGAGCGTAGGACGCTCCGTCTGGTGAACCCGCGCTGCACAAAGGTCCAGTGTCGTCATTCCGCCGGCAATGGTCAGTGCAACCTCCCAGCGCAGTCGACGTGAGCGCAGGTGAGTCAAGGTCTCTCTGCCATGTTCGAAGAGTGCGTAGGTCCGACGAATGATCTCCTCGTGGCCAAGAGGGAGGTACTGCCTGCCCCTTGCGTGATCTATTGCGGCGTCTTGAAGGAAGTTAGTGATCTGCAATGCCGTGCAGACTGCGTTGCTGGCCGATATCGCCGGCTCCGAGGGCGACGAGGGCGCGTGATCGAGTCGAAGAAGAAGCTCGCCAACTGGATCTGCCGAATTGGAACAGTATTCCATAACCTGGTCCCACGTCGTGAAGGCCTGGTGCCGAGTGTCGTCGACAAAGGCATCGAGCAACCTGTCAAACACGCTCAGCGGAAGGTCGAATCTTCGGATCGTGTCGGCCAGCGCCACGTCCACGGGATCGTCCGCAAGGGGTTCACGGAGCCGCTGACGAAATGCAGTGAGCACTTGCTGACGCTCTCCGGTGCCGGCATCACCTTCGTCGGCCACGTCGTCGGCACGACGGGCAAAGGCATAGATAGCCGCTATCGGCCAGCGCAGGTTGGCCGGAACAAGCCACGAGGCAACAGGGAAGTTCTCGTAGTGACTGCGGGCGATGTCCAGGCACGCCCTGTATGCGGCTTCGATAGTCATGTCGGGAAATGAAACGACCCCACATCATAAAGACATGGGGTCGTGAATTTCATCGTTGTTCAGGGGGCGTCAACTACGTGCGCTGAAACGCTTATCGACGATCTCGGCATTCTCACGCACCTTCTGGAACCAGGTTCCGAAGGCCGAACCACGAAGCCGTGCCGATGCACCCTGAAGCTGCGTTGGAATATCCTTGTTGAATGCTGTCAGATCAGCGTCAGAACGATTAAGCACCTTGATGACAAACCATCCGCGCTCGCCCTTGATCGGACCGCTGACCTGACCGACCGGAAGGCTGAAGGCCTTGGCTGTGACCATGTACTCGCCACCATAGCCGGTGATCATGCCATTATTGCGAAGACCGACCTGCGTCTGGTAGGGGATTGAGGAATCACCACCGCGCGCAGCCGACAAACCGGACGTTGCAGCCGATGCAGCAACCTGCTTGGCCCGTGCTTCGAGCTTTGCAAGCTTGGCGCGCTCAGTGAGCAGGCGCACAATACGCTCGCGCACATCCTGTAGTGGCATCACGCCGGGTTCGCGTACGTCGGAAACCTGCGCAATGACCGTGCCGTAGTACTTGACGTCACGCCGGATGGCAGCGCCGGACTCGTTCTCGAACGCCCATGCCGTGATCTCGTATGACTGCAGAATCGGCGTCTCGCGGCGGAACATCGGCGACTGCTGCACAACAGCAAAGAACTTGTTCTTGTACTTCGCACCCACCGATTCGATGGTCTCACCGTAGGTGATGGCCGTCAGGGCCTCCTGGGCAGCGGCGGCAACTGCGCGCTTGGTGGCCGAGGAGATGGAGGTCTTGAGCGTGATCGTCGAATACTTGTACTCGACCGAGGTCTTCTCGGTGACCTTAATGATGTGATAGCCGAATTGCGTTTCCACTGGGCCGACAATCGAGCCGACCGATGAGTTGAACACGGCACTGTCGAAGGCGGCAACCATGCGCCCCTTGCCAAAGTAGCTGAGATCGCCGCCGTTCTGCGCTGATCCGGGGTCCTTTGAGAAGGTGCGGGCAAGTTCTGCGAAGTCTTCGCCCTTTTTCACGCGAGCCATGATCGACGTAGCCTGCGCCTTGGCAGAATCCTTGGACATACCGTCGAAAGAGATCAGAATGTGCGAAGCGCGGGCGATCGGATTTACACCCTCGCGGCGATCATCGAGTCGGTAGAATGCAATACCGCCCGGAATGTTCAGCGGGCCAAAGACCTCGCGCGAGGCAAGTGCGCTGAGAGCGGTTGCAACGTTCGGGTCGAGCTCGTTCACAGAGACGAACTCCGACTCCGTGCCGCGAAGCGCACTCATTTCCTGCGTGAAGACCGAGTCACGAGCTTCCGGCGTCGCAGATTGTGTGAGGGCCGAGGTCAGACGCATAGACTTCTTCTGGGCATTCAGCGTATCGTCCTTTGAAGGGATCTGCGGGAACACCAGAAACTTGATCGAACGGGCCGCGCGCTGCGGGTAGAACTGCTTATTCTTTTCGTAGTAGTCGGCCACAGCGGCGTCACTGATCTTGACGTCCGCATCAGAAACACGGTTCGTGCTCAAGGCAACAAACTCGATGTCGGCTGACGAGTTCTCACGCACAAAGTCCTGCTTGGCCGCAGCTACCGACGGCGTGCTTGCGACGGCACCGAGGGTGGAGCCCAGAGCCTGCTGCAGAAGCTGCATGCGCAGATAGTCCTCCGTCTGCAGCAGGATACCCTTCCAACGCTCAAGAGTCAGACCATTGCGCTCAAGAAGCTCCTTGACCGATTCCGGCTGCGTTACCAACGTCCACTGCATCCGAGCGTCGAAATTGCCCAAGCTATCCTTGCCGAACTGGAATTGCTGCGGAGGGTTGGTCACGAGCATATCGATGATCTGCTGCGGGGTGACCACGATTCCGAGCTTTTCAGCTTGCTGACGACGCAGAACCTCATTGATCATCTCATCGAAGATCTGCTGACGGATCACCTCGTCATCAATCTCCTGGTTGGGGTTCTGCTGCCGCTGATTTTCGATGGTTTCCTTGACGCGTGCCTCGAAATCAGCCACCGTTATGACCTCCCCATTGACCGTGGCGGCTGCCATGGTCTCTGCTGACGGCCTGTTGTTCCTAATGCTCGTGCAGCTTGAGTCCTGCACGACCATAAAGACGATAAAGAGTGTGGCGATGACAGCAAGGAAATACGGGCTGATCTGCCGAAAACGTGTTATGGCACCCATAGTGGGTACTCCTCCGTCGTGAGAATGACACAATGAAATGCTTCCGGAGTCTTCGTGACGTTCCGAACGCATAAGCCCCAAATATACGGTCAAGGGGCGATTCAATGGTGGGTTTGGCCGTAACTTTGACGCGAAATCGGGCGAGTTACAGCGTCCACCACTCGAAAGAATTATCCCCATGAACCACCAAGAGTTAGAGTTTGGCCCCTTTTCGGTCTCGCTTCTGGAAACATGTCGATTTGGCCTTGACGGCGGAGCGATGTTCGGTGTTGTCCCCAAGACTCTCTGGGAGCGGGCCTATGCCGCGGCCGACGAGCGAAATCGCATACCGATGGCCGCAAAGGTTCTTTTGGTGCGCGCCCATGGACGGACAATCCTGGTCGACACAGGCAACTGTCCTTGGATGAGTCCCAAACTGCGCGAGATCTACGACATCCGGTTCGACGACCATTCGATCTCCGGTTCACTTGCACACGCTGGTGTGGAGCCTTCGGAGGTGACGGACGTAGTACTCACGCACTTGCACTTTGACCACGTGGGCGGGGCCATGCTCGAAACCGGCGAGCCGAGGTTTCCTTCCGCTACCTATCATGTTCAGAAGCGGCAGCTCGATTGGGCCCGCGCGGCAACTGAGAAAGATCGTGCGTCGTTCATACCGGAGATGTTCGAGCCCCTTGTCGGATCTGGCCGCATGAACATTATCGACGGAGATGGCGAACTCTTCCCCGGAATGCACCTTGAGTGCGTCCATGGACACACACATTCGATGCAGACCGTGCGCCTGTGTGGCGGACAGACGACGGTGTTCTTTCCGGCCGACCTCATGCCGACTTCGGCACACATCAGTGTGCCATACGGTATGGCATACGACAATTTTCCACTGACGACGATCGACGAGAAGAAGCGCCTTCTGCCGCGCATGATCGATGAACAGTGGATCGTCGTGTTTGAGCACGACGCGCTGCGTGACGCGGCGCGCATCGTGCGGACCGACAGGGGAGTAGCGCTTGGTGAGGAGTTTGAGTTGTGCCGCTGACAGATGTGAAACAGATGTACGTCGACGGGTGTCGCTATGTGCTTGTCTGCAGGTCGGTCGATGTGGTGGAACGCCGTGGATACCGCGTAGAGATCGACCTTGAGCACGACCTTGCCCTATTCCGCGTTGATGGTCAGGTGCGGTGCGTCACCAATGTGTGTCCGCATAAACGTGAAGCCCGCATCTTTGACGGCTTTGTTGCCGATGGCACCGTGTCATGTCCGCTGCATGCATGGAGATTCGATCTCTGCACAGGAAAGAATGTGGTGGGTCAGGCCGGTCTCCGGACGTACGACGCGATCGAGCGCGGCGGACAGGTGTGGGTCAGCGTGCCAGAGTGACGCTTACCAACGTGGATGCTCCCACGGAACTGTCAGCAGGGGGCTCTTGGGCAATGATCGTCCCGGCGGTGAAGGCCTTTGTGGGACGCTCATTGATGGTGGTTATCTCCAGCCCGAGCTCTGTCAATGCCGATCGCGCCTCGTCGATATTCAGACCAACAAGGTAGGGCATTCGAAGCGATGCTCCCTGAGAGACACTTACGTTTACCGAAGCATCGGCCGCAACCGACGTGCCGGCGGCCATAGACTGCCAGGCGATCGTCTCGGGCTCGTGTGCGGCGCTGATGGTCGACGATACCGTGCCAAGCTGAAGTCCGCTGCGTGCAAGGGTGCGTCGTGCCTCACCGAGGCTGATACCGATGAGGTTGGGCATCGTCACCGCTTCGAGCCCCTTGCTAACGGTCAGGTACACGCGCCGACCCTGCTTAACGATCGAGCCGTCGGCCGGAAGCTGTGACATTACAACGCCTGACGGCACTTCGGTGCTGTGCTGGTAGCGGATGTCCTTGACCTGCAGACCGAGGTCCCTGAGAACATAGTCGGCACGTTCGACCTTCTGACCGATCACCAATGGCACACGCACGGTATCTGTCGTCGAGACGATCCACGGCAAAGCCAGCTGATCAACGATCAGGAGCATAATGATGATGGCCAAGCCGATCACCCCTGCTGCAGTTCCTATCTTGCGCCACGTCCACATTCTGCCTGCGAAGATATCCAGACCTTATGAACATCGATCACTCGGCCATGTACGCTTCGATCATCTCGGCCATCACCGGTGCCCGGAGCGTCGTCATCACCACTCACGTGAACCCCGACGGTGACGCCATCGGATCATCGCTTGGACTCTGGCACTGGCTCCGCGACAGGGGAGTTGATGCCCACGTGGTGCTGCCCAATGCTGCTCCGTCGAACCTGAGATGGATGCCCGGCGCATCGTCGATGCTCACATTCGGACCTGCCGGCACGCAGCTGATCGACAAGGCAGAGGTGATCGTCGTGCTTGACCTCAATACGCTCACGCGCCTTGGCGAGCTGGGACTGCGAATCGCCGCATCATCGGCCACGATCATCAACATCGATCACCACACGCATCCGCAGGACTTTGCACATATCGCTCACATCGATACCTCATCATGCTCGACGTGCGCCATGATCGGGGAGTTGCTCTTAACAGGGGGGGCACCCTCGGACATTTCACCCGAGATCGCCATGTGCATCTATACGGGTATCATGACCGATACCGGATCATTCCGCTTTCCTCGCACAACTCCGGGAGTCTTTCGTCTTGTTGCCGAACTTGTCGAGAAGGGGGCCGATCCCGTGGTGTGCTTTGACGAGGTGATGAATCAGAGTTCGTTCGGTCGGACAAAACTTCTTGGGACTGCTTTGGCGTCGCTCAGACTCAGCGCGGATGGGCGGCTCTGCACCATGGCCGTGCGCCGTCAAGACCTGCTTGATACGGGATGCAGCGTTGATGACGTCGAGGGCTTCGTCCATCACACCTTGAGCATCGCCGGCGTGCAGATGGGCATCCTCTTCGTGGAAGTCGACGGAGAGATCAAATGCTCATTCCGCTCCAAGGGTGAAGTCCTCGTGCGCGACCTCGCAGCTTCGTTTGGAGGCGGCGGACACGTTCATGCCGCCGGAGCCCGGGTGCGACAGCGCCCGTATGAAGACGTTGTTTCTCAGGTTACGGCATCAGCAGAGGCTTTGTTCATCGACTGAGTTGCTATCGGCTTAGGCAAGTTCCGATGATGTCCATTCCCGTATCGACGAGCTCGCGCGTGAGGTTAAGGGGCGGACGGAACCTCACCGACCGGTCTCCGCTGCCAACCAGCAGCAGGCCGTTGTCGTAGGCGGTTTTGAGAAAAGCGTTGCGTTCGTCCTTGGAAGGAAGGTCAAAGGCACAAAAAAGCCCCATGCCGCGAATGTTCGACACGTGATCATGGCCGACTCTGTCGCGCAGATGCCCCAGCTGCTGACGCAGGTACACACCGACATCGGCAGCGTTCTGCACCAGGTTCTCTTCGTCGATGATCTCGAGATACTTCGTCGCGCGTACCATATCCACCAATGATCCGCCCCAGGTGGAGTTGATCCTGCTCGAGGTATGGAAGACATTGTCGGGAACGTCGTCAATACGCGGACCCACCACAATGCCACAGACCTGCATTTTCTTGCCAAACGACATGATGTCCGGCTCAACTCCGAGCCCCATGTGGGCCCACCAGTGGCCGGAGATTCCCACACCTGTCTGCACTTCATCGAAGATCAGCAGTGCCTCATTTTCGTCGCAGAGTTCCCGAAGGCGACGCAAGAACTCAGGACGGAAGTGGTTATCGCCCCCTTCACCCTGAATCGGTTCAATGATTATCGCGGCAATGTCATCCGGATTGTCAACAAATGCCTGCTTGATGGCCGAAACGGCCTCATCCTCGCGGCGCTTGACATCGGTCAGCACTTGGTCGGTAACTGGGAACGAAAGCGATGGCGGGACTATTCGTGGCCACTTCCACTGTGGCCAGTGAGCAACCTTGGTCGGGTCGGTGTTGGTCAGAGACATGCAATAGCCGGAACGGCCGTGGAACGCTCGCTCAAAATGGATGATCTGGTGGCCTCGGTCGCTAGTGTAGCCTTTGGAGAAGTTTCGGCGGACCTTCCAGTCCATGGCGGTCTTGATGGCGTTCTCAACGGCCAGTGTTCCTCCGTCGATGAAGAATGCATAGCGGAAGTGCTTCGGCAGGGCGAGTTCGAAGAACGTTTTGACGAACGTTGCCATGTGTGTCGTATAAATGTCCGAGTTCGAAGGCTTGTTAAGTGCTGCCTTACCGATGTACTCGACGAAGGCCGGGTCGGTCATCTTCGGATGATTCATACCGATGGGCATCGAGGCGATACACGTAAAAAAATCCAGATACGGACGCTGAGATCGCGCCTCGACCATCCATGCTCCGTGGCTGGTATCAAGGTCGATCACATGGTCAAAACCGTCAACTAGGATATAGTCCCGAAGGGTCGGAAGAACATTCTCTGCGCGTACGTCAAAGCGTGGTAAGTAGGATTTCATAACCGCGAAAATACAGACGCGGCGCAGATCGCTGTCGAAACAGACACATGAAAGTTCTCTCAGCAACGTTATGACAAGGGTGCCCGTTTCGTATATTAGACACGGCTCTTCGGTAGGGGGAGTAAATGCGTTACCATCAATGTCGACAGGAGTGGCGATGACAGCAGGAGGACATGCAGCAGTTCCAAAAGCTGGGTTTCAACACACGGCGGTGCTTTTGGCACTTACGGCGGCGGTTGCCGCGGTTTTCTATTTCTTAATCATCCCGACATCTGTCCAGATGGCCGTGTCGAATCTCTTTGCACCTGAGGTTTCAGAGAAGAGCGGCGAAAAGTTCGACTTCGTGATCCCGGGCGTCAAGACTCTCATGACGAAGGATGCCTCAGCCATGGCACCAGCCGAACGTCAGACCAAGGCTGCCGCCGAGGGACTCAAGAAGATGATCAAGACCGAATATGTTTTCGACTTCGAAACAGGTGCTCATCGAACAATCGAGCGAGACGGCTATCTTAAGGAGCACGGATCGTGGGTTCTTCGTGCGACTGGAGAGGGCGGCCTGGGTGAAAACTCGATCATCATCGAGCCACCGATCGGTTTTACCGTGCTTTCGCTTGCAATCGGTTTTACGTTCGCCATCTTCATAACGTTCTTCTTCCCGAGCAGCATTGGATACATGGCTCAGAAGGTCGATCGTGAGATCCATCACACGAAAACTAAGATCCGTCTTCAGTCTGGGTTCCCTGATGAGATCGTTGATCTGCTTGTAATGCCGGAGCGCGACCTCGATCTACTTGAGCACAAGGACGTGCGTGCAGCGTTTAAGATCATCTGGGATCGCACGGCGCAGGAGTCTGAGGAAGACGCTAAGGCACGCGGCCGTCGGCTTGTTCGTTTTGACGACATCTTTACCCCAGACGTTGCCCTGTCGGAGTTTCGCAGAGAGGCTCTATTCATCCGTATCAATGAGTTTTTCTCAGACTTCGTGGTGAAGGAAATTCTCGATGCCACGGCTGGCATCGAGTGGTCCCGAAACCGTATTAAACTCTTCGGTGGTCTGCGTCTGTACATGGCACACCATTTCACGGAGAAGTATTCGAACAACGTCACGGGTCTTGCCTATTTCGGTGCCGCTATCCTGATCGTGATCATCGGTATTCGCGGTCTGAAGTTCATTCCCGCAACCAAGCCGTCTCTGATCCTTGCCGCCATTTCTCTCGAAGGCGCGTTGCTTGCCCTTCTGGCCTTTGGTCTGGTTTATACGGAAGGAGAAGAGCGGATGGACAAGCTGATGAAGAAGATGGAAGATGCCAGCAAGAGCCAGCTTGAGACCATGAAGGATGTTTCTCAGGACATGCACTCAATGGCCAGCGCACTGGTCGGTGAGACTTCAGAGATCATCAAGAAGAAGGTTGAGCTTGCCATTGCAGAAGCACTTGCCAGCGATGACAACGTTAAGCGCGTGGTCTCCGACAAAGTTGCCGAGAAGATCATCGTCGCCATGCGCGAAGCTTTCCCATCGCCAAAGAGCAACGGCTGATCGGTAGCCGGTAACCGACACACGAAAAAATGTAGAGCGCCGTGGTACGATTGACTGTATCACGGCGCTCTTTGTATATGCAGAGATTCCTGTCTATATCGGTTATTCTTACTCTCCTGCCGCTACTACTGCGGGGGGGCGAAGGGGTGCGCCAGATCCGGATCTCCGAGCGAGGGCTTACCAATGCCGTCAAGGTAGGGTCTGCCGATGGGCATCTATCGCTCATCCACGCCAGGGCGGTCCGTAGCATCCGGGATTCGTCGAAGAATGTTCTCGTCTATGGGGCATACGTTCCATCAGTGCAAAGCGTCGCTGTGGCCGCTTGTACTCCGGCAACTCTGCGCCCGTTTGTTTCGGTGATGCCTGCCGGCTCGTATGGCGGCCGACCCGTGGTGCACATCGAGGTCGATCTGCTTGGACACACCATAGCCGTTGGTGGTCTGCTGAGCGGTTTTGAGCTGTCTCTGGCAACTAACGGGCCTGTGGTTGATGGGCCATTTTTGCAGCCTCCCACAGGGCCCGACATCATTAACGCGACGTGGAATGTGGGGCCTCTGGCGCTCCCCTCGAAACCGGCCGAAGCCGTACTTGGTGGCACTGATCCCACGCAATGGTATCATCAGGCGAGGGACTTTGTTCGTCTTGAAACCGCTCGTGATGGCGTGGCGAAGCTACAAGCAGCCGATGTGCTATCTCTGGGAACATTTCGAGCTCTGGATTCAATCGGACTTTTCTGGAGGGGGCGTCAGCAACCGATCTACATTGATGACGCTGACGGGTCCTCGACGTTCACATCTGCCGATGTGGTCTATTTCCTCGGGCGCCGTGCTTCTGGGGACACATCATATCTGGATGAGCATGACACAACGTCGGTGTTCTACCTCACCGGAACTCTCACCGGGCAGGAGCCTCTGCGGCTGCGTCTTCGCGAGGCTCTGGTCTCAGGGGCAGATTCTGCAGTCCGCTGGCTGGACATGCACGAGCGATATGAGCTTGACACCGGATACTTCCATCCGGGTAACGGAATCGACGATGACCATGGAAAGCTTTATACTCAGCGAGCGGCGCTGGAGGGCTTCTACTGGTCAACCCTGAATGCCCGAACTCAGCAATCAGGTCACTACCCAATATCGTTCATCGCTGCCGAAGGAGCATACGTCGAGGTCACGTCAGACATTGTCACAACGCTTGATTCGAAGATGTTTGACCCAGACCATGCTTTCGACGTGATCCTTCCCGGAGCTGATAGTTCGCGGCGGGTAGAGGTCGATGGCTATGGTCGACATTTGGTGCGCGACACGGTCCTGTCGGCTGATTTTCCGCCGGTCATGGAAGACCTCTTCGTGCAGGCGACAGGATTTCCCGAACGCCGTGATTCGGTGAACTGGGTCAGTCTGGTGCTGGTCGACGGCGTCGAAGTGTCCGGTAAAGGGGCGAGCATCCTTCAGCAGGGGCGACTTGCCGGGCGTTTGGATCTTCCCGGCAGAGTTGATCTGCATCTGTCGAATCTTCCCGACAGTTCGTGCGTTGTCATCGATACCCTTACCGGTGAGGTTGTCGTAACGAAGTTCACAAAGCGATCGCACATCGTGCGTGCCGGCGCATGGCTGTATCGGAGCACGAAACGACCCCTGGATGCTCAGTCCGGGCGCTATCGTGTGACCGCGGCGATCGGTGATAACTCTGTCAGCGATGACAGTGTGACACGTTACGCCGTCATCCGGCAGCTGCGTGCGCCCGATCGGTTGGTAGTTCAGCGGGTGCAAGACGCCACTTCTCTGGCTCAGGCCATCGACCGTGCCGACAGGCAGGAGCCCCTTATCGTGGTGAACGTTGCGGCTCAGACCAGTGCTCTGGTGCGTCAGGCCCTGGAGCGTCGGGGCGTGAACGTAGACGAAGACACCTATCCCGGAGGTTGGATAGCAAGCTGCGCCGGGTCAGCCGGCACGATCTCGGCACTTCGACGGCACGTTGCCGAGTACGAAGCACCAAACGGAACATCAGGTGCCTTAAGCGTGTCGATGTCTGGTACCTCGCATGCTCTCTTCGTCGGCAGTGGTGCGGGCATCGAGCAGGCCCGCGTTCGCAGAGCGACCAATGCCTTTGTGAGCCGGGAGGATTGGAGCAAGGGGGCTGATGTGATCGCGATCGTTCACCGTGATCTGCTTGGTGAGGCGCAACGATGGGTTCAGCACCGTCAGTCGCACAGCAACGTCCGCATCCGCATGGTCGACGTAGAGGCCATATTTGAAGCCTATGATGCGGGCAGGCACACACCACAGGCCATCAAGGCGTTTCTCAAGGATGCATGGCTACGCTCGCTGGAGCGAAAGCCGAAGTACTGCGTGCTCATCGGTAATGCCAGCTGGGATCAACGCGTTGCCGTAAAGGCCAGCAACGTTGACGCCCGCCGGGCTGACCTGATTCCATCGTATGGACAACCGGTTTCGGATTTCTGGTATGGATTGCTTGATGATGAGACCGATCTTATCACGCCTGAATTGATCGTCTCGCGATTGCCGGCACTGAAAAGTGCGGAACTCGGCGTCGTGGTCGACAAGATCATCCAGGCCGACACGTCGAGGTGGACTCCGAAGAAGCGTACATTCCTTTATGCCGGGGGTGGTAAACCCGACGAGAGTTTTTGTGACATTTTCGGCCGAATCCTTCGCGATGAATTTGGTAGCGGTGTTGACTTCACTGCGCCGCCCCTTTGCATTGACACGCTGGTGGTATGCAAGGAGCTGGTTGAGCAGCCGGGTCGCGTTATCAGGTCGCACATCAATGACGGCGTGGCCCTGATAAATTTCTTTGGTCACGGCGGAACTGAGCTTTTTGATATCGAGGATTGGACCGTCGGGCAGCTGGCAAATGAAGGACGATATCCCATCCTTGCCACGTTTTCATGTCTAACTGGCGGCTTTGCAAGTCCGTCCACCACGTGCGAGAATGCCAAGTATCTTTTTGAACCGAGAAAGGGGGCTGTCGCAGCTATCGGTGCGACCGGTCTGCAGTATGTCTCAACCGCGGACTTTCTTCTTTATCGGATTCATGAAGTGCTTGCTTCGACAAAGAAACGCGCCATCGGAGAGTTGACCTATGAGGCCAAGCGTTCTCTGGCGCTGCTGAACACGACCTTTGGCAATAACGCCACGCATCAGTTCTGCATCCTCGGCGATCCATTCACTCGGATCCGAATCGACACGACCGTTGAAGTATCCCTGCCTCCGCAGGCTGTGGTCTTCTCCACTGCCAGCGCCAGCAATCCGATCGTTGAAACCGATAGTGTTGTATTGGTCGAGGCTGAGATCTGGAGCGAGGGTGTCGGTACCGATAACGCAGTCATGGTGCGTCTTCTGCGTTCGCACGAGGGAGCCACCGATACGTTGACGGCGGAACTCAGTGACGGGCTTTGCCGTCGATCAGCAGTGCGGTTTCTGCTGCCAGTTTTTGGAAAGTCGGGACGTAATGAGATCGTCATCACGGTAGATCCCGATGGACGGCTTGGAGACAGGACCGAAAACAACAGCGTGATGCTAACGCTGGATGTGGCCAAACCGTCACTGCTGATTCTTGAGCCCGAGGCACGGCGCGTGGTCAGCTTCGATTCTTTGAGAATTCGTGTTATCGACGTGCTTTCGACCGGTTCTCGGAACGTCCCCGTCAATATTGCCGTCTGCAGCCGTCGCGATACCACCTCGTGGATCACACGATCAACGGCAACCGAACTGCGACGTGTTGCCGGAACACCGCTCTGCGACTGGACGATGCCGGCGTCGACACTCCTGGATACCTCCCGTACATATTGGATTGGCGCATGGCCGTCACTGGCCAGCCCCGACGCGGTAGTTTCCGTACAATGGCAGCCGGTGCAGTTCACACGCGCGCTCGCAGACATCACGCATCATCGGCTGAGCGCCGAAGAGGTGCGCGCAGCAGCGCCCCTGAGCGCCTACGACAGCCTGGCGAAGGCGATCGTACTTCCGGTTCGTCCGGTTCCGCTGGCCGTGCGTTCGGCAGGCAAGGCCACCAGCGATCCTGTGCGTGAGCCGTACATGTCGTTCCGTCTGCGGGACAGTCTTCTTCTGGAGAATTCCTTCCGTCAGGGTCTGAACATCATGGTGTTCTCGGTCTATGATTCACTGCCGCGCGCAGTGCGTCGTTACGATACGTCGCCGTTCGGGTCACCCATCGAGACAGGACATAATGGTTACGCCCGGGAATGTGTGGCGTTCCTGCGTGACTCGTTGCGTGACGAGGATATCGTCGCCATTGCTGCTTGTGACGAGTCATTTACGCGATTTCAACGTGACGGATTGTTTGATGAGTTCAAGAGTCTTCTCAGAGGCTTCGGGTCGACCCGTGCCGATTCGCTCTCCGTCTCGACTTCCTTTGCCTTCATCGGCTCGCGCGGCTATCGGCGGCTAACCACAGTCGAACGCCTGTCTACTGAGGGATCCATTGTCGTTGCAACCGCCGACGTTCCGTTCACGTGGGACTCTCTGAGAGTTCCGGTAGTCACGCCATCTCAGCGGCGATGGCGAGGAATACGCGGCTCAGGTGATGGGGCGGTCAGCCTGCGCCTTGCACGTCGCAATGACACGGGGCAGGTCGATACAGTCAACGTGCGTGGTGATTGGGTCCCGGAAGAAGGCGTTGACTACGATCTACTCTCGGTCGATTTGCGCGCCAGCGCAACGTCGCCTGTTCCGGCATTTACACAGACTGAACTGTACTTCCTCCAGCGTCCGCAGGTGTTTGCGACCAACGTAGAAGCGAAACCCCGAGTCGTTCAGCGCGGCGACACGATGCTGATTGAGGCCGAGGTGATGAATACTCGTTTTGATCCAGACTCGATCTCGGTGCTGTTGCAGGTTGTCATGCGGGACACATCCGGCAACATCATCCAGTCCGGCCAGGAACAACTGAACGTCGGGCCAAACGCGCGGGCGCTGTTTCGCAGCTCCGTCGCCACGGAGTTCGTCTCCGGTACCGTGAGCCTTGAGCTCGTTATCGACGAGCCGCTCAAACAGTCCATGCGCTACCGGGTTTTCACTCGCGCTCTGGGTTCGGCTAACGTCGTGGAGGACAGCATCGCGCCCGTGGTCGAGCTGTCGGCCGACGGTGTGCGCCGCACCAGCGGAATGGCTGTGTCGGTGAATCCGCGTTTTGACGTGCTGTTGCGTGATAACTCCGCGCTCTCGATCGAATCAGCGGACAATCTTGTGGTGTTTGTCAACGGTACCCGCGTTCGACCCGGCACAGCTGAGGAATGGGAGTTCTACGGCACACGGCAACTTGCAGCTACGTTGCCTGGACAACCGGATGCGCGAGCAATGCTCTCGTTCCGATTCCCGATGGAGATCGGCGAAAATCTCGTGATCATCCGCGCACGGGACGCCACGGGTAATCCCGACACTTCGGAGATCTCGCTCTTTTTGCCGACGTCGGCCACGATCGTCGGCATGAGTGTCTTTCCCAATCCTACGGCGACGGGCATGGCCGGCGTCAGCGTAGACCTTGCCATTCCCGATGGCCTGTCACTGCTGCGAGTCACGGCATATGACCTGCAGGGTCGGCGCATTTCCACATCAACCCTCGGCGTATCAAACGGTCATTATCGAACAGTCCTTGGTGCCGGCGAATACCCCCTCGAAACCGGGATGTATACCGTCGTGGCGGAGCTCATGGATGAAGCCGGGAAAACATTATCCACACTGACCAAAAAACTCGTCGTTTCCCCTTAGTTGACGGGCTTTTCAGCCCCTTCCGAAGCCCCTGTTTTCGTACCTTTGCGTCATTCGCAAACCGCTATTTTTCTAAGGGGATATGGCACTTTTGAATGAACGGATCATGACCGTCCTGATGGAGGACGAAATGCGTGATTCGTACCTCGATTATTCGATGTCGGTCATCGTTTCACGGGCACTTCCTGATGTACGTGACGGTATGAAACCTGTCCACCGCCGCATTCTCTATGCGATGTATGAGTTGGGCATGATGCCGAATCGGCCGTACAAGAAAAGTGCACGTATCGTCGGTGAGGTTCTCGGTAAATACCATCCGCATGGTGACTCGGCTGTTTACGATGCGATGGTGCGCCTGGCCCAGACGTGGTCGATGCGCTATACGCTTGTAGACGGACAGGGGAACTTCGGTTCGATCGACGGTGATTCGCCGGCCGCCATGCGATACACCGAGACGCGCATGGCAGGGCTGGCCATGGAGGTCATGAGGGATATCGACAAGAACACAGTCGATTTCCGTCCGAACTTCGACGACTCTCTTGAAGAGCCGACGGTTCTGCCGGCCATCCTTCCGACGCTTCTTGTCAATGGTGCCAACGGCATCGCCGTCGGCATGGCCACCAATATTCCTCCGCACAACATTCGTGAAGTGATCGCAGGCATTCAGGCGGTTATCGCCGAGCCGGAGATCACCAATCAGGAGCTGCTCAAGTATGTAACCGCGCCGGACTTTCCGACTGGTGGCATCATCTATGGTTATGAGGGAGTGCGCAGCGCATACACCACGGGTCGTGGTAAAATCCTTGTGCGGGCAAAGGCCAGTATTGAGACGAACAAGCAGGGCCGTGAATCGATCGTAGTCTCCGAGCTTCCATATCAGGTCTCAAAGGCTGGGCTCATCGAGAAGATCGCCGATCTGGTCAAGGCGAAGTCACTCGAGGATATTTCGGACATCCGCGACGAGTCAGACCGCGACGGTATGCGGATCGTCATCGAGCTCAAGCGCGACGCCGTGCCGATGGTCGTTCTGAACAACCTCTACAAGCACACCCAGATGCAGGTCACCTTCGGGGTGATCATGCTTGCCCTGGTCAACGGACGGCCGCGCATCCTTATGCTGAAGGAACTCATGGTTGAGTTCCTGAAGCACCGCAACGAAGTGGTTGTGCGAAGGACGCAGTTTGACCTTGACGCAGCTGAAAAGCGCGCACACATCTTGGAAGGCTTTATCATCGCTCTCGACAACATCGATGCGGTGATCAAGACCATCAAAGAGTCGAATGACGCGCCGACGGCTTCGACGCGGCTTCAGGAGCGCTTCGGTCTATCGGAAATCCAGGCAAAGGCCATCCTTGACATGCGCCTGCAGCGTCTAACGGGTCTAGAACGCGAGAAGATCCAGAACGAGTACGCCGAACTGATCAAGACCATCGAGCACCTGCGCTCGGTGCTGGCCAGCAAGGACCTTCAGATGCAGATCATCTCGACCGAACTCCATGAACTATCGGCCAAGTATGGCGATGAGCGCCGCACGCAGGTTGTTTACGATGCCAAGGACTTTACACTCGAAGACATGATCGCCAACGAGGAGGTCATTGTTTCGATTTCCCATAATGGCTTTATCAAGAGAACGGCAGTAACGAACTACCGACGTCAGCACCGTGGAGGACGTGGCGTCTCGGGTTCCGGAACATATGATGACGATTGGGTGGAGCATGTCTTCCGGGCCTCGACGCACCACTACATGCTTTTCTTCACAGATCGCGGTCGCGTCTACCGTCAAAAGGTGTATGACATTCCCGAAGGATCCCGCACTGCCAAGGGGCGCTCGCTTGCAAACGTCATACAAAAGCAGGCCGATGAGAAGGTAACTGCGTACTTGTCGGTAACGGATTTCGACAAGGATGACGTATTCATCTTCATGGCCACTCGCAATGGCACCGTCAAAAAGACCTCGCTGAAGGACTTTGCAAATGTGCGTTCCAACGGTATCATCGCCGTGAACCTCGATGACGATGATCGTCTTATCGGAGCTCGCCTGACCGATGGAACCATGGAGATCCTTATCGGCTCGTCGAACGGTTTAGTGGTTCGTTTTCACGAATCAGAGGTCCGTCCGATGGGACGCGCCGCTGCCGGTGTGCGCGGTATTGCGCTCCTTGACGATCATCACGTGATCTCGCTCACGGCCGTGCGCCGAGCTGATGCGCAGGTGATCATCGTGGGCGAGCGGGGCGTGGGTAAGCGCACACTAGTGGAGGACTTCCGCAAGACCAAGCGCGGGGCCAAGGGGGTGATCGCCATGCATATGACCGAGAAGACGGGAACAATCTGTGCCATCCTTGAGGTCAGTGACAGTGAAGACCTCGTCGTCATCACCACTAACGGCATTCTGATCCGACAGCCGGTCAAGGATGTGCGTCAGCTTGGCCGGAATACCCAGGGCGTTAAGCTGATCCGCCTTGAAGATGGCGACGGAATTGCCGACATCACCATGGTCAGCCATGAGGAAGACGTGGCGGCCGATGAAGCTGGAGGCGAGGAAGGTCCGGTAGTGGCCGAGTCATGATGATCGCTGCCAACCAGCGCTGGTGAAACGACGATGAACACGTGCAAGCCGACATTGCAGCACCAGGGACGACGAGTTCGTTCCTGGTGTTGTTCGTTGGTGGGGTTTGTGCTGGTGCTTGCGATATCTTCTGGACAGTCCGCACCTGATACGTTGCTCCTGCCTGACCGGACCTTTGGGATGCTGCTGGATACCTCGTCAGGCAATACGGCCGAGTACCTTACAAAGCAGCGATTCCGGACGGTGCAGTATGAGAGTCTGGCGGATATCCTGCGACGGCAGACGTCCTTTGTGCCCCTTCGCAATGGTGGTTTTGGACAGTACGACGCGCTCTCCGTTCTGGGAGGGGGCTCGCAGCACCTTTCTATGGGCGCAGACGGTCGTCCGATGCTCGACCTCTGGTCTGGTCAATTTCACCTTCTGCAGCAGCCCCTTGCCACCCTGGAACGCCTCGAGTTCCTCTATGGCTGCGACGCTATTGGTCTTGCCCCGATGACAACGCTGACGATGCTCAATGCTCAGTCATCGGTGTTCAATACCGCCACACCCTTCATGAGCATGTGGTATCATCAGGGGGCGGGAGATCTGATCGCAGCCAGCGTGACGTTTTCCCAGAACATTGCTCCAGGGTGGAACATTGCCGCAAACGTGCGTCGTTCGGGGGCACGCGGACGGTATCAGCGGACGGATTTCGGGCTCTGGAACCTCGACTTGCAGGCGCGCTGGACGGTCGATCAGCGGCAGACGCTGCTGTTGCGATATAGCCTTTCGACCGTGTCGACACAGGTATGGGGCGGACTCGATCGCACGGCCGTCGAGGCATCGATCGAGCAGCTCTCACGTGTGCGATACGATGACACGCTGGCACTTGAGGACGAAACACGACGCCATGATGCGACGCTCACCTATGGACGGGTGCTGGCAGCTGACTCCACCAGCCTGCTAACGCTTCAGGGTTATGCCAGCGCTCAGATGCTGCACCGGCTGCAGGCATCGGCACTAAGAACAACGTCTGACGACACATCTGGTCTTGTGCACGGTAGTGGCACGCACGCTGGCTTTGTAGCTCGGCTTGATCAGCGTATCGGGCTCTTACGACTGCGCATGGGCTCGCACGTTGAGGTGCAGACCTTTGACTCGACCTCGCGATCTGTGCGCGTTGACGATCTTCTCCCGAGCGCCTTTCTTCACGCGGAGTATCGCTTGAGTTCGCTGACGTTGCGCGCCGCGGCTCGTTTGACATCAGCAAGCGACCGAATACGCCTTTCGGCAGGTGGGGGAGCGACGGTTGATCTTCAGAACTACAGCATGCGCCTCGATCTGTCGATGGCCGAGCATGACCCCACCGCAGTGCAGCGCTCGTCTGTTCGCATAACCGAGCGTCATACGCTGGCTGTGGCTGAATTGGCCGCACATAGCGGAGTGCTGAACGTTCGGGCGTACTATCGCGGCATTGCCGATCCGATCATTACCGTTCCCGGCAGCACCGCCGCAGAAGTCGGATTTGCCACAGGCGGCGATCGCCGCATCGTGGGTGCATCCGCAAGCGGGCTTTACAAATGGGGGTCGTTCGAGCTGTGTCCGCGCCTGCGCGCAGAGCAGATGACAAGTGCTGAGGTAGCCGAGACGTGGTCATTTGCCATGCTCGACCTTGACGTGGCCTACGTGTTCCGAACCTCATCCAATAGCGTGCGCATCGGCGTCAACGGTGCATGGCTGCCGTCCTCTACGCTGCCATCCTACGAGCCCCTGGTGTGGTCATTCCGGCAGGGGGCTGGGCAAGCCCCCTCACAGATCGACGGACTCTCGGCGTACATCACCGCGCAGATAGGGAATGCCAGCTTGCGTGCATCGTATGAGAATATTCTTGGTAATCGCTGGTATACGGTCTTAAGCGCGCCGGAGTTATCTCGTGTTTTCCGACTAAGTGTTGACTGGTCTTTCACCGACTAGTTGCATATTTCCGAACAACATTCTTTCTGGGGAAGGATAGGATCATGTTCCAGACAATTCCTGAAATGTTCACGCAGGTCTGTGATCGCTACATAGGGCGCACAGACCAGTTCCCGTATACAGAACGTGTTTCCGGCGAGTGGAAGTCGATCACGCATGATGAGCTTCGCAACGGCGTCGAACTGCTTGCCGCTGGCCTGCATGATCTTGGCATCCGAAAGGGCGACCGCGTGGGCATCATCAGCGAGAACCGCACCGAGTGGTTCATTGCGGACTTTGCCATGACTGGCCTGGGAATCATCGATGTGCCGGTGTTTCCGACGCTGACGCCGAAGCAACTTCAATACATCTATCACGACTGCGATGCGGTCTGCGTGGTAGTCTCAAATCAGTTGCAGCTTAACAAGCTGCGTCAGGTATGGGACGATCTTCCAATGCTTCGTCACATCATCACGATGAATGAGATTGAGTGCGACGACGAGCGCGTGATATCGATGAAGGCCGTGATGCAGAAGGCCGAGAGCACGACGACGGCACAGCATCGGCGCGACCTTTATGTGTCGACCGCTGCTCAGATCAAGCCCGATGATCTGCTGACGCTTATCTATACCAGCGGCACGACAGGGAATCCCAAGGGCGTGATGCTCACGCATAACAACCTTGTCTCGAATGTTCTCTCCTCGCAGACGGTCATCACTCTTTACGATACCGACTCTCTCGTGTCTTACCTGCCCCTTTGCCACATCTTCGAGCGCATGGCAGGATTTTACCTTGCTTTTTCGGTAGGGGGCTCACTGACGATCGCGGAGTCCATCGACACGGTGGCGGAGTTGATGCGTCAGGTTCGTCCGACGATGATGACCTCCGTGCCGCGACTGTTCGAGCGCATACGCTTGCGCATCCTCAGTACGGTGGAGAAGGACAAGCCCATCAAGCAGAAGATCTTCCGTTGGGCCTACTCGGTTGGCGAGGCAGTGATTGATGGCAAGGGTGGGCCGCTTGTAGGACTTCAACATGCGCTGGCCGACAAGCTGGTGTTCTCAAAGATCCGTGATCGGTTTGGCGGACGTCTGCGCTTCTTTGTTTCCGGCGGCGCTGCCCTGAATCCGGAGATCGGCCGATTCTTCCAGGTCTTTGGTATCAAGATCGTCGAAGGTTACGGACTCACCGAGTCTTCACCCGTCATTAGCGTGCATCGCCTGGAGGACATCGCCCTCGGGACCGTTGGCACTCCTATCCCGGGCGTGGAGGTGACAATCGCCGAGGACGGTGAGATCCTTGCGCGTGGACCCAACATCATGCGCGGATACTGGCGTAATGAGGAAGAGACAGCCAAAACGATCGACTCGGAAGGATGGCTGCATACCGGTGATATCGGCGAGTTTAACAGCCGGGGTCACCTTCGCATCACTGACCGCAAGAAGCATCTTCTGGTGTCCTCGGGCGGCAAGAATATAGCTCCGCAACCGATCGAGGCCCTGATAGCGCAGTGTCCGTTTGTTGACCAAGTGATGCTCGTCGGAGATGCGCGCGAGTACTGCACGGCGCTGCTGGTGCTCGACAAAGAAGCCGCCAAGGCGTGGGCCGAGAAGAACGCCGTTCAGCCAACGCCTTGGGAGGAACTTGTTGGTAATCCCACGCTGCGATCAGCCGTGGAGAAGGAGATCAACAAGCTTCAACGAGACCTGTCCAAGTACGAACGTGTGCGACGCTTTGCCATAATCCCCGAGCCGTTCAGCGTCGAGAACGGCATGCTGACGCCTACGTTGAAGGTCAAACGAAAAGCCGTACTTGAGCGTTATTCCGAACTTGTCGATTCACTTTACGAGCAAGGCGAATGACACTTTGGGAGGCGATCCAGTCGCGCAAGACAACGAACGGTGCTTTTGATACGCGCCCTGTAAGCCTCGAGCATCAGCACATGCTCATCCAAGCCGCTGAGCGTGCTCCGAGTCACTTCAACTCGCAGCCGTGGCGCTTTGTGCTCATTGATGACCCTGCGATCCGCACGCGTATTGCCGAGATCGGCGGGCGCACGATGTCGCAGCTGATCGAAGGGGGCTCCTTCTTTACACGCTATCGCAAGTACTTCCGCTTTAGCGAAAAGGAGATGGACGAGCGGCGCGACGGGATCTTCATCGATCAGATGCCTCTTGCGCTTCGCCCCTTTATCAAGCAGGTGTTTTCTGACAGCGTCATGAATGTTCTGTCCAAGCTCGGCGTGGCAAAGATGCTGGGAGAGGACAACCGCAAGCTGATCGAAGGAAGTCCGCTACTGCTGGCTGCGCTTCTGAGCAAAGATGAGTACCGTCCGGGAGAGCTCAGCGGGTTCTATTGCACGCTCTCGCTTGGCATGGCCATCGAGCACGTCTGGCTGATGACCACCGAGCTCGGCATGGGTATTCAGTTTGTCTCCACGCCGATGGAGGTCCCCGAGGCATGGGACGAGCTGAAACGGATCATGAAGGTTCCGGACGATATGGAACTGATGGCGGTGTATCGCCTCGGATACCTGCCTGCGGATCGTCAGCGGCCGCGCATTGACTGGAGCAGTGCGCATCGAAAGCGCCTATCTCAGCTGGCTTTTCGCAATACCTGCGAACATCCCGAAGCCGATCCGCCATCGGAGCGGTCATGAGTCTAGCACGGATCCTGAACGTTGCCACGTCGGTTCCACAGCACGTGGTTGACCAGTCCATTGTGCGTACCATTGTCGAACGGGTCTTTGGTCACCGTGTGACAGACCTCGAGCGTCTGCTACGCGTCTTTGAACACGACCACATCCACACACGCTACTTCGTGCGTCCGCCGGAGTGGTATGAGCGTGATCATGGCTTTGGTGAGGCCAATGCGGTATTTGCCGAGTCAGCGCTCGAGCTTGCGGAGAATGCGGCCAGGGCTGCTGCTGCAGAGCACCTGGACGCGGTGCGTGCCATCGTTGTGGTCAGCTCCACGGGCGTCATGACGCCGTCTCTTGATGCGTCATTGATACAGCGGTTGGGATTGCCGGCCTCCACAAAACGCTTGCCGATCTTCGGTCTCGGCTGTGCCGGCGGCGTGGCTGGTCTGGCGCGCGCGGCCGAGCTTTCTCGCGGTCTTGGCGGCGTGCCGGTCCTGATGGTAGCCGTCGAGATCTGCAGCGTCACCTTTCGTCAGTCCGACACGCGCAAGTCCAATATCGTGGCCAGCTCGATCTTCGGTGACGGAGCCGCTGCCGTGCTCGTTGGTGGGGAAGGGGGCGGCCCACAGATCATCGACAGTCACAGCACGCTGTTTCCCGACACGCATGACATCATGGGCTGGGATGTGACAGATGACGGGCTTGCCGTAAGGTTCTCGCGCGACATTCCGTCGTTCGTTCGTGAACACATTCCTGACGTCCTACAGGCAGCATGTGAAGTCTGGGGCATAGAACGTCATGAGGTGCGTGATGTGATCGCGCACCCAGGGGGCTCGAAGGTCCTCGAGGCCTATTCCCAGGCCACGGGGCTGCCGGCCGAGACCTTCGACATCGCACGCACGGTTCTGCGCGACTTTGGCAACATGTCAAGCGCCAGCGTCCTTTTCGTACTCGAGCAATGGTTGCGATCCAACTCCCCGCGGCCGCCGTATTCGTTGATGGCTGCGCTCGGACCGGGATTCAGTTCCGAGCTCGTTTTGCTGCGGAACTCTGTGGAATGACCATGCACGTTGCCGCAATTGTTCTGCTCGTCATTCTATCCTTGCAGCGTCTCGCCGAGCTTGTTCATGCCAAGCGCAATGCGCGACTGGCCTTTGCCCGTGGTGGCCGCGAGTATGCTGCCGGACATTATCCGCTGATCGTTGCTCTGCACGTGTCGTGGTTCATCGGCTGGATCAGCGAACATATTCTTCGCGGCGGCGAGATGCAGCAGCCGTGGTGGCTCTTTGTCGGGGTGATCTCTTTAGCCCAGGTCATGCGGTACTGGACAATCTCCACATTGGGGCCGGCATGGAACACGCGCATTATCGTCGTGCCCGGTGCAGAAAGAGTCACGGCAGGACCCTTTAAGTACGTTTCGCACCCGAACTACATTGTCGTGCTCGTTGAGTTCTTCGTCATCCCTCTTTTTGTCGGAGCGTACCTCACAGCCATCATCGCTACGGCACTCAACTATCTCATCCTGACAAGAATCCGCATACCAGCCGAAGAGCGGGCGGTGAACGAGCTGAGGTGATGCTGAGTCATCCTGATGCTACTTGCGAACCATCACGTTGCCGTCACTAAGTCATGAGGAATGACGTGCAGTTGCTCAGGAGGCTTTCGAGAAGGCTCGACGGCTGAACAAACAAAAACAGCGAAGCAATGGGCTTCGCTGTTGAAAGTACCGGAGGAGGGACTTGAACCCCCGACACACGGATTATGATTCCGTTGCTCTAACCACCTGAGCTACTCCGGCGCCTTTTGAAGGGACGCAAAGATACAAATCCGCACAAGAAACAGAACTCAAAGTGGGTTCTGCAGACGGCCCAATTCGTCGCGGATGCGGGCCGCCGTTTCATAGTCTTCAACTTTGATGGCTTGGTCAAGTTCCTGTTCGAGGCGCTGACGCAGCGTCAGTGGCTCGGCCGATGGGGCGGGAGCTGGAAGCTGCTCCGGTGCAGATTCATCGTCAGAAGCCCCCTCCTCAACCTCGCGGATCTCGTCGGCGTGGATCGAGGCTTCTTCCATGATCGAATCATCAACATACATTGGCACCTGGCACCGCACGGCTAGGGCGATCGCGTCGCTTGGACGTGCGTCGACCTCGAGATCCGAGTACTCGAAGAAGATCGACGCGTAGAACGTGCCGTCCTTGATCGCCGTGATGACCACCTCGCGCACCTGTGCTCCGAGCGCGTCGATGACGTTCTTGAGCAGGTCATGCGTCATGGGGCGCTGCGGACGCACACCCTCGAGCTCGTTTGCAATGGCTTGTGCTTCTGGCTCTCCGATCACGATCGGCAGACGCCGCTCGCCGTCAATCTCGCGCAGCAGAAGAGCATACGCCCGTTGCGAGTTGGGATTGACCGAGAGGCCTAGTATGTCGACGTGTACCTTACCCATCAACTCGAGTTCCTTAGTTCTTACCTGTTACGGCAGAGATAGCGGTGGTCAGTCGTGGCAGAACTTCAAACACATCGCCCACGATGCCGTAGTCAGCAACGCTAAAGATAGGAGCATCCTTGTCTTTGTTGATTGCGACAATAATCTTGCTCGAAGACATGCCGGCCAGATGCTGAACGGCGCCGCTGATGCCGCAAGCAACATACACCGTAGGACTGACGGTTTTTCCCGTCTGTCCGACCTGCTCACGGTGTGGACGCCATCCGGCGTCGACCACGGCGCGGGATGCGCCGACGGCTGCACCGAGACTCTTTGCAAGATTCTCAACGAGGTTGAAGTGCTCAGGCCCCTTCAGACCACGTCCACCGGAGACGATGATGTCGGCCTCGGAAACATCAAGCTGACCTTCATTGCGCGTGACGTTGGTCACCTGCAGTGATGGAAGCGAGGATGTTTGAGAGGGGGCGAATGCCTCCGATGCAGCTGCACTTCCTCCGACGTTCTTCGCCGTGAAGAGGTTCGGCCTAAGCGTGGCGACGGTTGTCGAGGTCGTGGACTTGACATTTACCAGTGCTTTGCCGGCATATACCGGACGTGACGCTTCGGTGGCCGATGCCGAGCCATGCAGTGCCACACAGTCGGGCAGGAAGCCGGCCGACAGGCGCACCGCTACTCGCGGGGCGATATTCTTGCCCATGGAGTTGGCCCCGAAAAGCACCAGCGTTGCACCAACCTTGGTTGCTGCCTCGGAGATCACGGCTGCCATGCGAGCCGATGGATGTGCGGACCATTCGTCTCCTGAGACATTCAGGACATTTGTCAGTCCATACGCTCCGGCCATTGCAAGGTGCTGCTGGGATCCGTTAAAGATGATGCCCGTAACGACTGCGCCACCGGAAATGTCAACAGCTGCCGTGATGGCCTCGCAACTGGTGCGCTTCAGGCCATCGGCCTGTGATTCGAGTACGACGAGAGTGCTCATATGTCAGATCACCTTTGCTTCTTCGTGGAGGAGGCGGACCAGTTCCTGGACGTCGGCATCGGAGTCACCAAGAACCTTGTTCAAACGCTTGGAAACCGGCAGCGTCATGGACGTCGTGGCAACCCGTGGTTGTGCCGACGATGCCGCGCGCTCGGCTATGGGCTTCGACTTGGCCTTCATGATATCCGGCAGCTTTGGATAGCGCGGATCATTTAGCCCCTTCTGTGCGCTTATCACACATGGTAGGGAGCACGACACGCTGTTCTTGCCACCCTCGATGTCACTTTCGGCGGTGACGTTCGTTCCTTCGACGGAAAGAGCCGATACCATCGGGATGTCGGCCCAGCCCAAGAGCTCTGCTACCATCGATGGGAGTGCGAACGAGTCGAAGTCGATCGACTGACGTCCGAAGATCACAAGTTCCGGTGTTGTCTCCTTGGCAAGCTCGGCGATCGAGCTGGCAACCGTGAAGGAGTCTGCACGCAGATCGTCCTTGATATGGATCGCTGTATCGACGCCCATGGCAAGGGCCGTGCGGAGGACTTCCTTTACTGAGTCCGGTCCGACGCTGACGGCCGTGACCGTGCCGCCATGCTTTTCGCGAAGGCGCAGTCCTTCCTCGATCGCGAACTCATCGTACGGATTGAGAATGAACTTCACGCCAGCCGAATTGATCGATGTGCCATCGGCTCCGACGGCCACCTTCGTGGTCGTGTCGGGAACCTGGCTGATGCACACGAGAATGTTCATAGATAGTCGTGAAAGTGGTGTGATTCGTTCTGAAAAATCGCCGAAAGGGGCTGCAAAGATACGCCAATCAGATTATACCCATCGCCCAGAGCAGACTGACGTTGGCGCGCTCGACATCGGCCTTTGCTGACACAAGGCGCTGCAGAGCTTCGCCATAGAACCGCTCTCTTAAGTTGAGGGTCAGGAGCGAGGCATCTCCGGCAGTGAATCGTTGCTGTTCGGCGTTGACCATGATCCGAGCAAGACGAACTTCCTCTTCGGCGATAATGAGCCGCTCTCGTGAACGCTCGATGGCGATCAGCGCGTTGCGCACGTCTACCTCGATCACCCGGCGTGTGAGTTGCAGCGCAAACTCGGCGCGGTCAACAGCCACCGAGGTGGTCTGCACGCCGGCCGAGGCCTGCCGAAAGAACAGCGGCTGCTGAACGCGCAGGCCGATCTTGTAGTCTACCGACGAGGGCTGGGCAGCATCAAAGGCAACGATGCCAGCATCGAATTCAAGGTTCGGACGCATGAACTCCCGCGCGAGCGATGAGTCCAGCCGCGCCGTCTGCAGGGCCACCTCGACTCGCCGCACCTCGGGTCGAGCGGCGAACGCGACGTTGATCGCGGCCTCTGCAGTTCGCACTGAATCGGCCCGACCGTCGAGCAAGCGTGGGGCATCGAAGGGGTCGGGGATCTGAATGCCATTATCGGAAAAGATCAGCCCCTTGACGTCGACGCCAAACTGTTCGGCAACGCGCAGTGAACGAAGGCGCTCACCTTCACGTCGGCGAACTTCCTGTGCGGCCTCTGTCGAATCGATCAGAGCCGACTCTCCGCTAAGCGAGCGTCTAACGATGAAGTTCTGACGCTGCCGGGCAAGAGCAAGAAGCGTGTCGGCAACGGAAACCAGTTCGGCCGACTCGCTCCAGTCCAGAAAGCGCACTGCAGCTAAGCGCAGAAGACCATTCCTCTCAAACTTCAGCTGGGCTATGGCAAGGTCCGGACGGAGTTCCGCTTTGCGAAGCTGGTTACGCCGGGCGTCAGTAAAGACTCCCTGCAGCAGAGGCATACTTAAACCAATCGATGCTTCTCCGGCGGCCGAGGTAAGGTCTTCAGGATTGATGGAAAACCCTGTGCCACGTTGAAATCCTGCCTTGATCTTGGGGCCAAACAACATGTCAAGGGGCTGTTCAATCGCCCCTTCAAGGACAGTCAGTTTGTCAGAGCCGGACTTGAGCTTTGATTCGTAGTTGAACGACAACATGGGATCAAAGCGGCCCAGCGCTGAACGCAGCTCAGCATCTGCCGCGTCGGGCTCGAGATTTGCGGCCCGTATAGTTGGGTGATTGCGCTCGACGAGATCAAGGAAATCACGCAGACTGACCGTGCGCTGTGCTACGGCCGCGCGATGCGCCATTGCGATCATCAGGAAGAAAAACAGGAAACGGAATGCCGTTATCACTGCTGCTCCTTCTTCTCAGGCTTGGACGCTGGCTTTCCTGCCTGCTTCGAAGGCGCTACTGGGTACTGCGGTGGGAAGCCCATGAGCTGACGCCAGAGTTCGAAGCCTATGGCAACGTCATCCAGCAATACCCATCCGGTAGCGTCGGTGCCCTGACGCAGATATCGGTTGCTTGGCCAGCGTCCGTATCTGGATTCTTCAGCCGGCACGATAAGCACCCGGAAGCGACCCGAGCCGTCATCGGTTGCATCAACGACTTTGACACGTCCATGAAACACACCCACCTGAAGAGCCTGCCAGCCCGAGAACTGAAAAGCAGGGAAGCCGCTGAACTGCAGAGACACAAGGCGTCCGGGTTCCACAAGCGCGGCATCCATGCTGCCGACGTACAGCTCAACGGCACGGTCGTCACCGGCAGGCACGATCAATGCAAGGGCTGTGCCTTCCTTGACGGTCATGCCCTCGCCAAACTTTTCAATACGAACGATCACACCGGTGATCGGTGCAAGCACAACCCCCGCCCCGCGGCGGCCTTCGGCATTCGACACACGAATGTCCATTTCGTGCATGTTTGAGTATGCCTGGTTGACCACGCGTTCTTCTTCGGCAGAAAACGCTTCGATGTCCTGCCGAGCAGCGGTCAGCCCTGTAGATGCTGAGACAGAGTCGGCAACGGCTCTCTGAAGCCCGAGCTGCGCTGATTCAAGCTCTCGGCGGGCCACAAGATCCTGCCTGAACAGCGTATCGGCCCGATCATACCGGATTCGCGCCGTCGATGCTTCGATCTTGGCATTCTCATAACGCGCCTTGGACGCCTCGTAGCGCTGTTCGGCCTGACGTCGACGTTGCATGGCAACCTCGATTGACTGCTCCTGGGCAGCAAAGGTACGCCCGCGCAGAAGGCGAAGACGGTCGATAATATCCGTGTCCATGAAGTTGACGTTAATGTCAGCCATAACGAGAATAGTATCGCCCTTACTGACGCGATCACCTTCTTTGACGTACCACCGAGAGATACGTCCGCTGATGGAGCTCTCTACGGACTGAGGTCGCGCCTGCGGTGTGAACGACGTTACACGGCCACTGCCGACAACCGACTGCTGCCAAGGAACAAAGACCATGAACAGGATCGACCCGACCAGGAGCGACAACAGAATGACAACCAGGGGGCGATGCACTGTCGGACTGCCGAGCAGGTCCATCGAAAAGCGATTCGATGTCATTTCGCACCTCCATCCGGAGGTTGCCGACGAAGGATCAGCGATCGTAGGTCCTCACGTTCGGCACAGACTTCATCGAGCGTACCCGAGCAGACCAGAGCCCCCTGCGAGAGCACGTGCACTCTACTTGTGGCGCTGATGATGTCTGTATCGAAGGAGATGTTCACAACGGTGCACGAGGTCATATTCATTAGTGAGTCAACCAAGCGCATCTTCAGGCCATCTTCGAGTCCTTGGAAGGCACTGTCGATAATGATGATCGACGGTTTTCCGAGAAGCACACGTGCCAGCAGGATGCGACGACGCACGCTGTAGGAGAGATTAGCGCCAAGAGCCAGGACCTCTGTCTCAATACCCCGGGGAAGCCTGCGGACCTCATCGCGCAAAAGGCACAGTTGCATCACTGCGTCAATATCTTGCTCAGTTACGATACGACCGAGTGTGATATTTTCACGCACGCTTCCCGGCACCAATGCATCGTCAGGATCCATGTACCCGACGTGTTCCCGAAGCGATACAAGATCGGCGAGCTTTGTATCTACACCGTTGATCCGCACCTGTCCTCGCGTAGGCAGCAGCAGACCGATGATCAGCTTTGCGATCGTAGACTTCCCGCTTCCGCTGCCGCCGACAATGCTTACATGATGACCAGCGCTGATGCTCAGCGAAACTCCACGCAATACTGAGGACGATCCGTCGGTGAACGATACATCCTCCAAGACGATGGAATCACCCTCATGGATCATCGGAAGGGCTTGACCGACCGTATGCTCGGTTGGGAGCATTGCGATGGTCTGGAGCTTATAGATTGCCGCCGTAAAGTCATAGAAATCGTCGAACTGCACAAGAAGCTTCTCGATCGCACCGATGATCATCACGATTATGATCTCGGCAGCCACGAGCTGTCCGAGCGAGATGGCCTCTTCGAGAACTAGAATCCCTCCAAGGGCCAGAATGCCCACGGTTGCAAAGGCCTTGAAGATATACGAACCGAGCATCTGCCGCGCCATGATGCGGAAGTGACGAGCTTTTGCATCGACGTACTCAACATTCAGCACGTCCAGTTTGTCGGCCGCATAATCAGCCGCACCGTCAAGCTTGATCGAGCGCTGATTCCGGGCGACCTCTTCGAGCCATGCCGCCGTTGAGTACTTCGCATTCGAGACGGCAAGCGAGGTCGTCAGTGCTCCGCGCCCAAGCAGGAAGATCAGCACGGGAATGAAGGCCAGAAATACAAGGTCGTATACAAGAAAAAACGGGTGGTAAAGGAACAGCACGAGCAAACCCGTCAGCAGCATTAGTAGTGCGCCGACGCCCTCCAAGAGGAACTTTCCGATCACCTTTTGAACAGTGATAACATCAAAGAATCGGTTGACGAGCTCGGGCACGTACATGCCACGGATAGAGTCTTCGCGCAAACGCGGGATGCGTTGAACGATATCAAAGGCCGTGGTCACAAAGAGCCGTCGTTGAATAAAATCAACCACCTGACGTTCAAGAACCACCATTACCGCTATGGCCAACATCGCAATGAAGACCACCACGCAGAGTACGACAAGCTGACGACTAAAGACGCCGAGGGCCACGGCGTTAACGACGGCCTGGCTGCTGAGCGGGACGACCAAACCCAGCAGGCTGACGAACGTCGAGTAAATGACCACGATGAATATGTCGCGTTTCTCGGCTTTAAGGAGCATCTTCATCAGCGGCCAGACATCGCGGAACCGTACCGGCTTCCGTGCGACACCTTTCGCGCCGGACGTGTAGGCACCCGCCGAGCCGGAATCTTCTGCTTTGAGGAACGAATGCTGCGCGATCGGGATCACGATGCACTCTCGCGATTCGATCAGCTCGCGAAGCTTCGTCCACGACGTCGTTGTTTCCGTACCATCCGAGCCCTGTATGACTAGGTAAGTTGCAGACCCCTTGCGTTCTGCCTGCCACACATTCCGTGTCTCGTCAGTCCAGATGAGCATGGCCGGATACTCGGCCAGAGTGCCGTTGGCACTCCGCACCATGGCAACGATACCAACGTCACGCAGGATCGCCGTCAGGCGCTCAAGCGAGATGGATTGCGCTCCGATGCACTCGTCAACACGGTTGAAAATGGTGACGTTGATGTCGGAGATGTTCGAACGTTCTGCTGTACGGTGCAGACATTGCTGCAGCTGCTGTCTGATCGGCCTCATAGAGTGCAGTGCCCTCCGCGGCGGAATTTTTGCAGCTTACCGTCGATGTTCCAGAGTGTAGACTTCATGTTTCGAGGCCCCTAGACGAACTGCCCGTTTGAATCATGCACGAACGCAAACATGGGGATTATTTTCTCAGTTCCGCTGCCAGATATTGTCCCGTAAGCGACCCCATTGCCGCGGCCACATCTTCGGGTGTCCCGGTTGCAACCACGCGTCCACCATCACGGCCGCCACCCGGACCGAGATCGATGATATGGTCGGCGCTGACGATTACATCGAGGTTATGCTCGATCACTACCACCGTGTTGCCGCGATCGACTAGTCGATGCAGCAGTTTCATCAGAACACTGATATCCTCGAAATGCAGGCCGGTTGTAGGCTCATCAAGCAGATACAGCGTCTTGCCGGTATACGACTTGGCTAGTTCTGTTGCGAGTTTTACGCGCTGGGCCTCGCCTCCTGAGAGTGTTGTGGCCTGCTGTCCGAGGGTAATGTACGTCAGTCCGACGTCCATGAGTGTCTGAAGTCGTGAGGAAATGCGGGGGATCTCGGCGAAAAACTCCCGCGCCTCTTCAACGGTCATTTCAAGAACGTTGGAGATCGATTTGCCCTTGAACTTAACCACCATCGTTTCGGCATTGTAGCGCGCTCCACCGCATGTTTCGCACGGCACATAGACATCGGGAAGGAAGTTCATCTCGATCTTCTTCAAGCCCACGCCTTCGCATTCTTCGCAGCGGCCACCAGAGACGTTGAAGGAAAATCGTCCGGCCTGATACCCACGTATGCGCGCTTCGGGCAGCATTGTGAAGAAGTCGCGGATGAGCGTGAACAGTCCCGTGTA
>CALRYC010000007.1:0-86187 GCA_943372295.1 Chitinophaga pinensis
GCCATGATGATCTGTGAGAGCATCTGGTTGTCGAACACAAAGTCGTCGCTGTTGGCCTCAAGGTTGATGCGCTCTAACACCTGACGTGAGAATGCCCGGTAGCCCGTATGGTACTCGGAGAGCTTCTGACTCACCAGAAGGTTCTGAATGAATGTAAGCCCACGATTGGCGATGTATTTGTACAATGGCATGCCACCCTTGCGAGCCCCATTCCCAAGAATGCGGGAGGCAAGCACGACGGGGTAGACGTCATTGGCGATCATCCACGCCATGACAGGGATGAGAAGGGGCGTGTATTGATAGTCGGGGTGGACCATGATCACGACGTCGGCGCCACACTCCAGAGCCTTTGTGTAGCACGTCTTCTGATTGCCGCCATAGCCACGATTCTTGTCATGCCGGATCACATGGTCAATGCCGAGGTCATGCGCCAGCTGCGTAGTGTTGTCGCGTGAGTGGTCATCCACCAGGATCACCTCATCGACGATGTCCATCGGGATCTCCCGATAGGTCATTTCCAGGGTCTTCTCGGCATTATAGGCCGGCATGACCACGACGATGCGCTTGCCGTTGATCATTTGAGCTCGAACACGATGTTGATGGTGGACTTGAGTGTTAGCTGACCGGATTCGACGGGCGTGGAAGCTCTGTCCTCAAAAGCGGCATTTGCTCTCATGGCATACATCGGCCGAGGCTCGTAGGTCTGCGATTCCGTGATGGTAATGGCATCGCCCACCTTTGCGCCGACAGCTTCGGCCAGGGCAACAGCCTTGGCGCGGGCATTACGGGCCGCCTGGATCTGGAGCGAATCGTGAAGTCGGCCGGCATCTTTTGCGGAGAAGGATACACCCTCCAGGACGTTGCTCGACTCGTTCACGCCGGCATTGACGACGTCTTCGACCTTTGCGAGATCATTCACGGTGATGACCACCACGTTGCGCATGCGGTAGCGGATGAACTCGCGGCGGTCGTCCTTCCACGTGTACTCGGGCTGGATCGACAGGTCACGCGTCATGATGTCCTTTGCGGGAATGCCAAGCCCCTTGACGGCATCAAGAATGGCCCTGACGCGCTTGCCGTTATCGATCTTGATGGACATGATGTTCTTGCCCCAGGTCTCCACGCCGATGGTCACTTCTGCACGGTCCGGACTCATCGTCAATTCGGCTTCGCCCGTTACCGTGATGGTGCGGCGTTCCGGTTGCGGTGGCGCTGGCTGCGCCAATGCTACAAAGGGGCTTACCAGAGCGGTAAGCATGATCGCTGTGAGAATGTGCCGGGTCATGCAGGTGTCCTATGATTCTGCTGAAACAACTTCCATAAGTGTGCCCCACTCGTCCATGAGTGAAGCCAGAACACGCTTTGCAGTCTCATAGGTGGTGATGCTCTTATGCTGCTTAACGGGATCCTTGTAAAGAT
The DNA here is from genome assembly GCA_943372295.1 of Chitinophaga pinensis. Taxonomy (GTDB): domain Bacteria; phylum Bacteroidota; class Ignavibacteria; order Kapaibacteriales; family Kapaibacteriaceae; genus UBA10438. The sequence continues at coordinate 1,420 of CALRYC010000007.1, forward strand.
CGGGGTCGGCAAGGGTGACCTCCAATTGTGCAATGGTCTTCTCCTGAACGCCGATCTGCTTTTCGATCTCTGCAATGCGGCGCTCAGCCTTGCGCTTTTCCTTTTCGATGGCCTTTTGCTCTTCACGGATCTGTGCGGCAGACTTAGCCGGTGCGGCGGCAGGGGCATGACCCAGAGGGATCTCGTGAGGGGGCGGAGCAGACTGCAGACGGGGGTCGCCCAGGAGCTTGAGGTATGTATCGACGTCGCCCTCGTACTCCTTCAGCGTGCCATGACGGAAGGCAATGATCTTTTCGGTAAGGCCGTCGAGAAAATCCCTGTCGTGCGAGACCACGATCATCGCGCCGTCATAGGCCATAAGGGCTTCCTTGAGAACTTCCTTCGAGAGCATGTCCAGGTGGTTCGTCGGCTCGTCCAGGATGAGCAGGTTATACGGCTGCAACAGCAAGCGTGCCAGAGCAAGACGTGATTTCTCACCGCCGCTCAGGACGCTGACGCGCTTGTTGATATCATCGCCCTTGAAAAGAAACGCCCCGAGCAGCGTGCGCAGGCGCGACCGCATCTCCGGTGGTGCTCCTTGCTCCATGATCTCGTACACCGTCTGGAAGCCGTCCATGGAATCGGCCTGATGCTGCGCATAGTAGCCGATCGATGTGGCGTGGCCCACCAGCACGCTTCCGGCGGTAGGGGGCTCAGCTGCCGCAATGATCTTGGCCAGCGTTGTCTTTCCTTCGCCGTTCTTGCCGATGAAGGCGATCTTCTCACCGCGCTCGAGGACGAAGTCCACACCGCGTAGGACCTTCTTATCGCCGTAGCTTTTGTGGATGCCGGTGCACTCAACCACAACGCGACCCGAGCGCGGCGCCGGTGGAAACGAGAAGTGGATCGATGACGTGTCCTGATCATCCACTTCGATCACTTCCATGCGTTGAAGCGCCTTGATCCGCGACTGGGCACGTGATGCCAGAGATGCTTTGTACTTGAATTTATCGATCCACTTCTGCATCCGATCGCGCTCGCGATTCTGGCGTGCAGCCATGGCCTTCTGCTGCTCCATGCGCTCGGCACGGATCTCCTCGTAGTCCGAATAGCTGGCAGGGATGTCGTAGACCTTGACCTTGGTGATCTCGATCGTTCTGTTGGTGATGCTGTCGAGAAACGTACGGTCGTGCGAGATGAGCACCACAGCGCCGTCGTAGTTCGAGAGAAAGTCCTCGAGCCATCGCACCGAGTCAATGTCCAGGTGATTTGTCGGTTCGTCCAGCAGCAAGCAGTCGGGACGTTGCAACAGCAGACGTCCGAGTTCTGCGCGCATCTGCCAGCCCCCTGAGAACATTGTCAGCGGATTATCCAGCTGCCCACGTTCAAAGCCCAGACCCGTCAGTACCTGCTCGATGTCAGCCTGCATGGTCATGCCACCACGCCGTGCATAGAGGTCGTTGGCATCGGTCAGACGTTGCACGAGCTTCATGTACTCGTCGCTCTCGTAGTCCGTGCGCGTCTCCAGCTGATGCTGTATCTCGTCGATCTCGGCATGTAGGGCCAGGACCTCTTCGAAGGCCTGCATGGCGGTCTCGCGCAGCGTCTTGGTCACGTCAAGCGTCAGCTCCTGCGACAGAAAGCCCACGCGGATACCGGTTTGACGTGACACATCGCCGGAGGTTCCCTGGCGTTCGCCGGCGATGATGCTGAGCATCGTGGACTTGCCGGCACCGTTGCGGCCCACAAGGCCGATACGGTCACCATGTCTGATGAGAAAGCTCACGCCCTTGAAAAGGACGCGTGTTCCGAAATCAACGGTAATGTTGGAGAGGGTGATCACAGGTTCTCGATCGCATCGAGGATGACCTCGGCGCAGGCAGTTTTTGACATTGGAGGAAAGGGGCTTGGCGAGCCGTTATTTGTAATGATCGTTATGGTGTTCTTACCCGGGCCGAACCCCGAGTCGGCCACGTCGGCGGCATTGGCAACGATCATATCGACATTCTTCTTTGCTAGTTTCTGAGTTGCGTAGCTCACAACATCGCCGGTTTCGAGCGCAAAGCCAATTACGCGCTGACGCGGCAGCTTTGTGCTACCGAGCTCAGCAAGGATATCTGTCGTCCGCTTAAGGAGCAGCGTCAACTCGTCGCCAACGGAATCTTTCTTCAGCTTCTGGTCACGGGGCTCGGCAGGTGTGAAGTCTGCCACGGCTGCCGACATCACAAACACATCGGCGTTGCGATGCTGCATCACGGCTTGGTGCATCTCCGCTGCCGAGACCACATCGATGCGCTCCACACCGGGTGGTGTTGTCAATGCGACGGGTCCGGCAATCAGCGTCACGAGATACCCGCGTCGCTGCGCTGCCGCGGCAAGGGCAAAGCCCGTCGTTCCTGTTGAATGATTCACGATCGAGCGGACGGCGTCGATTCGCTCGTGGGTGGGTCCGGCCGTAATCACAAGATGCTTGCCAGCCATTGACGTCGTAGCTGCCACATCTGGATCGGGAGCATGCTCAGCCCCCTGCACATCATGACCGGCAATGATCGACGTGATCGTTTCGATCTCGGGCAGACGTCCGGCGCCGATGAGACCCGAAGCAAGCTGACCCGATTCGGGGTCGACCACCGTAATGCCGTCGGCACGCAGCTGCGCAACGTTGCGTTGTGTCGAGGCCTGGTGCCACATGTCCGTATCCATTGCCGGAAACACCACGAGCGGCGTTGCTTGTGGACGCGAGCAGACCACCGTCATAAGAGCCGTGTCGCACAGTCCCGTTGCCAGCCGCGCCAGCGTCGTTGCTGAGCAGGGGGCAATACAGATCACATCGGCCCAGTGTGCCAGGTGCACGTGCCACGAGCCCCCTTCCTGAATGGCCGGGTCGTAGGGATTGATGATCACCGGATGCGTGCTTACCGCTTCCAGGGCAAGGGGCGCAACAAACTCGCGCGCCGAAGGCGTCATGACCACGCGAACGTCGTGTCCGGCGCGACGCAAATCGCGAACCAGCCACGGCGTCTTGTAGGCCGAAACACTGCCCGTAATGCCCAGAAGGATCTTCATAAGACGAGACGAGCCATCGCGGCACAACCGGATGGCTCGAACAGCTGCATGTGGTGGGTATTATTCTTCCGTGGCCGGTGCCGGCGCATCGGTGGAGCGCGTATGGATCTGCCCTTCGACCATTTCCTTCATCGCCATGAACGTTGGCTTTGGAAGAAGGTCGAACTCCTTACTGATCGCGATCTGGTCCGCGTTCGGTCCTTCTGATTCGTCGGCATCCGTGATCACATCGGCCATGCGCTCGGTGATCTGCGTCTTGATCTGGTCGTTGATCTGACGTGAGCGCAGGCCCATGGCGATAATCGAACGGTAGATCGATCCCTTGGCCGATTCGTCCATCCGTACCTTGACGGGATTAACAATGTAGGTGCTCATGTCACATTCTCCGTATTCATTCGAAAAGAGGGACCGCAAAGATAGGGAGAAAGAGGGAGTTACGGAGGTACAGAGTTACGGAGTTACGGAGGTACAGAGTTACGGAGGTACAGATGACTAATAGCTGTTGCAACGTTGTTATTACATTTGAACCTGAAACCTGAAACCTGAAACCTGTCACGTTTTGCTCCATGAAATGCTCATTACGGAAAATCGGCAACAGCCGGGGGATCATTATTCCGGCGTCATTCATCAAGGACTGCGACATGAGCGATGCGGTGAACATTGAGATCGTTGACAAGACCATTGTTATCTCTGCTGTACAGACGCCAAGGCAGGGATGGTTTGAGAAGGTGGTTGAGGACAATGATGTACTGAACTCCATACCGCTCGATGAGGACAGTGAGGAGTGGGTATGGGAGTAAAACCGCCCTTCCTCCGCGGCGACGTGTACTGGGTCAACCTTGATCCTGTTGTCGGCACTGAGATCTCTAAAACACGGCCGGCGGTCATCATCACCCCAAATGATATGAACGCGGCACTATCGCGTGTGATCATTGCACCTCTAACGACCAAAGGTCAGCCTCTCGGGTGCCGACCCGAGGTTGTTTTTCAGCGTAAACATGCACGGATTCTGCTGGATCAGTTGCGCAGTGTTGACAAACGACGCTTCGTCTCCCGTATGGGTTCGATTCCTGATGAGCTGTGGGTGCCGGTGTTGAAGGAAATGTTGGAGGAGTAAGTACGGAGTTACGGAGTTACGCAATTACAGAGTTACGGAGTTCTCGTCACTCGTCACTTGTCACTCGTCACTCGTCACTTGTCACTCTTCACTCGTCACTTTCCCAAACACACGATACCGATTCTGCGAGACCCATTGGTACAAGGCGCGGCGCAGGGGAGGGGGCACGAGGCGGATAAGCAGTGAGACTACTGTGTGTCTACCGCCAAGGCGGGCAAAGAGATAGATGATGGCTCGATCTTCAATGAGCAGTTCTCCGTGGTGCGTCAGAACGTAGACGGTATCGGGTGGACCCATGATGCCATGAGCTTGCAGAAGCGCAGCGCCTTCGTCGGATTGGAAGGAGAGGTAGTGAAGCTGACCTCGGGTATCGAAGCGATGGAGATAGCGCACAACGATATCGCAGAGATTGCAGACGCCGTCAAAGATGACCGTGATCGGTGCATCGGCCGGCATATCAGGCTGTACGAGTAAGGTGTGCCACGTAGAAACCGTCGCCACCGTCGTCGCCGGGAAGGGTGGTCCATTCGCGCTCGAGAACGAAGCCGGCGCCCGGGATCGATGCAAGGAAGGAGGCGATCTGATGAGCCCCCTCTTCAGGCAGAATGCTGCAGACGGCGTACACGACACGTCCACCGACTTTGGCGACCTTTGCGCCGTGGCGAAGCAACTGTAGCTGCAGGGCAAGGAGCTCTGCAAAGCCCTCCTCGGTGCGGTGATACAGAATGTCGGGGTTGCGCCGAACCACGCCCGTGCCGGTACATGGGGCGTCGATGAAGACTCCGTCGGCAGTTTCGAAGAGTCGCTTGATAACCTTCGTTGATGTTGCCAGGCGCGTCTCGATAATGTCGATGCCGGCGCGTGTGGATCGTTGCCGCAGCGCCAGGAGTTTCGACGCGACGACATCAACGGCAATGATGCGCCCCTTGTTCATCATTGATGCCGCGAACAGTAGAGTCTTACCTCCCGAGCCAGCGCAGGAATCGACAATGCGTTCGCCGGCCGCAGCATTCAGTTCCTGTCCGGCGCGCACGGATGTGATATCCTGCTGTTCGAACCAGCCTGCTGCAAAGGCCTCCGTTGCGAACAGTCCGAACGGACGATCAATGCGAAGCATGATGTCGCTGACAGGGTGCGGTGCATGTTCGTGAAGGGCCGTGCGGCAGGCATCGAGCGTGCTGCGAAGGGTGTTTACGCGAACAAAAACCGGAGCATCTGACAGCATGCGGGCCAGAACTTCATCGCAGCGTTCACCATAGGCGACGCCGATACGCTCCCGCAGCCATTGCGGAAAGGCGGCACGGTGAGGATCGATGACCCCGTCCAGCGCACCTTCGAGAGCAGCTTCAATGTTGTCGTAGCGAACCGCCTGGAACACCACGCGCCGGAGCTCGGAGGCGAGTTCTTCCGAAGGTGAAACGTCGCGGAAAAGACGTTCGATCGAGGACGTCAGATGTCTGCCCTGAGCAAGAGTGTCATAGACACAGTCGCGCACGGCCCCGTGAAGAGAGGTTGGTATTTGCATCACGTTAGGTCGTGATCGTCAGGATTGCTGTCTGATCATCGAACGTGGCGGTATAGCGCTTGAGGTTCGTGGCCGATCCGCTGAGGGGCTGCCGTGTAACCGAACCATCCGTGCGGGAGAACTCCGCACGATGGCACGGGCAGACGCAGTTGGCCTGTGGCGTTGCCGGCAGGTCCACCGGGCAGCCCTGGTGAGTGCAGGTGGAACTGAAGACAGCGAAGGTAGAAGCACCAATCCTCGAGATGAACACGGGTTCGTTGGCATTAAGACCCGTAACCGCCTGGAGCGTGATCCCGCCGATGGAGGCAAGTTCAGGGATCTTTGAGATGTCGACCGTAAAAGTCTGCCCGGTCGGTGTTGTAGGGTTGGCCTCATCCTGCTCGCATCCCGTAACGATGCCGGCGATGACCGGCGCTGAAAGGACGAGACCGACGGATGAGGTGGCCCGACGCAAAAAGTCTCGACGTGATTGTGTTGACATGTCAGGGGGTTCCTCAGATGTATTTATGGCGACTTCCGCATACGAACCACACCAAGTACGATCAAGGTTCCGCATACACCAAGAACGAACGCATAACAACGGGGGAAGTCCGCTACGGTGCTGTTCAGCGGCAGCACCCCGAACTTGAACGCCGGCACATACTCGGTCGTACGCGTGATGGTACCGAAGAGCTCGTCTTTGACTTCCTTAACGACTTCCTCGCGGTCTTTTGAGAAGACCTGGTGTCCATCCTGGTGCCACACAAAGCCCCCTGCCAGAATACCGACGATTCCGAGGATGATGAGCAGGCGATTGAGCATGCAGACTCCGTGCAGTAGGTGTCAGTAGAAAATGTGCAATTGGAAGTTCCAGCGCGACGAGTAGCCTTCCTTCCACGTGTCGAGCACGCGATACTCCGGTCGAAGCTCCACGTATGGCAGAAGAAATATCTGCGCACCGATAATGGCCGTGTTAGTCTGGACCGTACCGCCGGCATTTGCCTGATCCGTCCAGAAGCGCTCGGCTCGAATGTACGGGAAAGCCCAGGTTGTTGCCTGATACATGAGTTCGGCCGACCAGTTCTCGGTCTCGATCACATCATCCAGGTCCATTGCGGTGCGGTCAATCAACAGCGACAGGTGATCGCTCAGACCGATACCGGCAAAGGCGCTGGTGAGCATGAAGCTGCCATTGCGAAGAACAGACCCGCCAAACCACATGTTGAGATTGCCTTCAAATGCGCGCGGCCAGACAACGGCGCGTGCCGTGATCGTAGGCTGATCGCCACTAATGGGAGAATAGCTCTGTGTGGCCCCGTCACTGATGCGAACCTGTGAAAGTCCTTCGGAGCCGAAGACACCGGTCTGCAAGGTCAACCACTTCAGTCCCTCATAGGTGATCTCCGCACCATACTCCGACCAGTCGGGAGCGACAAGCGTCTGCCGCGTGGTCGACGTCATATAGCTGTAGGCGCCCATCGTGTGGTCGTCATAGCGCATGCCGATGGACGGACGAAACAGACCGGCACGCAGCTGGGGCAGACTCAGGGAGGGGGCGATGATAACCGAGGCCGATCCCATGCGCTGTCCGGCATAGACGATACGCTGATCGCTATTCGGGCCCTGACGCAACGCTGCAAGGTTGAACATGCCTTCGACGGTGACCGCTTTGATCGGTGTGAGCGCTGCATACAGCGAGGCCTGCATCGGGAACGTAGCGCGCCTAGAGTCCGGACTCGTGAACGCACGTGTGCTCTGCACACGCGCATCCATGCCAAGCGTCAGCATTCCGTCGAAGAACGTGTTCTCCTTGTCGATGGCATACATCGGGGCAAGGAACGAAGAGTCGCGGCTGATAAGCCCGACGTCATACCAGCTATACCAGCCCAGATCGTTGCGGATTCCGCCGCCCGACGGTGCGACGTGGCAGTTTGAGCAGCGGTTGCCGGAGATGGCCGAAAACTGAGGGATCGCCGCAGCCGTAGCCGTGGCGATCCCCATGATGATCGATATGAGTAGCGCTTGCATGCGCAGAAGAATCCTACTTCAGTTTAAAGGTTGCAAGGGACTTTTCGAAGATCGGCAGATAGACTGCCTGCTCGGGCTTGAACCAGTTCATCGTCACGCGCACCATCCGGTCGCCCTTGACCATGAAATATGCCCTTGACTGGATGTTGGCAGCCGGATTGTAGGTGAAGTAGTAGGCCTTCACACCCGACAGTGACGTTGCCGTTGCGCTTCCGCCACCATACTTGCCCTTATTCTGCTCGATGATCTTATCGAGGTTCTTCTGGTCCTTCGCGTCGAACACGTCAACCTGAATCGTACAGTCCAGGCGTGAACCGGCGAAGCTCATCGAGGACAGACCCGAGGCCTGACCCTTTGTTCCCTGGAAGTTCTGTGGGATCTGGATCGTAAAGTCCGGAGCATTGTAATTGCGCAGAGTATCGGAAGGGGGCTCTGGGGCAGCCGGACCCGAAGGGGTAGGAGCAGCAATGACAGGACGTTGAGCGAGCTTGACGCTCGAGAGAACCTCGGCAAACTCCTTCTCGTAATCGCCAAAGGTATTGCCAAAAGCTGCCAATGTAACGATCGTTATAACCGAGTCGTTCTCCGCAAAGTAGATCTCCGAACGGTACTCTCCGTCTTCCTGGTCGAACTTGACGGCCAGCTTCTGTGCCGGCTTGCCACCAAGGGTTGCCACCGAGCGCTCGTAGCGATCGAGGTTGTCTTCAAACTCCAACTTGGAGCGCTTGACCAAAGAGTCGATCGTTGTGGCTGAGTCAAGCGGGAAGGCACGCAGTTCGATTTTCGCACCACCCTTGCCCTTGCCGAACGAGAGAAAGCGTGAGCTGTGCGTCTTTGACGAGATAGCCAGAACAAGGTCGCCGCGACGCTGCTGTACGAACCAGTTCTTCGGCACCTTGATCTCGAATTTGCGGACCTCGTCCTTGCGGAGTTCAAGACCCTCGATCGGCACCGGTGTGGCTTTGCGCGAACAGCTTGCCAGGGTCATGACAAGGGCCATGGCGAGCGCGGCGTAGCGAAGTGTTGACATGTTGCGATTCTCCGTTTTGTAAATCATCGATTTCAGTTGTTGAGAGCCCCTTCCCGAACCCACTGTACCATGCCGCTGCGATGGTTTGCTGAGACGCGTTCCTGCAGCAGACCCCAAGGGTGAGAGAAGGTGCCGGTGAGAACTTGGATGACGAGGCTTTCGTCCGGCTTGCCGGGTACGATCAGATTACCGCGGTCGAACATCAGCGTCGAGTAAGACGTCAGCCGAATGCCCGCTGCAGGATTGATGTCGGCATGGCATCCGCCCACGCCGCAGGAAAGGGCAATGAAGGGCAGGACGTGGGCACGGAAGCTCACGTTGGTGTCTGGGAAGACAATGTCGGCCGGGTTCGTCACCACGTTATCACCGCATGCCACCAGCGCGATGCTGGAAAGTGCCATCGAGGCAACGAACATGATCGACCACAAGGAGCTCATCAGTAGCTCTCCTCCTGTGTCGGGAAGGTTCGCCCCTTAACGTCTGTCACGTAGGCCTTTACAGCAGAAGTCATCACATCGTGGATCTCCGCATATCGGCGCACGAAGCGAGGTCGAAACTCGGTGGACATGCCCATCATATCGGTCCACACCAGGATCTGTCCGTCGCAATCCGGACCTGCGCCGATGCCGATCGTTGGAACGTCCACGAGTTTAGTGACCTCTGCGGCAAGTGCCGAGGGGATCTTCTCGAGAACGATCGCGAAGGCTCCGGCCTGCTGCAGCGCCACAGCGTCGCGCTTGATGGCATCGGCCTCCGAAGGATCGAGACCACGCTCCTTGTAGGAGCCAAACTGATGGATGCTCTGCGGCGTCAGGCCTAGGTGGGCCATGACCGGTATGCCGGCATCGGTCATCATGCGAACGGCTTCGATGACGCGTTGGCCCCCTTCAAGCTTAACCGCGCCGCTGCCGGCTTCCTTCATCAGACGTCCGGCATTGCGGAAGGCCTCCTGCGGTGTGACCTGATACGACATGAAGGGCATGTCCGTGACAACCAGGGCGTGTTCGACGGCACGAACCACGGCCTGTGTGTGGTAGATCATGTGCTCGAGGGTAACCGGGATGGTGGTGTCGTGACCCTGTACGACGTTGCCTACGGAGTCGCCCACCAGCAGCACATCCACTCCGGCACCATCAAGGATGCCGGCCGTGATCGCATCATACGCCGTAAGGCACGCGATGGGCTTGCCGGCGGCCTTCATATCGATCAGGCGCCGCGTTGTAACGCGTTTTCTGGTGGTGGGTGTTACGGACATGCGAAGGGCGAAATTGACTGGCAAAGATAGCCGTCTTGGGCCGACATGGCGTTATTTTATCGTCATGCTTTCGCCCGTGATTTCGCTTACCAGTCTCGATCTAAAGGTTCCTCAAGGCTCCTCGGTCACCTTTCTGTCGGATGTGCATCTGGGCTACGGTAGCCGAATGGCGGACCGCGAGCGCGAAGACCTTCTGCTGAGCGTTCTGCGCGTTGCCATGCAGACATCCTCGCATGTGGTTGTCGTCGGTGATCTGTTCGACTACTGGTTTGATTACGGCACCGTGGTCCCGTCGCGCTTCGTGCGCACGCTAGCGGCACTTCACGAGCTGAAGGACGCCGGCGTTGAAGTCCTGTATCTGATGGGAAACCACGACTTCGGTCATTATCGCTACTTCGAACAGGAGCTCAAGATCCCGGTGATCCTGGGCGACGTATCGGCGACGATCGGATCGAAGCGATTCTATATCGCCCACGGCGATGGCAAGGCACACAACGACACCGGCTACCTTGTTCTGCGTTCCGTCTTGCGTAACCGATTTGCACAATGGTTATACCGGAAGATCCATCCGGACCTGGGCATTTCGCTCGCATCACGCACCTCGCACGGCAGCCGCGATTTCACCGGTACACGTGAGTATGGCCCGCGCGATGGTCTGCGGGAGTTTGCCGAAGCCCGCATTGCCGAGGGCTACGACATTGTGGTCATGGGACACCGTCACGTGGCCGAAGTCACCCCTATCGGTAACGGCCTGTACGTGAACCTCGGCCACTGGCTCGGCGGACAAGCCCCCTGCGGAGTATACAGCGAAGAACGAGGGTTTGAGGTCGATTACTGAAGTACGGAAGTACGGAAGTACGGAATTACTGAAGTACGGAAGTACGGAATTACGGAAGTACACGTAGGGGCGAGACGCAGTCTCGCCCGTCTGTGACCAGGTCTGTGACCATTGAAGAGCCCGGTGACGTCGTTTGTGAAACGGCGAGACGCAGTCTCGCCCGGTGACCAGTCACGCCTTGCCAACCGGTAGAAATCCCGCCTTGTCAAGTATCTGAATGAGAGAGTGCAGAAGGTCTTTGCCAGCAAAGTTCACGCAGTACTGTCGTGAGTTGGCGTTCGGGTAGGGGGCGATAAGCTCACGTCGTTTGTATTTCGAGATGATCTGTGAAATTGAGCTCGGAGAGCGTCCGGGGAAATAGCTTCTGAATGTCTGTGCATCCACGATCTGCTCCTTGGAGATGATCATGAGCAGATCACCTTCTTCTTTCGAAATGCTCCGCCGTGACACGGACTCTGCTATCGTCGGAAGGAGGATCTTTGGAATTAGGTAGCCGTCATCCAATAGTCGATCGATTAATGTGATCTCGCGGTGCAGGCCGGTGAGGACGAATTGGCACCAGTGAAGAATGTCCTCGTCGCTACCAGAGTCAGCTCGGGCCAGTGCCTCCAGATAGGCCTTGCGGTCGCGACAGAAGACAGCTGTTGGGTTCAGGATTCGGCCCCTATCCACGCGAAAGCCGGAACGTACCAGCATCGCATACGTGAGAAGTCGACCAACACGTCCGTTGCCGTTCCGGAATGGGTGGATGAATTCAAACTGGTGATGTGCAATGGCGATTCGCAGCAGGTCGAAACGTGGGTCGGTCGCTTCATTTATGAACCGTATCAGCGATTCGATCGCTTTCGGGAGCTCGAACGGTGTTGGCGGGCGGTGCTTTGCGCCGGCAATCCTAACGGAATTCGATCGAAACGCCCCGGGTTTCACATCCCCTTCGCCACCCTCTGTGGGTGGTCGAAGATTCTTTACCGTAATCCGATGAAGCTCTTTGAGAAACGAATCGTTGATGGGAGTCGATGGGTTTTCCGTGAACATCCGTTCGATCCAACTCATTGCGTCTTCAATGTTGCTGATCTCGCGAAGCTGCTCTGTGGTATCTCGCATGCCGGCAACTGTTGCTTGTACCAGTTCGTCTATCGTGGTTCGGTTGCCCTCGATGCGCGCAGACCCCAGGCTTTCGAGCAGATGGAAAACAAACTTGATCTGGAAGAACACACCAGGGTGAGTTGACCCCCCAAGCACCCGACTTTTCAGGCGCTCCAATTCCACGATACGGAGCGTAAGATCGGAGTCGAACGCCGGTGCCGGAATTCGGATGATATGGTTGAGCGGGTCCATGCGTACCGCTGCAATTTACAGACATGACGCATCTAATTTAGATCGGAGCAGCATAAGTTGTTGAAATGTATTGACATGAGTGTTTTGCGTGCGGAAGTCTATTTTAGCAACGGGAGCTTACCCACTTTAGCTCCGGTCCGTACGGCACCATCTGACGGCTATTTTTGCGACCAACACTCTTACGAAGGACAAGCCCCATGAAAAAGATCGGCCTGCTGTTTGGTATGGAACAGTCGTTTCCACCGGCTTTGGTAGAGGAGATCAACGCGCGCCATGCCGGAGTGGCCGCGGAATTCGTCAAGATCGGGGCGGTGACGTTGGAGTCGCTCTTCGAGTACGATGTGATCCTGGATCGCATTTCGCAGGATGTGCCGTACTACCGAGCAATGCTGAAGTTGGCCGCACTCAACGGAGTGCGCGTGGTCAACAACCCCTTCTGGTGGTCGGCCGACGACAAGTTCTTCAACTATGCTTTGGCCGATAAGGTGGGCATTCCCGTTCCGCGCACGGCGTTGCTCCCGAGCAAGAACCATCCGCCGGACACAACTATGGAGTCGTTCCGGAACCTCGTGTATCCGCTTAACTGGCAGGAGATCTTCGATCACGTGGGCTTTCCGGCTTACCTCAAGCCATTCGATGGAGGGGGCTGGAAGCACGTGTACAAGGTGACCTCGATCGACGAGTTCTTTACGGCCTACTCCGAAACGCAGGACATTGTGATGACCCTGCAGGAAGGCATTGAGTTCACCGAGTACTACCGCTGCTACTGCATCGGTAAGAAGCACGTACGCATCATGCCGTATGAGCCCCGTAATCCTCATCACCTGCGCTATCAGGCAGGCTTTGCGCCAACCCCTGAAATGCTCACCCGCCTTGAAGACTACTGCATCAAGATCTGCACGATGCTGGGCTATGAATTCAACACCATCGAATTCGCTGTGCGCGATGGTATCCCGTACGCCATCGACTACATGAACCCCGCCCCTGATGCCGAGCGTACCTCGGTGCAGGAAGACAACTTCCAATGGGTGCTCAAAACAACCGCAGACTACCTCATCGAACTTGCCCAGCAAGGCCGCCGCATTCCGACGGAGTATAGTTGGAGCAAGATGATGACGAGTGACGAGTGACAAGTGACGAGTGACAAGTGACAAGTGACGAGTGACAAGTGACGAGTGACAAGTGACGAGTGACAAGTGACGAGTGACAAGTGACAAGTGACGAGTGACGAGTGACAAGTGACAAGCCACCGATCTACTCGCCCCGGGTCATGGCTCGGGGAAACCATGAGAACGAAGGAAATGATCATCAATCTCGACGGCACAACGCTCACCATCGACGAACTCGAGCAGGTTGCGCATGACACATCCATGCGCATTGACGTAGCGTCGGCGGCGCGTGAGCGTGTGCGGGCAGCACGTGCTGCTGTTGACCGATGGATCGACGAGGGGCGGGTGATCTACGGCATGACCACTGGCTTTGGCGAGTTTGCCAATGTGGCCATTTCGCGCGATGACGTTGAGAGGCTGCAGGAGAACCTCATCATTTCGCATTCTGCGGGAACCGGTGAGCCCCTTCCCAAAGAGGTTGTGCGCGCTATGATGGTGCTGCGCATCAATGCGCTGGCCAAGGGCTTTTCGGGTATCAGAGAGTCGACGCTTGACGCTATGGTCTCGATGGTGAATGCCGGCATCGTGCCCTACGTTCCGAGTCAGGGATCGGTTGGCTCCAGTGGTGACCTTGCGCCCCTTTCGCACCTTGCTCTGTGTCTGATCGGAAGGGGCGAGTGCCTCGTTGACGGCGTTCGCACGCCGAGTGCTCAAGTGCTTCGTGATCATGGCATCGAGCCTGTGCGTCTTGCTGCGAAGGAAGGTTTAGCGCTGATCAACGGCACACAAATGATGTGCTCGTATGGAGCGCTCACGGTTGCGCGAGCGCGACGTTTGGCGCGCATGGCCGACCTTGCTGGCGCGATGTCACTTGACGCGCTACGTGGAACCGATGCAGCATTTGATGATCGTTTGCATGCGGTGCGTCCGCATCCAGGACAGCGTTTGGTGGCAGAGAACCTTCGTACACTCGTTTATGGTAGTGAGATCCGCGAATCGCACCGTTCCGGCGACGGAAAGGTGCAGGATGCCTACAGTCTGCGTTGCATGCCTCAGGTGCACGGGGCTTCGCGTGACACGATCGAATATGCTGCCGGTGTGATCGAGCGGGAGATGAACAGCGCGACGGATAATCCGCTCATCTTCGCCGACGATGATACGCACATACAGGGGGGTAACTTCCATGGTCAGCCCCTTGCCCTCGTCCTTGATTTTCTTGCCATTGCTATTGCTGAGCTTGCAAGCATTTCCGAGCGTCGAACAGAGCGACTTGTTAACCATGCTCTTGGTGGACTGCCGCGTTTTCTCACGCGTGAAGGGGGCTTGAACTCAGGGATGATGATCGCGCAATACACCGCTGCCGCGCTGGTGAGCGAGAACAAAGTACTGGCGCATCCGGCGAGTGTTGATAGTATTCCGACGTCGGCTAATCAGGAGGACCATAACTCCATGGGTAGCATTGCCGCACGCAAGGTGTGGGATGTGCTGCGCAACGTTGAGACGGTCGTTGCCATTGAGATGCTCTGTGCGGCCCGCGGTATCGAGATGCTTCGCCCCCTGAAGAGCTCTCCTCACGTTGAGAATGCCGTGGGTTTTATACGAAACATTATCCCGTTCAGCGAAGAAGACACCGTTCTCTACCACGATATCGAGTCGGTGCGCGTCAGCGTCGTCGCCGGAAGGCTTCTCGAAGCTGTCGATCCGGACGATAACATCATTTCCTGAGATCCAATGCATATCTCTTGGCATTCCTCTGCGGTAGAAACCGTTGAGGCTGAGCTTGTTACGTCAAAATCCGCCGGTCTGGCAGAGTCCGAGATCAGCGGCAGGCTAGCCACCTATGGCCGCAACGTCCTTCCCAAGGGTCGGACCGAGCATTCTTTGCTGCGCTTTCTGCGACAGTTTCATGCGCCCCTTGTCTACATTCTCATTGCAGCCGGAATCGTCACGGCCATAATCGGAGGCATCACAGATACTTCCGTGATCTTTGGCGTGGTGCTGCTCAACGCACTCATTGGATTCGTGCAGGAGGGCAAGGCCATCTCGTCGTTGGCGCGTCTGGCCAACTCTGTGGTAGGAACTGCCACGGTCGTGCGAGGGGGCGTACGCATGCGCCTGCCGATGGAGGAGCTCGTACCGGGCGACCTTGTCGTACTTGAAAGTGGCGATCGAGTGCCGGCGGATCTGCGCCTTGTGTGGGTAAAGGACCTCGCCATTGCAGAGGCGGCGCTTACGGGCGAAAGCGTGCCGTCGGAGAAACAGTCGCATCCGGTTGACGGTGGTGCCGTTCTTGGCGATCGTGCCAGCATGGCCTATGCTTCCACGGTGGTCACACGCGGCACGGGCATGGGGCTGGTGGTATCCACGGGAAAGTCCACAGAAGTCGGCACGATCTCGACCTTGCTCAATGAAGCCACCTCGATACAGACGCCGCTGACGCAGCAGATCGCACGATTCAGCAATGTGCTGTTGGTGGCGATCCTGCTGCTTGCCGCAGGTACCTTTGCCGTGGGCGTCATGCGTGGCAAACCTCCGGTGGAAATGGTCATGGCCGCCGTTGCGCTTTCCGTTGGGGCAATTCCCGAGGGACTTCCCGCAGCGGTCACGATCATCCTGGCCATCGGCGTCAACCGCATGGCGCGTCGCAGAGCCATTGTTAGAAGTCTTCCGGTGGTGGAAACGCTCGGGTCGACAACGGTGATCTGCAGTGACAAGACCGGCACGCTGACGGAGAATCAGATGACCGTGGTAGCCATCACCACGGCATCGGCAGAGTACATCGTGCAGGGGACGGGATACCGACCTGAGGGAGACATCCTACGTCGAAGCAGCGCTGATGTATCTTCCCCCGTGCATGTGGGGCATGATGTCGCACTACATGAGACGCTGCGCGCCGGCGTGCTGTGTTCCACGGCATCGGTCCGCCAAGTTGATGGCTATTGGCAGGCCTTGGGAGACCCCACTGAAGCAGCCCTTGTGGTTGCCGGGATGAAGGCATCGCTACATCGAGACGTTGAGCAGGAGCTTATGCCCTTGGCCGACGTTGTGCCGTTCTCGAGCGACGCGCAATACATGGCCACTCTTCATCACACGCAACCATCGGGTTCGCGAATCTACATGAAGGGGGCTTTGGAGGCGCTGTTGCCTCGATGCACGATGATGCTCACGCAGTCCGGCTCCCATGAGCCCCTTGACATGCCGTCCATCACGGGTCACGTCGAAACTATGAGTGCCGAAGGCCTGCGCGTGCTGGCCTGTGCCGTAAAGGACGTGGACGGACGCCTTGAGGAGATCACGGCCGACGTCCTGTCGGGTGACTTTGTACTGACGGGTATCGTGGGGATGGTCGATCCGCCTCGCCCCGAGGTACGCGCATCCATTGCCGAGTGTCATCGCGCCGGTGTGGGCGTGAAGATGATCACAGGGGATCATGCCATCACTGCCGTGGCCATCGCTCGTGATCTTGGCATCGTCGAAGTAAGCGGCCATCCCCGCGAGTACGTCAAGACAGGACGCGATCTTGAACAACTCAGTGACGAGCAGTTGGAAGATGCTGCCGAGCGCTATTCGGTCTTTGCGCGTGTGACAGCCGAGCAGAAGCTGCGTCTTGTTCATGCACTTCAGCGAAGGGGGCATGTGGTTGCCATGACGGGTGACGGAGTCAACGACGCTCCGGCACTTCGCACAGCAAATGTTGGCATTGCCATGGGGGGCACGGGCACGGACGTTGCGAAGGACGCGTCGGATATCGTGCTGACGGACGACAACTTCACCACCATCGTCGCCGCGGTTGAGGAAGGTCGGACGGTGTTCGAAAATCTCATGAAGTTTATTGTGTGGACCATTCCTACCAATGCTGCCGAGGGCTTGGTGATCCTTGTGGCGGTGGCCCTGGGCGTTGCTTTGCCGATCCTGCCCATTCATATCCTGTGGATCAACATGACCACGGCGGTGATCCTGGGACTGCCCCTGGCCTTCGAGCCCACGCCCCACGATGTGATGGAGCGACGTCCACGTCGCATGAGTGATCCGTTGTTTTCGCGCGACATTCTCATGCGAACCGGACTGGTCGTGCTGTTGATGCTTTCGTCCGGCTTCGGCATCTACTTCTGGGAGCTCAGTTCGGGAAGCACGCTTGTCGAAGCCCAGACAGCTGCCGCTGCCGTCTTTGTGGTCATTCAGACGTTCTACCTCTTCAACTGCCGTACGCTTGTGGGCCCGGCCAGACATCCGATCACGTCCAATATGACCGTGATCTACGGTGCGGCACTCATGGCCGTGCTTCAGCTGGCCTTCACATACGTCCCGTTCTTCAACGATGTGTTCCGCACGGCCCCTTTGCCCCTTGCCTCATGGATGTACATCCTTGCCTGCGGTCTGGCCTCGTACGTGATCGTTTCGATCGAGAAGACGGTGAGGTGGCGATATAGCTAAGAGAAGGTGGCATTTAGCTAATTTGCATAGCGTCACGTTTTTCTGTTTTGGAGCACGAAGATGATAGTGATCAATATGCACGAAGCAAAAACCACATTGTCGCAACTTGTTGAGATGGCCTTGCACGGGGAAACTGTCATCATCGCGCGACGCGGCGTGCCCGCGGTGCGCTTGGAGCCAGTATCTGACAGCGATTCACGGCGCCCAATAGGGCTCGGAGTTTCCGTGTCAGTAGCTGGCGATACCGGTCACGAACTCTTGTCGGCCACAAATCCTGATGTATATCAGGAAAGCATGACCGATCCACTAGCCCGGCCACGCCGAAAGGGATGAGTACGCGCATTCTGCTCGATACGCATGCTCTGCTCTGGTACGATGCCGAACCGGACAGACTCAGTGCGACCAGTCGTGAGGTAATCCAACGAAGAGAGACGATTGTCCTGTGCTCAGCAGCATCGATCTATGAGCTATGGCAGAAGGCCATGAAGCCGAAATCGCCAATCCGACCTGAACATGTCGAGTCAGTGCTACGACATATTCCTGTGTACGGCTTTACACTCCTTCCAATCGAAGCCAACCATGCCGCAGACGCGGCAGTTCTCAAATGGTCAAATCGCGACCCCTTTGATCGGATCATTGCAGCCCAGGCCTTAGCCGAGAACTGCACTGTTGTCACCTGCGACGCAGCTTTTAATCGGTTGCATGATGTAAAGATCATTTGGTGAAGTAGATCACGGTTGGATTGCCGCTTTCGCGGGAATGACGTTCAGTACCCAGTACCCAGTACCCAGTACCCAGTACCCAGTACCCAGTACCTTAGTCACTCTCCTCCACCGTTCCATCCCAGAGGATAAACCGCAGGGTGGAGCGGCGTGGGTCACCGCCGAGGAGGGGGAAGCGGGAGTTATCGCGCTTGCCCATGTCGAGGTCATCGTGTTCGTCTTTCCAGTCGCCGACGATTTTCTTGGCCTCTAAGCGCCACTGCTCGATCTTGACCTCGTTAGCATCGAAGATCTCGCGGAGCTTGGTGCGGGAACGCTTGGCAATGGGTTTTACCTGTTCGACAATGCGCATGTATTCGTCGCGGTGCTTTTCGCGCAGGTCTTTGATGCGATTGCGAAGTTCGGCGCGTCCTCCTCGTTCGAAGTCGCTTTTGAGTGACTGCATGTCCTTGCGCACGTCGTTGCGGAGGCGCTTGGCATCGGCGCGCAGGCGAGTTAGCGTGGCCATATCCTCACGTGAGAGGGAGGCGTCGTACTCGGTGTGCAGGCGATTGACCGTTGGGAGCACATCGCGCATGTACCATGCGCGGAGATCTGTGCGGAGTTCCTTTACAGCTTCCTGACGTTTAGCGCGCTGGTCCTGAGAATGAGCAGGAAGCGCAAGGACGATCAACGAGAGGGCAATGATGAGGGGGCGGGTCATGGTTTTCTCCAATGTGTGAACGGGGCGCAAGACCCCGCTCGCCAGCGAATAGTTTAAGCTATTCCGACTCAAACGCCCGCTTACGGGCCAGAACTGCCTGACGGCGAGGCGGGAAGTCCTTTTCGGCCAAACGCCGCTGCAGGATGATCAGTACTTCGGTGAGCGAGCGATACGTGTGGTGCGGTATTCCTTCAGCGGTGCAGGCGGCGGCCAGAGTCCCCTTGGCAAAGACGATGTCGGCAAACCGCACGGCACAGGCGTCGGACCTTCCATCACCGGCGTAGACAACAATGTCATCGTCGGCTACGTATTGCAGGACTACGTTGCGTTTGCAGGAGGCGCAGAAGCACGAGCACGACTCGCTGGCTGCGGGAAACGTTGGAGTCCACTTGCCCCCTTCATACCTGAGCTGATTACTGTGAATCGTCACATTGTCGATGATGCCGGACTCGGCAAGCAGGGGGCGAATGTAGACGTCGAAGCCATCGCTGACCACTTTAACAGGCATTTCGTGTTCGCGGCACCACCGCACCAAAGGGCCGATGCCGGGGTCGAGCGGCTGCGAAAGCGCAAAGGCTGTCACGGCCTCCGGTGTTGCTTCGGCAGAGAAGCTTGCAGCTGCCCGATGGTAGTATTCGGCCACCGAAATCTGACCGTCAAGAAGCAGGCTATGGGTGGCGAAATCCCCGAAGGTCGAAACAAGCTCATCGCCGACATCATCCATGCTGATGGTGCCGTCGAAGTCGAGGAAGACGTGGATCCTCATATCAAGGGTTACCTGTAGGTGTAGAAGCCCCGTCCGGCCGCCTTGCCGGTCCACCCCGCGCGCATCATCTGCTTGAGCAGCACGCACGGACGATACCGCTCCTGCTCGTATTCGCGGCGCAGTCCGTCAAGGATCAGCGTAACGATGCCGATGCCGATTTCATCAGCCCAAGCCAGAAGCCCCTTAGGGTAATTCACGCCAAGCATCATGGCTTTGTCGATGTCTTCCGGCGTTGCCAGACCTTCCATAACGGCGAAGGCCGCTTCGTTGATCAGCATGGCCAACACGCGCATCTGCACGAGGCCTACGCGGTCAAGGACAACCTCGACGGAGTATCCGAGCTGGCGCAGGAGCTCCTTGGCACTCTCAACGTGACGGGGCTCGGTGTTGAGTCCAGCCGACATGTCCATGATCGTCATGGTCGACATCACGCTAGGTGCCACGGCTACTCCGATCACCCTATGGCCGGTGTCGGTCATCATCCCGAGTTCGGTTGCGGTTGTAGTCAGAACGTTCACGATGACGGTTGCCGTCGGGTTCAATGACGCAGCGTAGTCGATGGTCAGACGATGCTCCGTGGGGCTAACCACTGATAGGTCGACAATGTGCGTGAAGGATCTCCCATGCGGGTGAAGATCAAACACCAGTCGATCAGCATAGGGGCCATACTCCTGAGAGAGCTGCTTGCCAACGCCGTCGTAATCATTCTCCGAATCGAGTTCCTCGATAAGGTCCAGGGCCGGCAGGATCGAGAAGGTCACGCCCTTGCTTGAGAGAATGCCGGCAAACTCCTGCAGGAAGTCTGCTTCGCCTGTCAGCAGCACATTCGGTGCGCCGGTGTCGTTGATGTCGTATACATTCATGGCCCACGAAACTACGTAGCTTCGCGCTATGACGAATCTCACAAAACGTGTCGCCGTGGCCGCCGTGGGCATCCCGCTGGCTGTTGGCGTTGTCTATCTGGGCGGCTGGTTCTTCACCGCTGCTATAACGCTCATTGCCATTCAGGCCCTTCGGGAGTTCTATCATCTGGCAGAGTCAAAACATGCCAGTCCAAACCAGAGCGTCGGCCTTGTGTGGGCAGCGATCATCCTGCTCTGGTCGGGATGGATGTTCGCTTCTGGCTCGGAGAATGCCTCGTCAGGAACCAATATTCAGGGCTTGGGGGTCTTGTTGATCGGCGGCTACCTATGTCTGTTCATGCTCCTCGGTACGCTCATCACCCTCGCTGCGGAGCTCTTTCGCGCACGCGAGAATGCCATGCTGAATACGGCGCTAACGGCGTTCGGGGTGTTCTATATCGGACTGAGCCTGGCGTGTCTGTTCGCCCTACGGCACACCGACCGGTTGTTTCTCTGGGGCACCTGGGGTGAAACGGGCACGTCGCTGATGATGACGCTCTTTGTGTCCGTGTGGCTGGCCGACACTGCCGCGTACTTCGTCGGACTTTCCATCGGCAGGCACAAGCTCTTCCCTCGAGTCAGTCCCAAGAAGTCATGGGAAGGGGCTATTGGAGGCGTCGTCGGATCTACGGCCGCATTCGTTGGCATGACGAAGCTTCTGATCCCAACGTTCCCGCTTGACATGGCGGTCACCTGCGGCGTAGTGATCGGCGTCGTCGGCCCGATAGGAGATCTTGCAGAGTCGCTTCTGAAGCGTGACGCTGTCGTGAAGGACTCAGGCGGTGTACTACCGGGTCACGGCGGTGTTTTCGACAGGTTTGATTCCATGCTTTTTGCAGCTCCGGCCGTGCTGGTGATCTGCTACTGGGACGAGATCATCACTATGCTTTTCTGATTCAACCAATACGTCAACCCGCAACGACGCACGCTGTTTTTATATGCGCCACGAGCATTCGCAAGACCACCATGGACACGACCACCATGGACATCATCACCACCACGTTCATGATCACGCGGACATTCGCCCCCTGAGGATCGCGGTCACACTGACGTCCGTGGTCTTTCTCACGCAGGTTGTTGGGGGCTTCCTTTCGGGCAGCCTTGCCCTGCTGTCGGATGCCGGACATGTTCTGGTTGATCTGGCTTCGCTGCTGATCGCCTACTTCGGACTGCGGTTTGCGGCAAAGGCACGGGGCCAGCACGACGTGCGCTATACGTTCGGTCTGCGCCGTGTTGAGATCCTGGCTGCGCTCACCAATGGCTTTCTTCTTATTGGCATCTGCATCTACATCGTGATCGAAGCTGTGCGCCGCATGTTGGGTGATGAGCACAGCCATGTCGACTCTGAGCTGATGCTCTACGTGGCGGTCGTTGGATTTATTGCCAATGCCATCAGCGCGTTCTTTCTGCATCGTTCCGAGCATATCACCACACGCAGTGCGTATCTGCATGTCATCACCGATCTGCTCTCAAGTCTGGGCGTGATCATCGCAGCGGTTGTCATCAAGTTGACGGGGTGGGAACTCATCGACCCGTTGATATCGATCGCCATTGCGATAATGATCACGCGCGGTGCCGTGCGCGTGATCCGCCAAGCAGCAGTGATCCTTATGGAATCAGCGCCCTCGCAGATCTCACCAGTCGAAATGCGACAGGTCGTTGCCGGTTTGAGCGGTGTCATTGATGTGCACGACGTGCACGTCTGGCAGCTTGGCATGAAGGAGTATTCGGCTTCATTGCATGTGGTGAGTGATCTTCCGACTGATGACGTGGTCTCGTCGGTACGGGCGGCACTGCATGACAAGTACGGTCTGAGCCATATCACCGTTCAGGTTGAGTCATCATCGACGGCCAAGGGGGAGTGTGGCGCATGCTAACACGGTCGCAAGACATCAATCCCTGGCTGCGGATCTTTGTGGCCACGGTACTTGTAGCTGCCTTGAGTCAGTTAGCGCTCTCCGGCGGCAATGGGTTCACAGCTCGACCGTTTGAGCGCATCTTCTCGAGTGTTGGAGTTGCCTGTGTCTATGCCTGCTATATGGCCGGACGCTACTTTGGTGCGAATAAGGCCAAAGCAGCCCAGGGAGTGTTTCTTGCCTGCGGGATCTTCATCCTGGGTCTGTCGGCTCTGCGCATGGCTGACCGGGAAATGGCCGAATATCTGGTCTCTGCCCAAATCATAATGCATGTTGCCCTCTCGATGGCATTCATCGGCATCAACCTTGGTCTGAGCAGCATCATGGCTATGAACATCCTGCGCGTTCCCTCGGGTCGCCGCCGCGGAGTTCTGGAGATCATCTCCGGTCTTGCCATAACGCTTATGATGCTCTCTGTCCTCTTCCCCTGGCCGCATGAAATCCATGCCCCCGTCTGCGCTGTCATTGTGGCTGTATGTCAGATCATTGCGAATGACCGATGACCTCACACCTCACACCTCACACCCGCCATGTCCTACTACAACCCAGAAGACCTCCCCAAATTTGGCAGCATCAGTGAGTACCAGCCGGAGCTGGCCGCCAAGTTCTTTGACTGGTACGGAGCCGTGTTTGCCGAGGGGGCTCTGACGCAGCGCGAGAAGTCGCTGATAGCGCTTGCGGTTGCCCACGCGGTGCAGTGTCCGTATTGCATTGATGCATACACAACGGACAGTCTGCAAAAAGGGGCTACGGAGCAGATGATGATGGAGGCCGTACACGTGGCGGCAGCCATCCGCGGTGGTGCATCGATGGTGCACGGCGTGCAGATGATGAACAAGGTCCGCGAAGTGTCGATGTAACGCGCGGCCTATGTCTTTAGCAACAACAAGTCTGCTGCGTCGCGGTGCGGCTCTGTCCGATCCCGATGAACAACTCCGCGTGCTTCGTCAGCACGATGGCATTGCCCACCTGCCGCAGTTCGCTGCGGTGTTGCGCGAGTATGGACATTCCCCGTTGCGCGCGCGAACCCTTACGACGCTGCAGGTGAACGTTGGCAAGATGTGCAACCAGGCCTGCAAGCATTGTCATGTCGATGCCGGACCCGACCGGCAAGAGATCATGATGCGTGAGACGATGCAGCACTGTCTGGATGCCGTCGATGCAGCCGGTATCAGCATTGTCGACCTGACAGGGGGCGCACCGGAAATGAATCCGGAATTCCGCTGGTTCGTTGAGGAGCTCTCCCGACGCCGAGTCAAGGTGATGGTGCGGTGCAACCTGACGATCATCGTTGCAAATCCCAAGTACAATGATCTGCCGCAGTTCTTCGCCATGCACCGTGTGCACGTGGTCTCGTCGCTCCCGTTCTACGATGCAAGCCATACCGACCGTCAGCGCGGTGGCGGTGTGTTTGACGATTCCATCCGCGCCCTTCGCATGCTCAACGACGTTGGCTACGGCCGCGACGGCACGGGGCTCATCATCGACCTGGTCTATAACCCTCTGGGGGCGCTGCTGCCCGGACCTCAGGCATCGCTGGAGAAGGAGTTCAAACGTAACCTGATGCAGCACCAAGGCGTGGAGTTCAACGCCCTGCACTGCATCACCAACATGCCGATCTCGCGATTCCTGGAGTTCCTCATGAACTCGGGCAACTACGAGCGGTACAT
This sequence comes from Chitinophaga pinensis, assembly GCA_943372295.1. GTDB lineage: Bacteria > Bacteroidota > Ignavibacteria > Kapaibacteriales > Kapaibacteriaceae > UBA10438. Next base: position 25,797 of record CALRYC010000007.1, read on the forward strand.
GGCTACGCTGATTGGTGCATTCAATCCGTCGGCGGTGGAGAATGTGATGTGCCGCGACATGATCTCCGTAGGGTGGGACGGCAAGTTGTTCGACTGTGACTTCAATCAGATGCTCGACCTGCCGGTTGCGTCTTCGGCCCGGCACATCGCTGACTTCTCGGCTGAAGCTCTTATGGGACGTCCGATCGTTATCGACCGTCACTGCTTCGGATGCACCGCCGGCGCGGGCTCCTCATGCGGAGGTCAGATCGCATGATTCGTGAGCGCTGCGGATGGTGTCTCAAAGATGAGCTTTATATGCGCTACCACGATGAGGAATGGGGCGCCCCCTTGCATGATGATCAGATGCTGTTTGAGTTTCTCATTCTGGAGACGATGCAGGCCGGACTGAGCTGGCATACCATCCTGAAGAAGCGCGACAACTTCCGTGCGGCGTACCGCAACTTCAACGTCGACCTGGTCGCCTCGTATGGCGAGCCTCAGGTAGAAGAGCTCCTGCAGGACGCCGGCATCATCCGCAACCGTGCGAAGATCGAAGCATCGATCCGCAACGCGCGGGCATTCCGGCGCGTACAGGAAGAGTTTGGCTCCTTTGATGCGTACATATGGGGCTTCGTGGACGGACGCCCGATCGTGAATGCGTGGAAGGATTTGAAGCAGCTGCCGGCCTCGACACCGCTGAGTGATCGAGTGAGCAAGGAACTCAAGCATCGAGGATTTGGGTTTGTTGGCACAACCGTGGTCTATGCGCACATGCAGGCCACGGGAATGGTCAACGACCATCTTGTGTCGTGTTTCCGTCATGCAGAGCTTTGTTCATGATCAACGTCATTCTCGTCATCGCCGGCATCATCGGTATGGAGCTGTTCGTGGTCCTCTTCCACCGATACGTCATGCATGGTCTCTTGTGGCGCATTCACTCGACGCATCACAACCCTACTAAGCACCCGCTGGAGCTGAATGATGTGTTCGTTGGTTTCTTTATGAGCATCGCCTTTGGCTTGATGATATGGGGCTTTCCTGGCGGTGGGCCCTTCCTGTTAGGTGTTGGCGTGGCGATCTACGGCACGGCATACTTCATCATGCACGACATGATCATCCACAAGCGGTTTATGCGTCAGCCCCTTCCAAAGAATCGCTACCTCCAGGCCGTCTATCGCATGCACATGGCACATCATCGTCATGTGAGCAACAACCCTGGCGAGGCATACGGGATGTTCTTCGTGACGCCATCATACTGGCGCAAGGGCGCATAGACGTGTCGATCGGCACGCTGGTACTCGTCATCTGCAAGGCCCCGCGCAAGGGACACGTCAAGACGCGTCTCGCGGCAACGGTTGGAGACGATGCAGCATATCACATGTACGCGGCCATGATGGCCCACGTGTTCAGCGAGCTTGCGCGCACCAACGTCGAAGTGCTTCCCGTCGTTGACGGACCCCGCGAACTTGTCCAGGCAGGAACCATCCAGCCCCTTGTCCAGCGAGGAGATGATCTCGGTGAGCGCATCATCAATGCACTCGTCGATGCTCCGGCATCTGAGCGGGTGCTGGTCATCGGCACGGACATGCCGTTCATAGATGCTGACCTCATCGCATCGGCAGAGTCAGCTCTCGACGTGGCCGACGTTGTGATCGGTCCATGCGTTGACGGCGGCTACTACCTCATCGGGATGAGGCGTGTTCACGAGGAGTTGTTCGAGGGTATTCCATGGAGTACCGCGGATGTACTTGCTTCAACCATTGGGCGCTGCGCCGAGCTCGGACTTACCCCGCACCTCTTGCCGCTGCTACGTGATGTCGACACGCTTGATGATCTACTGGCGCTGCAGGCACCATCGCAGAATCATGCGGAGGTGGTGGAGCGTCTGCACTGTATCGTGAAGCCCTGATCTTCATCGTAGTTTCACCGTCTATGAACGTTCTGATCATCGGCAATGGCATTGCGGGCACGTCCTGTGCGCGGATGCTGCGCAGGTTGCAGCCCGACCACGCTTCGTGCGGGATTACGATGATCTCTGAGGAAGCCCCATACCACTTCTCGCGTCCGGCTATGATGTACATCTCCACCGGACAGCTGACGCTGGAGCATACGAAGCCGTTTGCGGATGCATCATGGACGCAGCAGGGGATCGCACTCATGCACGGACGCGTAACCGCGCTTGATGCAGTTGGGCGCTCGTGCACGCTCGATGATGGACGTGTGCTTGCGGCCGACGTGATCGTGCTAGCTACGGGCTCGGTGCCATCTGTGCCCGCACACCTCGATGCATCACTGCGCGGCGTCGTTACCTACACGCAGCTTGCCGACGTGCAGCGTCTGAACGATGTCATGAAGGGGGCTCACCATGCCGTCATTATTGGTGGCGGACTCATCGCCGCTGAATGTGCCGAGATCTTTGCCTGCATGATGGAGGATCGCGATTCGAGCACCATCACCTGTGTGGTGCGTGAAGATGGGTTCTACGGTAACGTTCTGCCTGACCATGAATCGATGATCGTTACCGAACATCTGCGCCGCCACGGTGTGCGAGTTGTCACCAACACCGAAGCTGTGCGTTTGGTCGACGTAGATGGTCGCGTCACCAGGGTGGAGTTGAGCAACGGCACGCATCTTCCGGCTGACTGCGTTGTGGTCGCCACGGGTGTACGTCCTAACATGGAGCTTGCCGGCAACGCCGGCATCGGTTGTGTTGAAGGCATTCTCACCGACGCGTCGTTTCGCACAGATCATCCGGGTGTACTTGCCATAGGAGACTGTGCCCAGCCGCCATGGGGCGTGCGGCAGCTCTGGTACACCGGACGTCTGCACGGTGAACATGCGGCGCGTATTGTGCTTGGTCAGGCTGGTGCGTTCACGCCAACCACGGACTTCAACAGCGCAAAGTTCTTCGATCTCGACTGGTCCACCTATGGCATGGTGCGGCGTAGCAGTGACGCAGTAAATAGTCGATTGCTCATCGACCGTGATGGCGTGCGCTGCATCCGCCTTGCACATAATGTCGCCGGAGAAGTTGTCGGGATCCATGCGCTAGGCGTTCGACTCGATCAGCGGGTCTGCGAGAAGTGGATCGGTGGTCGCGTACATGTGCAATCTGCCATTGCCGATATCTCAAGCGTGATCTTTGATGCCGAGTTCACTCCATCATTTGACGCCGTCACGGCCTGAGGAATGAACCAGCCCATTCCCATCATGATTCCGAAGGGGGCTTCCCGGTCCGGCACCATACTGCGTCCGTGGCGTACGCGCGGAGCAAGCGCGTATGCGCTGGCCCTTGTGATGACGCTGTTCTATGTCTGCGTGTACTGGTTCCCCGGTGTGCTCGACGTTCTGGTTCGCCCCCTGGATGGTTCCTCGCAGATGCTTCGTGGACGCGTCGCCGATCAGTGGTTTCTCTACGGAACGCTCTACACGCTGGCGGTACTGATCATGGGCGTGCGCATGCTCCGCAGGGATGGTCACGAACGGTATCATCGCTATCGTACGCTGGTGCTGATGTCGGTGCAGCTCATCGCCGCCTACATCCTGCCCTCGATGCTCGCGCGAAGCGGACGTGGCGAGTTTTACTTCAGCTACTTCTGGCCGCTCAAGCCCGAAGTGATGTTCCCGTCATCGATGACGCAGATGATGTCGAGTCCCGACGCCCTGACGGCCTTCATGTCGTGGTGGAGTCTGGCACTGCTCGTCATCGCCACGCCCCTTCTGACATACCTCTACGGAAAGCGCTGGTACTGTTCGTGGGTGTGCGGCTGCGGAGCACTGGCCGAAACGGCAGGCGACTCCTTCCGACATCTTTCGTCAAGCTCCGACAGATCCTGGAAGCTCGAGCGGATGATCATCTATCCTGTCTTCGTCATCATTACAGTCATCACCGCTCTGCTCTGGTACGAGCACGCCAATCCTAACCCGGCACTGGCTGAGATCACGGCCAGCGCAAACCGCATCTATGGCTTCGTCATCGGTGGACTCTTCTCCGGCGTCATCGGCGTGGGATTCTACCCTCTGCTCGGCTCACGCGTGTGGTGCCGCTTCGGCTGCCCCATGGCCGCCCTGCTTGGCATCCTTCAGAAGGGGGCTTCCCGCTTCCGCATCGAGGTCAACCCAACACAGTGTATCTCCTGCGGCAACTGCACCACCTACTGTGAAATGGGCATCGACGTGCGCTCCTACGCCGAACGCGGCGAGACCATCAAGCGCGCCTCCTGCGTCGGCTGCGGCGTCTGCTCGAGTGTGTGTCCGAGAGGAGTGTTGAGACTTACGTCTCGGGTGTGAGGTGTGAGGTTTTGGGTGTGAGGTATAGGGTGTCTATCATTTCGGGTGCACATTAGCCCACGGCTTTAGTCGTGGGTAAGCAATGGGAGAAGTTCGATGCAGACGGAAGATGAATCGCATTCGATCCCAATGGCCACATTCTAGCGCATCGTTCCGGAGCGGTCCTTCGTCGCCTTCGGCTCCTCAGGATGACGCCATGGCGCTACGCGCTTTTCCACCATAACAACCACGGTGCGCAGCGTCATCCTGAACCGCGCAGCGGCGAAGGACCGCACCTTTGCGCTACGCGCAGTTACGGAATGGCGGAATGCCGGAGTGACGAAATGACGGAATGACGGAGTGACGGAATCATTCGCCCTCACACCCCACACCTGAGACCTGAAACCTGAAACCTAACTCGTCCACCTCGCAAGCTTCTTCCTCGGAAGCAGGAACATGGCTACGCCCAGAAGGCTCATACCGACAAGGATGGCGAAGTAGCTTTCGTTGCTCATTCGGTCGTAATAGGAGCCGATGAAGCCGGCCAGATAGTTGCCGAAGAAGCTCGAAAGGAACCAGACGCCCATGAACATGCTGACCATGCGTACGGGGGCTACACGAGAGACCATGGCCTGACCGATAGGGGAGAGGTAGAGTTCGCCGATCGTAAACATCAGGACGACCGACGTGACCCAGATAAGGTTCAGCTTGTCGCCCCCTTGTGCCAGACCTGCCACATAGATCATGAGCAGATAGGCAATGGCCATGAATGTGCAGCCGATGGCCATCTTGGTAACAGTGTTGGGCTCGGACTTGCGGCTGCTCTGCCAGCGCCAGAAGCGGCTCAGCAATGGGGCAAGTAAGACGATAAACATCGGGTTTAGCGACTGGAACCACGACGATGGTATTGACGTGCCGAAGATCGTCCAGTTTGTCTTCTCATCAGCCCATACCTGGAGCGTATTGCCCTGCTGCTCGTACACACCCCAGAATAGAATGTTCACAAAGCACAGATAGGCGATGACACCAAAGGGGCGAAGCCAGTTTTCTTCTTTGCCATCGGACTCGGTGGGGCGTGCAATAACCCGCTGGTTCTCCATAGGTAGATGCTTTGTGCCCATCCAGTAAACAACGGTTCCGACAAGCATGCCTACGCCTGCAGCGCCGAAACCATAGTGCCAGCCCACAGTCTGACCCAGCGTCCCGCAGACGATCGGCGAGAAGAACGCACCGAGGTTCACGCCCATGTAGTAGATCGTATAGGCACTGTCGATGCGCGAATCGCCCGGCTTGTAGAGTGTTCCCACCTGCGCAGTAAGATTCGGCTTGAACATCCCATTGCCCATGATGAGAAACAGCAGAGCGATCAGAAAGAAGCTCTCAAAGGCCATGAGGAAGTGTCCGATGGCCATAAGGATGGCACCCGTGTACACCGCATTGGTCTTGCCCAGGTACCTGTCGGCCAGCCACCCGCCGATGAATGGTGTGAAGTAAACAAAGCCGGTGTACAGCCCGTAGATCTGCGACGACAGGCCAATGTTTGAAAGGGGGCCAAACAGGGTCGTCAGGAAATTGGACAGGCCTGTAAAGCCGATCACGCTCGACGTCAGGCTGGGGTCGATCAACAGGTACTTGGTCATATACAGCACCAGCAAGGCCCGCATGCCATAGTAGCTGAACCGCTCCCACATCTCTGTGAAGAAGAGATAGGAAAGACCTATCGGATGACCGAACAATTCCTTTTGTGATGACGACATTTACGACCCCTGAGAAATTGATGGGCGGAAGATACGATGATGGGGACTGGGGACGGGGGACTGGGTACTGGGGACTAGGTACGGGGGACTGGGGACTGGGGACTGGGTACGGGGTACTGGGTACTGGGTACTGATCGTCATCTCCGCGAAAGCGGGGATCCCAAATGACGGATGACCGATGACGGATGACACACCTCACACCCCACACCTCACACCTCACACCCCAAACCTGAGTAAATTTGAACATGATTTCCCTTACCCTCCCCAACGGCGACGTGCGCCAGTACCCTGTCGGAACGACGGGGATGGACGTTGCCAAATCGATCTCTGACGGCCTGGCGCGTGTAGCCGTCGGCATCATCGTCAACGAAAAACCATATGATCTGTCACGTCCGATCGATCTAGACGCAAGCATTCGCATTGTGACATTCGACAACGACGAGGGCAAGGAGATCTTCTGGCACTCGACGGCCCACCTCATGGCCGAAGCGCTCGAAGCGCTCTTTCCTGGCGTCAAGTTCGGTATCGGACCGCCGATCGAAGCGGGATTCTACTATGACGTTGACCTGCCCGGCGATACGAAGCTGAGCGTTGACGATTTGCCGAAGATCGAAGCAAAGATGACGGAGCTGGCAAAGCGCGACGTGCCATATCAGCGCATCGAGAAGACGTGGGACGATGCCGTTGCATACTTCACCGCAAAGGGTGATCAGTACAAGCTCGAGCTGCTGGAGGGTCTGAAGGATTCCGAGATCACGTTCTATCAGCAGGGCGAATTCACGGATCTCTGTCGTGGCACACATGTGCCGTCGACCGGACACATCAAGTATCCAAAGCTTCTCAGTGTTGCCGGGGCCTACTGGCGGGGCGACGTAAAGCGTAAACAGCTGACGCGCATCTACGGCATTGCCTTCCCAAAGAAAGCGCAGCTGGAAGAGTACATCACGCAGCGCGAGGAAGCCGAACGTCGCGATCACCGCAAGCTCGGTAAGGAACTCGAACTGTATATGATCACTCCGATGGTGGGAGGGGGCTTGCCGGTTTGGCTACCAAACGGTACCACACTGCGACGTCGGCTTGAGGCCTTCCTGCGTGATGAGCAGGTGCGCCGCGGCTACCAGGAAGTGATCACGCCGCATATCGGGAATCTTGAACTGTACAAGACCAGCGGACATTACCCGTACTACGCCGATTCGCAGTACGACCCAATCACGGTGGAAGACGAGCAGTACCTGCTCAAGCCGATGAACTGTCCGCATCACCATCAGATCTATGCCAATAAGCCCCGTTCATACCGTGATTTACCATTGCGGTTTTCGGAGTTCGGAACGGTGTATCGCTACGAGCAGTCGGGTGAGCTGAATGGTCTTTCCCGTGTGCGCGGCTTTACGCAGGACGATGCGCACATCTACTGCACGCACGACCAGCTGAAGGACGAGATCAAGAACGTCGTCGAGCTCACACAGCATGTGTTCCGCACATTCGGCATGGACGTGTCGACGCGTCTGTCGTTCCGTGATGACAATGCGGCGAAGTATGGCGGCGACCTCGAGTACTGGGAACGCGCACAGCGTGAGATCAAAGAAGTGGCCGATGAGATGGGCCTTGAGTACTTCATCGGCGAAGGCGAAGCGGCGTTCTACGGTCCGAAGATCGACTTCATCGTGCGCGACGCGATCGGACGTAAGTGGCAGTTGGGCACCGTGCAGGTCGACTACGTCATGCCCGACAGATTCAACCTGGAGTATGTTGGTGCTGACAACACAAAGCACCGTCCGGTGATCATCCATCGAGCCCCCTTCGGATCGATGGAGCGGTTCATCTCCATTCTCATCGAACATTACGCCGGTAACTTCCCGTTCTGGATCGCACCGACGCAGGTGAGTATTCTGCCGATCGCCGATGCGCACCACACGTTTGCCAGCGACCTTACTGCAGAGTTCGAGGCCATGGGTCTGCGCGTGCATTGCGACCTGCGCAATGAAAAGATCAACCGCAAGGTGGCCGAGAGCGAGCAGAAGAAGATCCCATACGCGCTCGTCATCGGATCGAAGGAGATCGAGAACGACGCCGCAGCCGTGCGCGTGCATGGTGAAGGCGATAAGGGGCAGATGAAGATCTCCGAGGTCAAGGCACTGTTCACGCGTCTGAACCAACCCTGATGGATGAGACGATGGCGCTGACGACCAAGCAGTGGATCATGATCGTGACGATGCTCGCTGCGAGCCTCGTCGTTGCATGGGCACTGCGTCAGATCCTGAGCAGCATACTCAAGCGACTCGTACGCCGCTTCAATGGTTCGGAACCGGATAGGGGGCTTGTTGTTTCTGTTGCTCGCAGTACGGCTCTTGTCATCGTCTCAGAAACTGTCAGCTTGATTGTTCCCGCCATCGAGCTGTCGGATCTTGCAACTCAGCGTGTGGCGATGATCTTCGATGCGCTGAGCATTTCTTTTCTCGCCATAGCGCTGTATAGGCTGGTCGATCTTGTTTGCACTCGCGGCGTACTTTATGCCTTGCGGTCGCGACAGGATGGGCATGACATCGCCGAGACACTTGCCCCGCTGGTTGCGTCAACGTTAAAGGTGGTTGTGGCTGTGATCGGTATCATGACCGTGCTCGGATTCGTGGGCGTGAACGTTGCGGCGATCATCACCGGTCTATCGATCGGTGGTGCGGCGCTGGCTCTTGCCTCGCAGGACACTGTGAAAAACGTTTTCGGATCGCTGGTCATTATAACTGACCGACCATTTGTTGTCGGCGACTGGATCTCCACACCGGGAGCAGAGGGCGTGGTCAAAGAGATTGGATTCCGCAGTACGCGAATCGCTACACCCACGGGCAGCCTTCTGACACTATCGAATGGCAAGCTCGCTGACGCTGTGATCGACAACGTCGGCGTAAAGCGCAGGCATCCGATGTCGACCTCGATTGTGCTTGATGCTGATTCGCCCCTTGACACGATCGAGCGATTTGTTGCAAAGCTCCGTGAGCATCTGGCCCAGTCGCAGGACGTGATGAGCGATGCTCCCATGGATGTGACTCTGAGCGCCCTTGCGCCGCAGGGGATCACCATTGCCGTTACGTTTCATATCCGCGCATCGCAGCAGGTGGAAGCCCCTTCCATTCTTCATCGTCTGCATCTGACGATTCTCCGACTCATTGCCGAAGAGTCACTCACACTAGCAAAGGCCTCGACATGACGACGAAGCAACATCTAGCAAAGAAGTCAGTTGAACGCGCGCTTGGTACGCATGCGCGGCACATCTTTTTGTGTGCAACGCCCGGCAAGCCCAAGTGCTGCGCACCGGAAAAGGGAGCCGAAAGCTGGGAGTATCTCAAGCGTCGTCTCAAGGAGCTCGACCTTGATGAGCAAGGGGGCGTGTATCGCACCAAGGCAGACTGCCTGCGTGTGTGCCTGAAGGGTCCGATCGCCGTGGTGCATCCTGACAACGTGTGGTATCACTCGTGTACGCCCAAGGTTCTGGAGCGCATCATCCAGGAGCATCTCATCGGGGGCACTCCCGTTGAAGAGTATCGACTGAAGGCGTAGGGTTAGGGGGCGCTGAGCAACTGCACAACATAGATGTGCACGGCAATGTAGGCCAAGGCCAGCGGCGTCACAAGACCAACTCGTGAAACGGAATTGCGTACGCGCGACACCATGTGAGGGGGAATGAACCGGAAGGAGAAGAACGCGCTGCGGATGCCATGGTGTAGATGAGAGGCAAGAGCCACCATGCACACAACGTAGAAGAGCGTGTACCATGGCGAGGCAAATGCTTCATGTGCCATCGTATAAAGATCGGCCGCAGCCCCATTAGCGGCAAAGCGATTCGGAATGAAGAACCGGTCGAGATGGACCACAAGGAAGATCAGGATGACCATTCCCGTCCAGCCCACAAGACGTGTGGAGATGGTGTGCTGCGGACGTTTGGCGGGATGCTGTCTCAAGAACCGTTGGTGCTGACGGCGCATGTACAGTCCCAAGCCTATGTGCAGCGCGAAGAGTGCAAACAATGCCACTTCTGCAATGCGGATCACCAATGCATGGCCCATCGTCTCGGTGAACCACCGGTACGGCGTGGGATCAGGGAGTAGCAAGAGACTGTTGCCGAGGACGTGCTCAATACAAAACGCAAGCAGGAGCATGCCAGTAACGGCTTCGACCATCTTACGTCCACGGACCGTGGCAAGCCCCTTGAGAGCCGACAACATGCCGTTAGCGCTCCGTTGACCAGATGCGCTCGGAGACGCTCCGCGTGGCGATCACACGATCGCCGAAAATCCGTGTGTGATCGGCCATGAGGGCGGGCGCGAACTCGGTGCGGTAGCGCGTGAGCTTGTCCTGACTCTCGCATGAATAGCGCACGCGAAACGTGGCGTGACCTTCCATGGAGGGATCGGACATACGATGCAGCTCGGAGCTGACGAACATGCCGGTGTTGACCACGTCATCGATATGATGGGACGTCATGTACTCCAACCACTGCTCGACCAAATCGTCTGGTACCATGACTTCGACTTGGTAGATGATCATGTCCGATAAGGGGCTTGTGGTGGAATTGTTCGTTTGAGAATGATCGCGCCAGCGACGGCAGACAGAGCGGAGCCAGCAAGAATGCTAAGCTTTGCCATGTCCAAATGTTGTGGTTCGATAAAGGCAAGGTTCGCCACAAAGAGTGCCATCGTGAAGCCGATGCCGCATAGCAATGAAACGCCATACATCTGCACCATGGTGACCCCAGCAGGAAGACGGGTAAGCCCCATGCGCACCGAGAGCCACACCGAACCGGTGATGCCGATCTGCTTGCCAAGGAACAAACCGAGGGCTATTCCAAGGCCTACCGGACTGGTAAGACCGGCGAGCATTGATGGTGAGATCACCACGCCGGCATTGACCAGCGCGAACAATGGCATGATGCCAAACGACACGACATTGCTGAGTCCGTGCTCGATGCGATGCAATGGAGTTTGCACGTGTTCACACATCTCTTCAAGCGCGTGCACGGCATCAAGTTGTTTACCTTCATCTTCATCAGATTCCGTGCGCTTGCTGATCTGCTCGATGAGGTCTCTCGAGCGCGTAAAGAACGAGATCCGATCGATACGTGAGTGGGCGGGAATACACATCGCCAAGGCCACGCCGGCAATGGTTGCGTGGATGCCGCTGGCAAGCACCACGAGCCACAGGGCGAAGCCAAGCAGTCCGTAGAACCATAGTGAGTGGATGCCAAGGCGGTTTCCCCCATAGAGCACTACCACAATGAGCAACGCAAGCAGGAGCATCGGAATGTTGAGGGCTGCCGTGTAGAAGATCGCGATCACAAGGACGGCCAGCAGATCGTCGACAATGGCCAGTGCGGCAAGAAAGACCCTCAAACCGGTCGGGATCCGGTCACCCAAGAGCGCCAGCACGCCCAGAGCAAAGGCGATATCGGTTGCCACCGGAACCCCCCAGCCCCGTGCCGCATCCGAACCAGCATTGAAAAGGAGGTAGGTGACGGCCGGCCCTACCATGCCAAAGACTGCCGCGATCATCGGAAGAAGGGCCTTCTGGCGAGAAGAGAGTTCGCCCACGAGGAGTTCACGCTTGATCTCGAGTCCGACGACCAAGAAGAAGAGCACCATGAGGCCGTCGTTGACGAAGTGCGCAAGAGAGAACGACAGGTCCAGCGGGCCGAGCACGAACCGTACCGGCTGATGCAGAAAGGCCTCGTAACTGCTGTGCCAAGGGGAGTTCGTCCAAATGAGCGCTAGGGCCGTTATAGCCAGGATGGTGATCCCTGTGGAGGTTGTGCGCTGCACGAACTCGGCGAACGAGCTCTGCACGGCAGTGGTGATCCGCTGAAAACGTTTGGAAGGCGTCATGACCGAAGGAGCGATTCGCAGTAGGTTCGGTAGCTGCAATTCGGCAGAAGGGCAACGCTGGCTCGGTACTCATCGTGCGTGAGAAAGCCCTGCTGCAGGGCAACCTCTTCCGGACAGCCGATCTTGAGACCCTGACGTTTCTCAATGGCATGGATGAAGGTGCTTGCCTCGATCAGACTCTCGGGTGTTCCCGTATCTAACCAAGCCACGCCCCGTCCGATCATTTCAACGTTCAGCTGACCGCGCTCGAGGTAGATACGGTGAACATCAGTGATCTCCAGCTCGCCGCGCTTACCCGGCTGCAGGTTTGCCGCGATCTCAACGACATCGTTGTTGTAGACGTACAGTCCCGGAATGGCCAGATTCGACTTCGGAGCGGTGGGCTTCTCTTCGATGGAGATGACCTTGCCGCCTGGACCCATCTCAACTACGCCGTAACGCTCGGGATCGGTGACGGGATATCCGAAAACCGTTGCCCCCGTGTTGTTGGCAATCGCTCGACGGTAGAAGTCGAGCTTGCCGTAGAAGATATTGTCGCCCAGAATGAGCGACACATTATCGCGGCCAACAAACTCGCGTCCAACGCGGAAGGCATCTGCCAGCCCCCTGGGAGCATCCTGCACCACATACTGCAGCGCGATGCCATAGCGCGAGCCATCGCCCAGCAGACGCTCAAACGTGGGCGTATCCTGCGGCGTAGAGATGATCAGAATGTCGCGAACACCCGCCATCATGAGGGTGGACAGCGGATAGAAGATCATCGGCTTGTCGTATACCGGCTGCAGTTGCTTGGAGAACGCAGCGGTCAGGGGATACAGACGTGAGCCGCTGCCTCCGGCGAGGATGATTCCACGGGTTGCCATGCGGCGAAGTTACGGCTCGAGGTGCGTACGTCCGTACGCGCGCACCGGCCTGACACGTGCAGTGGGGAAGGGGGCTAGTCGTTGTCCCGTTCGTGAATCGCCTTGATGACGTCCACGCCATCTTCGTTGACTGCGCGGTGACGTACGAGTTTGGCTTCGGACAAGAAGATGACGTTCTCGGCGATGTTCGTCGCGTGATCTGCCATGCGCTCAAGGTTATACAATCCAACCAGGACGATGGCGCCGTCAGGAACCAGAGAACTATCCTCCTTCATGATGTCGATCAGTTCGGCCCGGATCACGTCATAGAGGTGGTCCACGTTCGAGTCCGATGGAAGGATATGCGCGGCAAGTTCGGGGTCATTGTTGATGAAGGCATCAAGACTCGATTTCAACATCGTGTACGCAGCACTGGCGATACGATGAAGATCGATCTGGTTGGCCAGCTTCACGGCATCGGGCGATTCGATCACGATCGAGGCCACGTTCGTGGCCATGTCACCGATTCGCTCGAGCTCATTGTTGATCTTGATCGCTGCCAGCAGCAGTCGAAGGTCTGAGGCAACAGGCTGGTTCAGGGCGAAAATGCGCTGACACTGTTTGTCGATCTTCAGGTCGAGCTTGTCGACCTTGTCATCACGCTCGACCACGATCCGCGCAAGTTCCTGGTTACCCTCGCGCAGAGAGCGAAGGGCAAACTCAACTTGCTCCTCCACCAGCGATCCCATACGAATGAGGCGGGTGCGGAGTTTGTCGAGGTCTTCTTCAAAAGTTCTGTTCATGGGGCTTATCCGAATCGTCCGGTGATGTAATCTTCGGTCTCCTTCTTTGACGGACTCGTGAAGATCGTGCGTGTTCTGTCGAACTCGATCAGCGAACCCATGAGGAAGAACCCGGTCAAATCCGACACACGGGCGGCTTGCTGCATGTTGTGTGTTACAAGCACGATCGTGTAGGCATCCTTCAATTCCGTGATCAACTCTTCGACCTTTCCCGTCGAGATCGGGTCGAGCGCCGAGCATGGCTCATCCATCAGAAGAATGTCCGGGTTGATGGCCACGGCACGGGCGATACAGAGTCGCTGTTGCTGACCACCCGAGAGACCCAGCGCCGAGTGATGAAGCCGGTCTTTGACTTCATCCCAGAGTGCCGCTCTACGAAGGCACGATTCGACGATCGAGTCGAGATCAGATTTTGTCGGTCGGTCGTTCAGCGTCAGGCCATAGGTGATATTCTCATAGATGGACTTCGGAAACGGGATCGATTTCTGGAAGACCATGCCAATACGCCGCCGGAGCGTCACAACGTCAACTTCTTTGGAGTACACATCGACGCCATCGACCACCATGTGACCATCGGTGCTCGTTCCATCGATGAGATCATTCATCCGATTGATCGAGCGCAAAAAGGTGGACTTGCCACATCCTGACGGACCGATGAAGGCCGTGACCCGGCGCTCGGGAATCCCGATCGTGATGTTATGCAGCGCCTGCTTCGGCCCGTAAAAGAAGCTAAAGTCGTGCGACTCAATCTTAAGTGGTAGGTCTTTTGCCATGGAAAGGGGCTCCTTATCGCTTCCGCAGTCGAGAGCGAATGAGAATGGCCGTAAGATTCAGGAGGAAGGTCAGTCCGAGCAGAACAAGTGTCGTGGCATACTGCAACGGCAGCGTCAGATCAACATCGGGAGACTGTGTTGAGAGCACGAAAAGGTGATACCCGAGGTGCATGAATTTCTCGGTGACAGCTGATGGAATGGACTCAGAGCTGTAGGTCACGCCCACGAACAGGATCGCTGCTACCTCGCCGGCCCCTCGTCCTACGGCCAGAATCGATCCGGTGAGGATCCCGGTAACGGCATTTGGAACCACGACCTTGGTGATCGTCTGCCAGCGCGTTGCGCCAAGAGCCAGGGATGCTTCTCGCAGATCCCGCGGCACGGCACGCAGAGCTTCCTCGACGGCAACGATGACCACCGGAAGAGTCAGCACGGCCAGCGTTGCTGATGCCCAGAGCAGCGAGCCATCGCCAAATGAGGATGTTCCAAGCCAGCCGTCGATGCCACTACCCATGAACTGAATAAAGAAGCCAACACCAAAGAGACCGAACACGATTGAAGGCACACCGGCAAGGGTGTTGACGGCAAAGCGAACGGAACGAGCAAACCACGAGTCCTGCTTGGCAAACTCCGTCAGGTAGATCGCCGTTGCCGTTCCGACCGGTACGCCCAGAATGGTCATAAGGAGCACCAGAAGAGTCGTCCCTGCCAGCGCCGGCCAGATGCCCCCTTCAGTGTTGTTGTTTCTCGGAAACTCGCTCAGGAAGGTCCACGTAACGCCGCCCCCTCCGTTGGAGACAAACGAGCCGACCATACCGAGTATAATGCCCAGAACAGCCACGGCGGCCGTCAGGGCAATGGCGACGGCAAAAAAGCCGATCAGGCGCTTTGGAAGGGGCATGGATGATGTCGACGTCTGCATCATTGACCCTGGAACTTCTTAATGAGGCGCTTCTTCACATAGAGCTCTGTCACTGCGTTGAGTCCGAACGAGAACACAAACAGCATCACCCCCATGAAGAACAGAACGCCGTAATGATCCGAGCCCCAGACGACTTCGCCCATCTCGCTGCCGATGGTTGCCGCCACCGTGCGCGCGGGTTCGAGTGGTGAGAAGCTCGACAGAGGGGCGTTACCAGTGGCCATGATGGCGATCATGGTCTCGCCAAAGGCTCGACCGATGCCAAGGAGAACAGCAGCAAAGACCCCCGGGGCCGCCGCCGGAAGCATGACGCGATAGGCCGTCTGCCACTCCGTGGAGCCTAAAGCAAGTGAAGCCTCGCGTAAGGTCTTTGGAACCGCGCTCAGCGCATCCTCAGCAATGGAGAAGACGATGGGGATCACTGCAAGGGCAAGGCCAATACCACCAACGACGGCGTTCAGTCGGTAGGGGGCTCCCGTAACGTCCTGAATGAAACTAGCAACGCTGACCAGGCAGAAAAAGCCGATGACCACGGACGGGAAGCCGGCCAGCAGTTCAATGGCGGGCTTGACGACTTCGCGAACGCGACTTCGGGCAAAAAATGCCACGTACAGAGCCGCCAGAATTCCCAACGGTGCGCCGATGAGAATGGCGATCGTTGTGGTCTTGAGTGTGCCGATCACGAGCGGCTTAACGCCGAACTTGGGCACATCACCTACAGGCTGCCAGTCATCGCCGGTGAGCTTTGCAAACACGCTGGTTTGAGCTGATTTGTCAGCCACTGCCGCTTCCTTAGCTACCACGTCGATGTCGTCCGGAAGGAGCCCCGTATCGGGATTATAGATCTCGGGATACTTCGGATTCTTCGAGGCATAAATAAACTGTCCCGGTGCTCCGGGCTCGCCCGGCTGCTCTGCAACAGCTGGGTCTTCCGCTTCAGGGTTGTAGACGTCGGGCTCGGTGGTGGAGGCGTCTGTAGGAGCATCGGGATTGTAGCTCTCCGGCTCCATGCTCGAACCAGGAGATGCCGTAGTTGTTGTCTGCGATGTTTCGGCGCTTACACTGACGAATAGCGTCGCCGCCTCCCGCATAACAAACAGAAGGATCAGGAAGATGACGACGATCGAGGCGGATGCGACGAGCCGAATGGACCATTCCATGATCCACTCGGCCGGACGTTTGCGTGTTTGCAGAAACGGATTCGGCACTCAATCCTCTACTTCTTCTTTATCGGATAGTAACCGACTTCGGAGACAACTTTCTGACCGGAGGCCGAAATTACCCAGTCGATGAATTTCTTCACGTTACCATCTGGTTTACGACTCAAATAAAAGTACAAGAAGCGGCTGATCGGATACTCTCCTGAGTGGATGGTGCCGATGCTCGCCGCAACGGCCTTCGATCCGGCTTCTTTAGCAA
Organism: Chitinophaga pinensis; assembly: GCA_943372295.1. GTDB lineage: Bacteria > Bacteroidota > Ignavibacteria > Kapaibacteriales > Kapaibacteriaceae > UBA10438. The sequence goes on from CALRYC010000007.1 coordinate 42,434, forward strand.
TAGGCACGGCCTTAACGTTCTTCATGAAGGCGGCTCCACCAAAGCCGATGCCATTGGGGTCCTTTGAAATGGCATTGATCAGGGCAGCAGTGCCGGCCATGTGCTGAGCGTTGGCGGCAAAGTCCTGCTTGTTCAGTACATGCTCCTTGAAGAACTCATACGTACCGGAGTTGTTCTCCCGTGAGTAGAGCAGGATGGGTTTGTTCGGACCACCAACATCTTTCCAGTTGGTGACCTTGCCGGTGAAGATGTCCTTGACCTGTGCCATGGTGAGCTGCTTCACCGGGTTGCTTTTGTGAACGTAGATCGCCAGACCATCCATGGCTACGCGGATCTCCAGCCCCTTGTACCCGAATTTTTTCTCGAGTTGGGCCACCTCATCCTTTTTGATCGGTCGGGAGGACGAGCAGATATCCGTTGTCCCATTGATCAACGCTGCGATGCCTGTGCCGGAGCCGCCGCCGGTGACCTGAAACTCGGTGCCAGCTTTGCCAGGGTACATTTCCGTCCAGCGCTGCACGAGAATGACCATCGTGTCCGAGCCCTTGATCGTGACACGATCCTTGGGCAGGGCAAGAGTCACCAGTGTCAGCAATAAGAATGTGGACATGAAAGGGGCGAGGCGTTGAAAGATCTTCATGATGAGGACGTGTGATGGTGAACAGAACCTTCAAAAATCGAGAGATGGCGCAAGTCAGTTACCGACCCTGTTTGTGTGTTGCGTTATCGTAACATCGGGTCGATGATTAGATGCCGAGTTCCACATTGAAACGGCCATACAGCGTTGATTCCCGCGAGTTGGCCCTGTTATAGAGAGTTGTCCGATTAGTGCCGACTTCGAAGTTGGCCTTGATGCGGTGGCGGTTGAAGTAATACCCAACAACACCGGCAATGTTCGTCTGCTTGGTGTATTCCGCCAGGCCGGTTAGTTGTGCGCCGGCATCGACCACGGCGAAGCGAGCGGCAACGTTCCACATTGATGGAAAGACGTAGGATGCCTGTGCCAAATAGCCTGAACCAACGAAGATCGCCGAGGCCTCTTGGCGGGCAGTGTCGAGATAGGTGACCGGATCATTCGATCTTCGCTGGGCATACTCGGTGTAGATAGAAAGCCCGCTGTACTTGAACAGAGCATCAGCATACACGATTTCGGAAGAGCGCTGGGCATACAGGGCTCTTCCCAGCGTCCCGCGTGTCTTGATCTGACGGTCATTGTGATGGTACGATACGGCGAAGCTGAGCTTGGGCTTCTGCTCGCGCAGAATGTCACCCTCGAAGTAGTCGCCCCCTCCGGCAAAAGCTCCAAGCGGCAGAACTTCAACGCGTCCGGTGTAGGCAAGGCCTCCGCCCGGAACGACGGGCCGGTTGCGGCCATCTCCAGAAGTGATAGCGCCGCGCAGATTCACGACAACGTCGCCCGTGATCGGACGCCAGAAGCCGAGGAACCCAAAGTCACGGTCGAGGTTGAAGGCGCCGTTAACGATCGAGCGATCCGGGACTTCGAGGTCGGCCGAGGATACAACACGCTGACGGTTGCCAGGAAGCTTGGTCTGACCAAAGCCAATCTGCAGATCGCGGCTGAAATTCCAGAACACCATGGCGTCGCGGATGATGTTCGGAAACTGATTATCGTTCCAGTCAATATCCGAGCGGGAGAACGACAGCTGGAGATTAAAGGTCAGCCGAGGGTCGGCCAGCGAGCCTCCAAAGCGCACACGAAGTCGACGCGTCACCATGTCCGTCGACCCGGCGGATACGTCGAGCTCTTCGTCCTCAGTCATTGTCCTGGTGGTATAGGTGGCCCAGTTCTGCATCCGAAAACGCATCGTTACCCGGGTGTTTGTGTCGGCCGATTGAAAGACCACCCCATCAGCATTGAAATCAAAGCTCCCCATTGACTGAGTCGAAGCCTGCGCCCAGGAGCTGATCGGGATGTGGGTTCCCATCAGAACTATGCTGACAAGTAAGAAGACGTCATGAGCACGCACACGACCCCCGTAGTAATGCAGCATAATGAAAACGTTGCCGAACAAACCTAACGCAACATTTCCGTAGCGCATGTTTGACGTACAGCAACAGTAGATGCAACTCTCGGTAACACAGCATAGCCAACTCAATCAGCATCAGCCCCGTATCTTCGCAGGTCATGAAACGAATTGCATTGTTCACCAGTGGAGGCGACGCTCCCGGCATGAATGCCCACATCCGGGCAGTGGAGCGTGTTGGCGAGAAACGTGGCGTGGAGGTCGTGGGTATCATCGGCGGATATTCCGGCATGATCGCCGGTCATTTTGAAACGCTTGATCGAATTCGCACCGCGAATATCATTGACCGCGGTGGAACTATACTTAAGACCTCACGATGCGAGGAGTTCTTTAGTATCGAGGGTCGTATTCAAGCCGCAGATCAGCTTCGTCGCAATGGTATCGATGGCGTTATCGCCTGCGGAGGTGACGGAACCTTCCACGGTGCGCATGCGCTCTGGACCGAGCATGGTATACCGATCGTCGGGACGCCGGGTACAATTGACAACGACCTGGCTGGTTCGGATTTCACGATCGGTTATGACACGGCTATCAACACAGCGGCCCAAGCGATCGACAAGATCCGCGACACGGCCGATTCGCATGGTCGGCTGTTCTTTATCGAGGTCATGGGACGTCATGCCGGATTCATTGCCATGGATGTTGGCATCGCCTGCGGAGCGGAATACATCGCGGTGCCGGAAACGATGACCGATATCGACGAGCTCTACCGGCGCATTGTCTCCCAGGGACGCGAGCGCCGCACCGTGGTGATCGTTGGCGAAGGCGACGAGCTGGGCGGAGCGATGGGAATCAGCAAAGCAATGGAAGTGCGATATGGCATCTCCTCCAAGGTCTCGATTCTTGGGCACATTCAGCGAGGGGGCTCACCGACCGTGCGCGACCGGGTGCTTGCCTCACGTCTTGGCGCGGAAGCCGTTGATGCTTTGCTCAGTGGCCGTACCGATGTGATGATCGGTGAAGTAGCCGGCTCTGTTCGCATGGTGCCGCTTGAAGAAACCTGGACCACTCGCAAGCCAGTCCCTGGATATCTTACAGAACTTTCAACCACTCTGATATGAACGTTCCTTTTCTTAGTGTTCTGCAGGTCTTCCAGGTCGAGGGCCTTGTTTCCCTCGGGAAGATGTTGCACCCGGCCACGAATGAGACGGCAAAGAACGAGGACTATGCGCGCTACGTCATCGGCGTGCTCGACACGCTGAAGGAAAAGACCAAAGGCAATCTCGATGCCGAGGAGCAGCGATTTCTTGAGCAGACCCTTTCTCTGTTAAAGCTCAATTTCATAGAGGTGTTCGGCAACCCTGATGCTCCCTCCTCGAGAGATTCGCTGGCATGATGCGACACATCGCCATCATGGCGTATGCTGCCCGACCCGATGCCATTTGGGGCGTCAGCGTGGCGATCGAGCGGTTTGCCAATGAGGGCATTGAAGTCATCATTAGCCCATCGGTCGCCGATGTCGTAAGCCCGCAGCTAGCGGCAAAGTGTAGGGTGTGTGATGTTGAGGAGTTCCGGAAACTGGCCGATATGGTCATCACTTTCGGGGGTGACGGAACGCTTCTGTCCGCCGCACGGACCATGATGGGCACTGATGTACCGATCATGGGGGTGAACGTCGGCAAGCTGGGCTTTCTGGCAGAGTTCTCCATGGCGGAGCTCGACGATGCGATAGACCGTGTGGTAAGCGGCGCTTACCGAATCGTTGACAGAACCACGCTGGAAGTCAGTTTTGGAGACGAGACGAGCTTTGCCCTGAACGAGGTCCTCGTCGAGCGTTCATCCAAAGCGAAAATGATCGCCGTCCGCGCATGGGTCGATGATCATCACGTAGCTGACTACCGAGCAGACGGCGTGATCGTTGCCACACCAACAGGATCGACTGCATACTCCCTGGCCGCCGGTGGTCCGATCATTGCACCGTCGACGAATTCACTGTGCATCACGCCCATCGCTCCTCACACGCTTACGCTTCGCCCCCTTATCATCGATGACTCATCCGAGATACGGTTGGAGCTATACTCCGAGGGCGCTCCCGGACAGGTTGTTGCCGACGGACAGATCCTTGGAAGCATTGCCGGACACGAGCCCATCACGGTGCGGAAGAGTTCGCACCTGGTGAAGCTTGTCAAACGGGTTGACAGTACGTACTACGATCTGCTGCGTCAGAAGCTTCTCTGGTCGGTGGATCCGGCAACCAAGTAACCGAAAGCTTCGTCGTGCTCAAGCGCGAACTCTCTCTGTTTCAGGCCACAGCGATCAACATGATCGACATGGTCGGAATCGGCCCATTCGTAACGGCAGCCTTCGTGGCAGCGACAATGGGGTCGGCCCCGCTGGCCCTTCTGGCATGGGCTGTCGGCTTCGTCATCTGCCTCGTTGACGCAAGTGTCTGGAGCGAACTGGGAGCTCGCATGCCGCAGGCAGGGGGCTCGTATGTCTTCTTGCGTGAGTCCTATGGGCGCGAGCGGTGGGGACGACTGATGTCGTTTCTGTTTGTCTGGCAGACGACCTTCCAAGCCCCCTTGGTGGTTGCATCTGCCGCGCTCGGTTTTATGAAGTACTCAACGTATCTGGTCGGCCCCCTCGACGGAACGCTCAGCAGGCTTTGCGCCGCGGCACTGGTCGTGGTGGTGACGTTTCTGCTCTACCGGCGCATCGGTCAGGTCGGTCGTATCTCGGTAGTCCTCTGGTTCTGCGTGATCGCTACATTCCTCTGGATCATCGGCTCGGGTCTGCTCTTCGGCAATTTCGGGCTGGCGCTGTCGGGCTCGCTGACGCTCGCCGATCCACAGGCCACGCTATGGGGCGCGCTTGGTGTAGCAAGCATACCGACAATGTATTCGTTCCTCGGTTACTACAACGTCTGCCATCTCGGTGCGGAAGTGCGCAGCCCGGAGAGGACGATCCCGGCCAGTATGTATCTGTCCATCATTGGCATTGGGCTTCTTTACCTGCTGTATCAGACGTCACTCTTTAGCGTACTGTCAGTTGCGGAGGTGGCCTCTTCGGACTTTGTTGTAAGTCTCTTCATCGACAGGCTCTATGGTAGTGCGGCTGCACTGGTCGTGACCGCTCTTGTGCTGATCGTTGCCGTGAGCTCACTTTTCAGTCTCATGTTGGGTTACTCCCGAATCCCGTATGCGGCTGCCCGCGATGGGGTATTCTTTCGCGTGTTTGAGCGGCTGCATCCAACCGATAACTTCCCGCATATTTCGCTGCTGGTTCTAGCCGGCATTGGAATCACGTTCACGCTTACACTAACATTGGACGATGCGATCAAGTCGATCATCACCATGCGCGTTTTTACACAGTTTACCGCTCAGGCCGTGGGACTGATGATCCTGCGTCGGAGGATCGGCCAAGACGCTATGCCCTGGCGGATGTGGCTTTATCCCATGCCCGCGCTGCTGGCGATAATCGCCTGGTTGTGGGTGTTCAGCAGTGTTCCTTCACAGAAGCAGGTCGTCGGTATCGTTGCTCCGGCCATCGGTACGATAGCATTTCTCCTCCTGGCCCGCTACCGCCGCAGCTGGCCATTTTCGTCAACTCAGGACGCGGCCCGTGGTCAGGGGGCTTGATATGACGCAGCAGAAGATCTCCGGAATGATCGTTGATGTGCATCAAAGGCGACTTTATCCGGGCGTGGTGTCGATCGTCGATGGATCGATCGAGAGTATCGACGAGGTAGAACACGTCCCCTCGGGGCGATACATCATGCCGGGATTTATCGACGCTCATGTGCACATCGAATCGTCAATGTTGATCCCATCCGAGTTTGCCCGTCTGGCCGTTGTCCATGGTACGGTGGCAACTGTGAGCGACCCGCACGAGATCGGTAACGTCTGCGGAATAGACGGCGTGCGGTACATGCTCGAGAATGCCTCTCATCTGCCCTTCACCATTGGCTTTGGAGCCCCGTCCTGCGTGCCGGCCACCGATTCCGAAACGGCTGGGGCGGAGATCACGGCCGAGGACATACGCATGCTGTTTGCAGATGACCGGGTGCGGTATCTCAGCGAAATGATGAACTGGCCTGGAGTGCTGCACGAAGATCCGATGGTGATGGAAAAGCTGACCATCGCCCAAGCATGCGGACGCGTAGTGGATGGTCATGCGCCCGGACTGCGCGGCGACGAGGCGCGCCGGTATGCATCCCATGGGATCACCACCGACCACGAGTGTTTCTCACTGGAAGAGGCTCTGGACAAGATCGAGTGTGGAATGAAAATCCTCATCCGCGAAGGCTCCGCTGCCAGGAACTACGATGCGCTGCATCCTCTGTTTGAGACGCATCCGGAGCGCATTATGTTCTGCTCGGATGACATGCATCCCGACTCGCTGGTTGCGGGTCACATCAATCTGCTCGTGCGCCGATCGGTAGCTCATGGTTATGACCTTTTCGACGTGCTCCGTGCTGCAAGTGTCCATCCGGTGGAGCATTACGGACTCGACGTAGGCCTGCTTCGCAAGGGCGATCGGGCGGATCTCGTCATCACGGATGACCTTTCGCTGTTTCATGTGTCCGAGACCTGGATCCGAGGGCAATGTGTTGCCCGTGATGGCGTTTCGCTTCTGCCTCGAGTGATGCAACAGCCGATCAACCAGTTTGCCTGTTCGCCGATCTCCGAGTCGCAGATCGCGACAGTCGCAGATGGCACGTCGGTGCGAGTGATCGTGGCACATGATGGACAACTCATCACATCCGAGCGGCGTGCAACGGTGCCTGCCGACGATGTGCTGAAGCTTGTTGTGGTGAACCGTTACTTCGATGCCCCGGTTGCCGTTGCCTATATCTCGTCATTTGGCTTGCGTCACGGAGCGATCGCCAGCTCTGTTGCTCACGATTCCCATAACGTCATTGCCGTTGGTTGTTCGGACGCCGATATCGTCAGAGCTGTCAATGCCGTCATCGATGCCAGAGGCGGTATCTGTGTGGCTTCCAATGGTGAGGTCCACCTTCTGGAACTTCCAGTTGCCGGACTCATGAGCACGGACGACGGATACGAGGTGGCACGCCGGTATACTGAGCTCGACGCGATGGCCAAGGGACTCGGCTCGCCACTCAGAGCCCCCTTCATGACGCTGTCCTTTATGGCCCTGCTCGTGATTCCGAAGCTGAAACTCAGCGACAAGGGGCTTTTTGATGGCGAACACTTCAAATTCACAAGTGTCGTTGTCTCGTAGATTTGCCTATGACCATGCTGTATCGACAGCCCATCTTCCCTGTTGACTCATCGGTGCTTCGGCTGATCCAGTTCGCGCTGCGCGAGGACATCGGTACGGGCGACATCACCAGTGACTGCTGCATTCCCCTTACGGCCCGTGCATCAGCGAGGTTCATCGTGAAGGAGCATGGTGTTGTCTGCGGACTTCCCATCCTGCCGATCATTTTCCCTCAGCTCTCCGATAACGTACACATCGATACGCTGGTAGAGGAAGGGAGTGTCTGCGAAGCCGGGACGGTTGTTGCCAAAGTGGAAGGTCCGGCACATGCACTGCTTAGTGGTGAGCGCACGGCACTCAATTTCATTCAGCGCATGAGCGGCGTGGCCACCAAGACACGCTTGTATGTGGACCGAATAGAGGGCACCAGCGCGCAGGTACTTGATACGCGTAAGACCATCCCGGGGTGGCGCTTACTGGACAAGTACGCCACCGTCATCGGTGGGGCCCGTAATCACCGCGTCGGACTTTTCGACATGGTCATGCTAAAGGATAATCACATCGCTGCCTGCGGCGGTATAACGGCTGCGGTGGACCACGTCATCAGCGAACTGCGATCACACAAAGCAATCCGTATCGAGGTCGAAGCACACTCGCTGGATGACGTGGCAGAGGTGCTCCTATGTTCAGGTGTGCACAGGGTGATGTTCGACAACTTCACGCCGGAACTGGTCGCGCAGGGAGTCCGAATGGTGGCTCACCGACTCGAAACCGAGGCGAGCGGAAACATCACGCTCGTTAATATCCGTGACTATGCCCAGACAGGCGTCGACTACATCAGCGTCGGCGCAATTACTCACAGCGCGGTTGCTCTCGACATTTCAATGAAGTTCATTTTGCCGCGGACTCGTTGACCCTGTGATTGGGACTTGCCGCGCCATCCGATTCGGATCTTTGTCGAGTTGACTTCGCGACCCCGTCGAGCTTGCCGTGGCCATCACGCGAAACGGAAAAGATCGACGGCAGGGGGCCATCAAGAATGTACGATTTGAGGATGAACTCGTACTTGATCGGAAGGTCCAGGGCGTTGATCATATAGTCGAAATCCCTGGCAATTGTCCGCTGGCTAACGTCGAGCAAACGTGCCATCTGACCTGCAGTGACACGCTGACCGTCGGTTAGGTGCTGGAGAATTATCCGTATGCGGATCAACATGGGACGAGACATGGACTTCATACGCTGAACAAACAACAACGATACAGTTGCGCGATGCTACGATGTTTACTATGCCATTTAGCGTCATACCTGAAGACAATAGCATAGAAATCGTCAGGAACTCCACGCCGTTCGAATTGATGGTGCTGCCGAGGATACCATCAGCGACAAGTCAAGGGGTCTGATGTGACGCCGCTAATTACAATTCTTTACGAAGACGGGCAACGGGTATGCGGAGCTGCTCCCGATACTTGGCAACGGTGCGTCGGGCAACATTGAACCCGAGCTTTTTTAGGTCCTTACAGATCTTTTCGTCGCTAAGGGGCTTGTGTTTCGACTCGGCGTCGATCAGCTCCTTGATTCGCTGCTTGATAACACGGGTAGAGACCTCTTCGCCCTCGTCCGTTGTCAGAGACTCGCTAAAGAAGTACTTGAGGTCGAACGTTCCGAACGACGTAAGCACATACTTCGCGTTAACGATCCGGCAAACGGTCGAGATATCAAGGCCGGTAACCTCCGAGACATCCCGGTAGATAAGCGGCTTCAGGTACTCGGGCCCTCTGCGGAAGAATTCCTGCTGCAGAGCGACGATCGACGTCATCACACGCAGCATGGTGTTCTTTCGCTGTCGCAGCGCCTGCATGAGAAACTTCGCATCCTCATACTTCTTGCGCAGAAACTCGCGTGTCTCACGATTGAACTTCAGGAAGCGTGCCTCCTTTTTCAATCGTTCATATGCCGTTGATACCCTCAGAGTAGGAAGCCTGGAGTCATTGACGGTGATCAGAAAATCAGTACCGTCCTCGGTGGTCTCAACCGTGAAATCGGGTACGACGGTATTCATCTCGGACGTTATCGTACCCCCGCCCGGACGTGGCGTCAGGTGACGTATCACCTCCAGTGCCTCCCGCAGGTAGGACTCGGTCACGTCCAGCTGACGCTCGATGACATGGTAGTGCTTCATGGCAAAGGGCTCGTAGGCCTTTGTCAGGATCAGCAACGCTAGCTTCTGAGCCGCATTCGGTTTCGGCACGGCACGCAGTTGAGCTGTAAGGCACTCCTGCACGGTCCGCGAGGCGATGCCGGGCGGGTCGAGTGATTGTACCTTTCGCAGGACTTGCTCGGCCTGCTTTAGTGAAAGCGGCGTTACCAGCTTGTCTACGTCCTCGATAAGGTCGCGCTGGTACAGCGTTATCCGCACTCCCATGCTGATCTGGTGCAGGGCCAGATTGTGCTCGCTAAAGCGGTTGTTGATCTCCTCGACAAGCTCCGTAAGGGGGCGACGCAGATACCCATCGTCGTCAATGCTTCCGATGATGTACTGCCCGAACTCGTGTTCCTCCACCGAGAGCGGCATGTATCGGAGCTGCTCGAGAAGGTCCTCCTCAAGAGTCTGAACCGTTCCGACCTGAAAGCGGAAGTCTTCCTCATCGTCGTCAACGGGGGAAGCGTCGCTTGCGCTTCCGGCAGAATCATCGCCCATGAGCAGCTTCTGGAACTCGAACGCCTCAGTCATGTCCATCTCATGCTGCTCGCCGGCATTTCCCGGCGCGTCCTCCGAATGCTGACTTTCCGGACGGATGATGGCCATCTCAGGCGCGGGTGCTGCGTATGCCGTTGATTCGGCAGATCCCTCGCCGTCACCTGTGACGCGCTCGGCCTCCTCGGCCGATACCTCATGCTCCGAGGATTCCTCGAGCATAGGATTGTTCTCCAGCTCATTGCGCACATGCTGCTCGAGTTGCAGCAGTGGGAGCTGAAGCATTTTCAGATACTGGATCTGCTGTGGCGTGAGCGACTGTTGCAGACCAGTCTGGAGATTTAGGCCGACCTTCACGACTCGACCCCGTTCTGGCCCTGAGCGGCAGCCAGTATGCGTCCGTAAAGCTCCTGGCCATAGGCCCGAACGAGTGCCTCTCGAAGCGACTCGACCAATAGAGTGTCATCCTGCCGGCCAAGGTCGCGTCCGGGCTCGCACTCATCGATCTTCTCGTAGTGCAGATAAGGTCCGCCAAAGTCGGCAACCCGAATCGGGAAGAGGTGACACGAAAGGGGCTTGCGGAATGACGATGTTCCGCCATACCACGCTTTCTCGATCGCGCATTTTGCTACATCGCCGTCGCGGTACACAAACACGCAGTCTGCCTCATCGAGGCAGTCCACTGACCGGTCACCCAATGGGCCGGTGACGGGGTCGTTAGCGCTGAGCCACTGGCGGGATCTCTCCGGTAGGTAGGGAAGCGCCGCCGGGACAGCTTGGCGGAGCTGTTCGATCTCTTCTTCCAGAAGTGGCGCCCCTGCGCCCCCTTCCATGGTGCAACAGGCTCCCTTGCATCGCTTCAGATCACATGAAAACGATGCGGTGAGAACCTGTTCCTGGATCAGAAGATGGTCGAGCAGAATCATAAGCCCGAAAAATTAGCATGATTCTTGCTAGAAATAATCCACAGCTACAATGCCGACCTCAAACGAAGCGAGTTTGTCACGACGGTCACCGAGCTCATGGCCATCGCGAAGGCCGCATACATGGGGGTAAGCTGCATGCCAATGAGCGGAATAAAGACCCCTGCAGCAAGGGGAATTCCCACCAGGTTGTAGATGAATGCCAGTGCGAAGTTCTGGCGAACAACCCTCATGGTGGCGGCTGATATCCTGAAGGCATCGACAAGCGATCGCAAATCGTTGCGCATGAGGTTCACGTCGGCAGCATTCTTTGCCACATCCGTTCCTGCGGCCATGGCAATGCCAACGTCGGCCTGGGCCAGGCAGGGTGCGTCATTGATGCCGTCGCCGACCATCGCTACAGTACACCCCCGACGTTGAAGGGTAGAGATCGTCTCCAGTTTTGCTTCGGGGGTGACCGAGTGCATCACGTCATTGATACCTGCCTTATGGGCGATTGCGCGCGCAGCGCGTTCGGCGTCGCCCGTGAGCATGATGCGCCGCGTAACTCGCTGCTGCAGCAGACCGAGCACTTCGATGGCGTCATCGCGAAGCTCGTCGGCCAATCCGATGGTGGCGCAGACGAGTCCGTCAATGCTTGCATAGATCGACGTCAGACCATCCTCCGCATCGCGTTCGGCGGCCAGCATGATCGGTTCTGGAATGAGCAGGAGCGACTCGGTCATCATTGCCTCGTTGCCGATGCGTACGCGATGGCCCATTATCGTGGCCTGAGTGCCGCGGCCCGGAACTGTGCGATGATCCTTCACATCAAGGCTCTCGCCGCCGGACTCGTCACACCATGATGCAATGGCCTTCGCCAGAGGGTGCTCTGATCGATGTTCAAGACTCCCTATCAGTGACAGAACGAGCTCTCGCTGCACTTTTGGGTGGTCGATCTGTGTACAGCGCTGCACGCGCGGCGTGCCTTTGGTCAACGTACCGGTCTTGTCAAACACGATCGTGTCGACCGATGCCAGGCGCTCGAGGCTTGCGGCCGTTGAGAACAGCACCCCACGTCGCGCGGCCGTACCCGTGCCGACGATGATGGCCGTTGGTGTGGCCAACCCCAGAGCGCAGGGGCAGGCGATCACCAGCACGGAGATCGCGGCGATAAGGGGCTGTCCAGCAGGATCAACATCCGGAACAAGAAGCAGCCATGCGGCATACGTCACGATGGCGATCAGCAGAACGATCGGCACGAACACTGCACTTATGCGATCAGCCAGTCTCTGCACGGGGGCCTTACTGGCCTGGGCGCGTTCGACCGAAGCGATGATTCCCGACAGGACCGTGTTCGACCCAACGGCCGTAGCGCGGGCCGTGAATGATCCGACGGTGTTCACTGAGCCACCCATGACGCGGTCGCCAACCGTGCGGTCTGCCGGGATACTCTCACCGGTGAGCATCGACTCATCGATCGCTGTACTGCCGTCGATGATGGTGCCATCGACCGGTATGCGCTTGCCCGGACGGACCAAGAAAACATCGCCAATGACCACGTCGGCAACCGGAAGACGGATCTCGTTGCCAGCTCGCACGACAACCGCATGGTCAGGATGCATGCGCATCAGCAGTGATAGAGTTTCGGCAGTCCGACTCTTGGCGCGTGATTCGAGCCACTTGCCAAGCAGCACCAGAGCAATGATAGTGGCCGCCGAGTCATAATACGCACCGGCGTGGGCATTCATCTGATCGGGGGTTACCGTCATGATACTGCTGATCAGAAATGCGGAACCTGTTCCGAGAGCAACCAGTGTATCCATCGTTGCGGCCCGACGTTTCAGCGCGTGGTATGCCCCCTGAAAGAACATTCTGCCTGACCAGAGCACCGGCAGCGTCAGGAAAAAGAGAAGTTCATTCAGCCGATCCAGATGCCGTCCCGTCATGGCCGTCATTGCTAGAATGACCACGGCAAGACTGAATGGTGCGGCCAGCATAAACGCCCGACGATATACGTGTGCCGGAGCATCGAGGCGGGAGAGGAAATCAACATTGGAAGTACGATCCCGCTCGGTATATATCGCCTCGACGTTATATCCGGCTGAAACAACGGCCTGCCGAAGGATCGCCTCGTCGACCTTAGAAGCGAGCTCGACCTTGGCGCTGTTCGTCACAAGGTTGGCCGCAGCCGAATCGACGCCGGGGATGGATGTGAGCGCTGACTCGACGGCCGATACACAAGCCGCGCAGTGCATGCCGGTGATATCGATCGTGCGGGTGGTCACTTACCTGACGTCGCCGCGCAGTTTGTCCTTGAATTGCTTCTTGAATTTCTCGACCTTGGGGCGCACGACAAATGCGCAGTAGGGCTGAGAGCCGTTCTGCTCGTAGTAGTTCTGGTGATAGTCCTCAGCCTTGTAAAAGATCGTAGCCGGAGAGACTTCGGTAACGATCGGACCGGGCCAGGTCTTCGACTCTGTCAGCTGACGGATATACTGCCTACTTGTCGAGTCCTGTTCCTGACTATTCGTAAAGATCGCGCTTCGATACTGCGTGCCGACATCGTTGCCCTGCCGGTTCAGGGTCGTGGGATCGTGCGCGGCAAAGAAGATCTGGAGTACGTCTGCAAATGAGATAACGGCCGGGTCAAAGGTCACACGGCATACTTCCGCATGGCCTGTCGTGCCCTCGCACACCTGCTTGTAGGTTGGGTCCTTCACCGAGCCGCCCATGTAGCCACTTTCCACCGATACAACTCCTTCGACGAGTTCGAAGACGGCTTCGACGCACCAGAAACAGCCGCCACCAAGAGTGGCAGTATCAAGGCCATTTGTAGAATCCATGACAGAAGATTGCATTGATGTGTAAGAAGGGGGCTGATTGTTTGCCTCGGCACAGCCGATCGTGGCCGCCATGGCGGCGAGGGCTGTTATGAGGCGGACAAAAAAGCGAGGAGATTTCATGATGCGGACCGTGCGATGCTAAAGCCAAGAAATGCCATCAGCATGCAGCCGATGGTCGTCAGAGCGAGATAGGCAAACATCATGGCGGGTGCATGACGTTCCAGCAGAGTCGTTGTTTCAACCGCGAACGTAGAACACGTTGAGACACCGCCGCAAACTAAGCCGCCGGGCAAATATCTTTGCCGTCATGAGAAATGTCATTTTCGCCCTAGCAATTGCTCTGTCTTCAACGTCCATGATTGCGCAGAGCCATTTCGTTCACACCAGCACCGTGGTCGATGCTCCGGGATCAGAGCCCCGGGAGCATCCTCTGGACGTAGAGCGAATGACACTGCGCGTGCGTTTCGACCCGCCAAACGGCGTGGTGTACGGAGCAGTGACGCACGTCTTCAGGGTGCTGCAGCCACGTGTGGATTCGGTGGAGTTTGACGCGATCAAGATCCGCGTGCAGTCGGCAACCCTTGGCGCACGCTCGTTGCGGTACCGTTCAACGGACACGTCCGTGATCGCGTATTTCGAACCGGCGCTGACGTGGGACACGGCCGACTCGCTCACGTTCACATACGAGGCCACGCCGCGCAAGGGCATCTACTTCATCGGATGGAACGACCCGAGTGGACGCATGCGCCGGCAGATCTGGACGCAAGGCCAGGGTATCGACAATCGGCACTGGATCCCGATGTACGATGAGATGAATGATAAGATGATCACCGAGACGATCACCACCTTCGATGGGTCGTACGAAGTGCTGTCCAATGGCACGCGCCTGGGTGTGTCGAAGAATGCCGATGGAAGCAGAACCTGGCACTACCGCATGACAAGGCCACATGCATCGTACCTGCTGATGCTCGCTATTGGAAAGTACATGATCACCGAAAAGCGTTCGGCCAGCGGGGTTCCACTGTACATGTATTCCTATCCGGAACATCCGGAGCGCATTGATCCCACGTACATGTACAGCGTTGAATCGATGGACTTCCTCGAACAGGAGATCGGTGTGCCGTATCCATGGGAGTCATACAGCCAGGTGCCCGTTGCCGACTACATCTTCGGAGCTATGGAGAATACGACCGCGACCATCTTCGGTGACTTTTCCCAGACAGACCGCCGAGGCTGGCTGGACCGTTCGTACGTGGGCACGAATGTTCATGAACTCACGCACCAGTGGTTTGGGGATCTCGTAACCGCAAGAAGTAACAAGTCCGTGTGGCTTCAGGAAAGCTTCGCAACCTTTTATCCGCACCTGTTCACAAAGCGCACGCCCGCACTTGGCGGCGAGGATGGTTATCAGTGGAGTCGCCGCGGCATGCACCGCAGTGCACTCAACGCCGCAGAGAACGACAGATTGCCGATCGTGCATCCGTCCCCGGGATCAGCCAGGATCTATCCGAAGGGGGCAAGCGTGCTCGATATGATGGTCTATGTTTTCGGTGACTCTGCACTGCGCCGGGTGATCCGACATTACACCATGCGCCATATGTATCAGAACGTCGAGACCAATGACCTGTATCAGTCATTTCAGGACACGCTCGGAGTGTCGCCGGAGTGGTTCTTTGACCAGTGGCTATACAAGGGAGGAGAGCCCCATTATCGGGTGAATCATTCCCCCGGAAGTGCGATGATCTCCGGTAACCTTACCCCGTGCACGATGGTCACCATAGAGCAGATCCATCAAATGGATGCCCTTACGGGACTGTTCCGCATGCCAATTGACGTCGACGTCTACTACGCCGACGGAACCTTCCGCCGTCTTCGCACCGATATCTCCAAGCAGGTCACGACGGTCATGGTTCCAAACTCCGGCAACAAGGCCATCTCCTTTGTCCTTTTCGATCCGGGGTCGTACGTTCTCAAAAAGGTGTCGTTCGACAAGACCTGGCAGGAACGACGCGAGCAGCTTAAGCGAGCGGCGAATATGATCGACCGTTACGATGCACTCGAATCCATGCGCGGGGAGACCGACAAGAACGATGAGCGTCTTGTGCTTCTCTCCGACGTAATGGCTATGGAGTCGTTTCATGCCATGCGATCTGAGGCTGTGTCACAGGCAGTGGAAATGGGCAATAGTGGATTTGCCAAGGCTTGGGACGTTGCGGCCAAGGGGCTTGCCGACCGCCATGTGGAGGTCCGCAAAGCCGCACTCAATGCCATTGGAGTCGTGCCGAAGGAGCTTCGCGATGACGTCGAGGCTATGCTGCAGGACTCGTCATACTTCGTAATACAAACGGCTCTGAGCAAGCTCGCGCGCAGCTTTACGTCGGATCTACGGCGATTTACGTCGGCCATAGCAGATGTCAGAGGTCCGCATGAACGCGTTCGGATCGCTCGCCTGGAACTTGAGGCCGAAGGTGGTTCTTCATCAGCCATGAGTGAGTTGTCGGACCTTTGCGGTCCGGGCTGGGAGTTTATCACGCGGCAGAACGCCATGGGCGCACTGCGCCGTTTGGGTCAGGTGACTCCACTAGCGGCCGGACACATGGTGGCTGCGCTCTTGAGTACGAACAACCGCCTAAGCGCGGTCGCAAGCGGCATAATTGCCACCCTCTGCGAGCAACCCAAGGTGAAGCTGGTGTTTCGTCAAATAGTTGATAAGCAACAACTTACGCCGTTGCAGAAGGCCCAGCTCTCGTCGATCTTCCGCTGATCGACGAAAAAATTGGTTCGGTTCTTGCTTCGCGATCGACGTCGATATGTGGACAACTGCTCATTAGTGGTTGTTTCGGATGCCGACGTTGTCTATTTTCGAAGGTCGTGTGCCCCAGTTAACTCGGGGCATATGACACTTGCACAACCACAGCGAATAAACATGATTCGAAATACTCATTCAACTCCAGGAGGAGCTATGCTTCGTACCAGTACAGCGTTTGTCGCCTTGCTTGCGGCATTGATCATCGGAGGTGCATCAGCGATCGCACAACCGACGGTCTCGATCGTCTCAAACCCTGCAAGCGCCTACGTTTGCTTTGGTGCCTCGCACAACCTGATCTGCATTGCCAACACGCCGGCATCATCGCGCACGACCTATCAATGGTATCGTGACGGCGTGTTGCTCAATGGTCGTACTGGCAATTTCATGACGCTGAACATCTCGGATTACTCGAGCGGCGGCGTTTACACGTGCGGAGTCACAGCAGAGGACACGGTTGCGTTCACTGGCTCAACGACCGTGTTTTCGGCAGGCGCTTCGGTGATGGTCGTGCGTGAAACGCAGATCACGTCTCACCCAACATCTGTTTCCACCACCAAAGGCGGAACAGCTCATCTGATGATTTCGGTCGAGGCCATCGGTGCTCCACAGAACTTCGTCCCTGGCTATCAGTGGATGAAGCGGACATGGAATGCCACGACGCTCACCTACAACGACACTCCTATCAACGACAATGGCCGCATCTACGGTTCGCAGTCATCGATACTGACGATCACGAATGCAACAGATGCGGATTCCACCGGTCTCTACGTCTGTGAAGTCACCGGTTTCTGTAAGGGTGCTATTAAGTCGCGCGTTGCTCGCGTGTTCATGCCAGCTGTTGCTGTGTCGAACATGACCCCGAACCTGTGCCAAGGCGGAACACTTTCGTTGTCATGCGACAATAACGTGTCGTCTCTTCCTGAGGGTGCGGCCAGTTGCCAGTGGTTCAAGGGCAGCGCAAAGCTCACAAACGGAAACGGTGTAACGGGTGCAACGGCCAACGTGATGAAGATCGCGAACGTAACCGCCGCCACGGCTGGCGAGTACAACTGCGTGGTCACGTACGGTTCGACGAACCTTCGTGTTGCCTCGAACCCGATCACGGTCACGGTTGGCGCTGAGCCATCGATCGTTCGCAATCCGGAAACAATTACGGCCTGCGAAGGTCAGGTAATGATGATGTCTGCCGTTGCTACGGGCGAAGGCCTCACGTTCCAGTGGATGAAGGGTTCAGAGATCCTGAAGAATGAAACCGCTGCAACACTGTCGAAGGTTGTAACGACGGAGGATGCCGGTTTCTACAGCGTTGTTGTGAGCAACATGTGCGGCGTTAAGACCTCGCGCATAGCTGAGCTGAACATCGAGCCACTTCCTGCCATCGAATCACAGCCGAATGATGTTGCCTTCACCGAAGGTGCGCCGATCAGCTTCACGGTCATGGCCAAGGGCCGCAACATCTATGACTATCAGTGGTACCTCAATGGTGTGGCAATTGACGGAGCAACAAAGCAGACATTCACCGTTGCCAGCGCAAAGCGTAGCGATGAAGGCCAGTACTATTGCCAGCTGACGAATCTTTGCGGCACCGTCAAGTCACGCGTTGCCACGGCTTCCGTGGCCATGGGAGTTACTGAAGATGTCGTTAATGGCGGATACATCATGAGCATTGCTCGTCCGAACCCGACTGCAGACGTTGCAACCATCAGCTACACGCTGCCATCAGTGGAGACCGTTCGTATGGTCATCTCCGACCTCACGGGACGTGAGCTCGCGACACTGAGCAACGAAACTGTCAGCGCCGGTACGCATGCTGTAACATTCAGTGCTTCTGAACTGAACGTCACACCTGGTGTGTACAACGTGACGCTGACGGCAGGAACATTTGTTGCCACACAGCAGGTGGTTGTGGTCAAGTAAGACCTTTAACGAAGACACCTATCACACAAACGGCGGCAGGGAGTTATCCCTGCCGCCGTTTCTCGTTTGGACAACGATGATCATATAGCTGGCACGCGTGACTATCGAAGGTCGATAACCTCCCAGCCCTTGGGTATTGAATAACGAAAGCTACCGGAAGTGATGGGAGGATTGCGTTTGAACCGGGAAACAGCATAGGTGATGCGAGAGGGCCCTGAGGCCACCGTGACCTGCGACACGGTGTAGGAGGCATCGAGTGTGACGTCGAGTGATGTGACATTGGCGATCACAGCCGCCGGTTCCGGCGCTGTCAGCCGCAGGATGGTTGACGTCGCATTGCTCTGTACGACCTGAGAGCGGTAAACCGACATGATCTCGAAGAACACGCGCTCCAACGAGACATCGGTGGAAAGGGGCTTGTAGGCATTGATGACGACGCTACGGGTGGACGCATCGCTGCTCCAGACCGTCTTGCCGTCACAAACGATAGTGCGCCCGGCAACCTCAATGCGATACATCCCGCCCCTTCGAGCGCTGATGGTTCCTGTCATACCGTCCGACCAACGGAACGTCATTCGAAGCGAAGTCAGTGATCTGTACTTAGCGTGGAAAGCTGCCAGAGCGTCGCTGGCTGACAGATCCAGAGTGCCGAGCGCAAGCATAATGAGACCAGCAGAAGTCAGTCGAGAGGGTGATCGCATGTCGGTGTGCTATCGAGGTGAAGAAACACGTGAACCAATCGGTCCGCGCAAGCCCGAGTATCCGGTCAGTTCTGCATCGATTGAACCGATAGGGATCTTTGTGCTGACCTTAACAGGGATGCGACGGTCGTCGTCTGAAAGCCACAGAAGGAGTTTACCCTCAAACTTGAACAGACTTCCGGACTTGACGACCGGTTCTACCACGACGCAGCGAAACGTACCTGCTTCGACCTCGACGTTCTGACGTCCGAGAATCTTGACGGCAAGGTCATGCGTCTCGCGGTCGTAGAAGTTCTGAAGGTAGATCACGTCGCCACGCTTGTATCGCGACAGATCAAGGGCACGGATATAGTAGAAGGCCGATACGATGTCGTGCACGAACGCGGGGATCGGAAAATCACCTTCTGTTGTTGTGGCAAGCTTTGTGACGTGATCGAACGACGCTGAAAAGTCCTTTTGAAAGCCCCCTTCACGAATCTTCTGTTCGATCCTCCATGGAAAGATGCCATCGATGTCCACGAGCGTGCGATACCGGTCACGGACGCGGTACATGAAATCGAGCGACTTCAGAGACGCGACCTCAAAACGAATGTCATAGCAAGGCCTGCCGGCGACCATCACCGGCTGTTTGGCTATTGCGAAGAACGCGGTGCCGGCCCTGATGAACTTGTAGCCAACGCTGTACTCCAAGCGTTCGCCAAGACCAAATGCCTCGTTGGTGATATGCCGAAGTGGCGGACGATCGTCATCGGCTCGCAGCAGGAATGCTGCTGCGAGGACTACTACCGCGATGGAGAGGTGGCGAATCACGCAGCCGCAGAGACGGGTGGCGTTGAGGCGTCGTGTGCCAGCTGAGAAATTAGTGGGCCCGGCCGGATTTGAACCAGCAACCAACGGATTATGAGTCCGCTGCTCTAACCGTTGAGCTACGAGCCCGTGGCAGATTGACCGATCAGTTGAAGAGTCCAACGAAGATGCCGATCTGTGCACTCAGTCCCTGTACGCTGATACTCGTCGGTACATTCAGTGCCGTACCATTTGTGTTTGCAGTCCAGTCAGACGTCGAGAAAGGCACAGCATACCCAGCCTGCGCGCGCAGATTCAGGAATGGCGTGACGGAGTATTCTACTGAGAGCCTGGGAAGAATGCTCAATGAGCTTTGCTCGAGGAACACTTGTGAGGTGAGCGATGTGTCACTCGCCCAGTCGTATGATCCGCTGACCGTCGACGATGTAATCGTCGAATAGCCCCAAGCAAAGCCTACCCCCGGGATGATCGCCAGCTTTGCCGCTGGGACGATTGCGTAGTCGATATGCAGCGACCTTATGGAGACGGAATACTCAAGACTTTTTGTTAAACCCCCTCCAGTACTGACGAAGTCCTTTTTGCTGCCGACTGATCCCGACTGCCAGGAGAATCCCAGCCGGAAATTGGGGAAGACACCAATAGCGGTAAAGAACTCAGCACCCGCCAGGAAAAAGGGCGACGACATTTCGTCGAGACCAAGCAGCGTGGCACGCCTGTTGAGATCGCTCATGTCGGGGGTGAATAACGAAAACACCGGGCCGATTCCTATGGAGGAGTAGGCGACGGTTTCCTCCGGCAATGGCTCTTCGTCAAAGCTCAGCTCATCCAGGCGATTATCCTGTGCTGCCGTAAAGACGACGCTAAACATGATCAAAAGAACAACGGTAACTGGCCGAAGCATGATGTCGACTCCATAAATGGTTAGCTGCGAAGATACGGGGCTCCGTAGTTTCGTCGTCATGGAGACCGTTGCCGTGATCCTCGCGGGTGGACTCGGTGTGCGGCTCTGGCCGCGGAGCACCGAGAGAAAGCCAAAGCAGTTCGTTCATGCGATCGGTGAAGGAACGTTGATCCAGAATACCGTTGCGCGACTACAGCCGCTTGTTGAGCTCAGCGATGTCTTCGTGGTCACAACGGCCGATCTTCACCACCACATTCATCAACAGCTTCCGATGGTAGCGCCGGAGCGCATCTTCAGCGAGCCGTTTGGACGTAACACCGGCCCGGCCATTGCACTGTCGGCAATCGAGATCGAGGAGCGATACGGCTCCGACGTCGTCATGGTCATTCTTCCGAGTGACCACGTCATCAGTAACATCCGAGAATTCCAGGTCGTGGTGGACATGGCAAGTACGGCGGCTGTGGCCATGGACTGCATCATGACCATTGGTGTGATGCCCACACGGCCCGAGACCGGATATGGCTATATCCAGGTTGGTGATGCGATGACGAGCGACAACCCGGTTCTGCGTGATCATGTAAAGGGCGTACGCACCTTTGCCGAGAAGCCCGATGCTGCCACTGCCCTGCGATTCATTGATGCAGGCGACTTCGTTTGGAATAGCGGTATCGTTGTCGGGACTGTAAAGGCCATCAATCGAGCGGTCGACCAGTACATGCCCGATCACGCCCCCTTGCTGCGCCAATGGCAGCGACGAGGTCAGGGGGCTGACCACACCCTACTGCTTGAATCATTGTATCGTCAGATGAGGTCCGTTTCATTCGATGTTGCCGTTCTGGAGCGCGATCCGACCATCGGTGTTGTGGAGGGCTCCTTTGGGTGGAGCGACCTGGGAACGTGGGATGAGCTCTATCGTATGTCACTTAAAGACGGGAAGAACAACGTCATCGAAGGAAACGTCACCACCGTGCGAACCACGAACTGTCTTGTCTCTGCAGGGTCTGGGCGTCTTGTTGGCGTTGTGGATGTCGACAATCTGATCATCATTGAAACGGAGAACTCCGTACTCGTGTGTCGGCGCGGTATGACGGAAAATGTTCGCGACCTTGTTGAGCTCCTCAGGCGCCGTCAGATATCGAAGCACTTTTAGCCCCCTTCGCTCATGAGACATGTGATGTTTCTGCTGATTGTCTTCGCTGCCATGCTGGCAGCCGCGCCGTTACGCGCTCAGCAGGGTCGGTTATCTGACTCATCGGCCCAGGCCTTGCGGGACGTACGCCGTCAGATCGAACGCGATAGGCGGTCGTCGGACAGTCTGCGCCAGCATTGGGATCGCCAGTGGCGTCTCAGTGACAGTCTGCGCGTTGAGTCCATGCTTGTTCGCATGAGAAGCGATTCCCTCCGTAAGACCGCTGCCGCCGCCGAACGTCGAGAGCTTGAGCTTCTGCAGTCGCTTACCTATCAGGACACAACCGGGACTATTGAGAAGGGGCTATCTGATACGTCGACAGCCGTTGTGACAAAGCGCGACAGCCAGACCGTAGCCAATGCCGTGCGCGTAACGCGGTCGCAGCGCGTGTCCGTTGGCCGCACGGTGAGCGACTCTCTGACATCGCTGATCATGCGTCGTGATTCCGACACAGGGGTTGCCTCGTACTACGCCGAGGCCTTTCACGGGCGTCGCACCTCAAGCGGCGAGGTCTTCGATATGCACGACAGGACATGCGCGCATCGATGGCTCCCGTTCAATACCAAGCTGCTTGTGACCAATGTTGCTAACGGACGTAGGGTAGTGGTTCGCGTGAACGATCGTGGGCCCTGGAAGAGGACCAGGATCATCGACCTGTCAAAGCAGGCAGCTATTGATCTGGATATGATCAGAGCAGGCACGGCGCGTGTCAGCCTTCGAGTGATCGACGACGACGTCGAACCGACGAAGAGTGACTCGTCGGGGAGCCGCTAGAGAACGTAGGTGCGGAGTCGAGCTCAGCAGAACGGGATCTTGACCACTTCTGCTGGGAACGTTGTGCCGCGCGCCGCGAGGTCGATCGTTGTTCCCGGAGTCGAGAGTGCCGTTGGAACATAACCGAGGCCAATGCCGACGCCCAGTGTTGGTGACTGATTGCCGCTGGTCACAATGCCCACGTTATGTCCCTCGTGAGCAATCACATAGCCGCTGCGAGGGATAAGCTTTTCGGTGAGCATCTTAAAGCCTACCAGCTTGCGCTGCGGGCCCTGTTCCTTAACCGCAGCGATCACATCGCTTCCATTGAATGGACCCTTGGCAAGCTTGGTGATCCACCCGAGACCTGCTTCGATCGGATTCGTCTCGTCGGTAATGTCATTACCATACAGGCAGTACCCCTTTTCCAGTCGGAGGGTGTCACGTGCTCCGAGTCCGATCCACGCGATGCCATGCTCGGCACCTGCATCGAACAGGGCCTTGACAACTGTTTCGGCAACGGCCACATCTCCGGCGAAATAGAGTTCGAAGCCGATCTCTCCGGTGTAACCCGTGCGCGATAGGATCATGGGCACTCCGGCGAGCGTGCCTTCAGCAAATCCGTAGTACTGGATCTCGGAAAGATCCGTCGAGGTCAGCTTCTGGAGGATCTCAATGCTCTTTGGTCCCTGCACAGCAAGCAGGCTATAGTCGTCGCTGCGATCGACAAGTTCGACATTGGCAAATCCTTCAGCCTGCTGACGTACCCAGGCCCAGTCCTTGTCGATGTTCGCGCCGTTCACAACAAGCATGTAGGAGTTTTCCGCCAGCATGTAGACCAGCAGATCGTCCACCAGGCCACCATCCGGTCGGGGCAGCGCCGAATACTGCGCCTTGCCGGGCGTGAGCTTGGAGGCGTCATTCACAGTGATCTTTTGGATCAGCGCCAGCGAGTCCGGCCCGGTAACGAAGAACTCACCCATGTGGGAGACGTCAAAGATCCCGACACCACTGCGAACGATCTTGTGTTCGGCGATTATACCCGTTGGATACTGAATGGGCATTTCGAACCCGGCGAACGAGACCATTTTCGCGCCGGAGGCAAGGTGTTGGGTGTGGAACTTCGTCGTCTTCATGTCGTACCTTCGTAAAGAGAATCGCAAATATAACCAGCCATGGCTCCTGGGAGTTTCTGCATGACCTCGCGACGTTCTATGCTGCGCTCGCTCGCGGCACTCGGCCCGACTGCACTTTTTGCCTCTGATGCACTAGCTGAGGTGACCCGTTGGTTGCCAACGGCACTGCCGAATGTGCCACCCGCGATGATTGCATCGGACGAGGACTTCTGGGTGACGGTCCAGCAGGCCTTTGATGTGGACCGATCGATCATCAATCTCAATAACGGCGGCGTGTCCCCCTCGCCCCGTACCGTTCAGGCTGCCTTTCGGCGGTATACGGACCAGGCCAACAACATGCCGGCCTATGAGATGTGGCGTCACCAGGAACCACAGGTTGAGACCATCCGTGAGGGGTTGGCAGGGATCTTCGAGGTCGACGCCGAGGAGATCGCCATCATGCGCAATGCCAGTGAGGCACTTGAGACTCTCCAGCTGGGCGTGCCTCTCGAACGGGGCGATGAGGTGCTGACAACAACGCATGACTATCCACGTATGCTCACCACTTGGGATCAGCGCGTTCGTCGTGATGGGATCGTCCTGAAGAAAGTGGGTATACCGACGCCCCTTCGCCGACGTCAGGACATGGTCGATAATATAGAAGCGGCGATTACACCGCGCACCAAGGTCATCCACATTTCTCATGTGGTGTTTCTAACGGGACAGATCCTGCCCGTGCGCGAGGTCTGCCGTCTGGCAGCGAAGCGCGGCATCCGGTGCTTCGTCGATGGGGCGCACTCGTTTGCACATTTTCCGTTCACACAGAAAGATCTCGAATGCGAGTATTTCGGAACCGCACTTCATAAGTGGTTCCTGGGCCCGATCGGCACCGGTATGCTCTACGTCAAGAAGGACCGCATCGCCGATATCTGGCCGCTGATGTCTGCGCCCAAGGAGATGGATACGAACATCCGCAAGTTCGAAGAGATCGGTACGCATCCGGCTGCGATGCACAATGCCCTCATTGAGTCCATTGCCTTCCACCGTGCCATGGGCATTGAGCGCAAAGCTGCGCGACTGCGATACCTGCACAGCGTGTGGACAGATCAGCTCGAGAAGTACGAGACGGTGCGCTTTCTAACCGACATCAAGGACGATGACAATCAGTGCGGACTGCGTCTGGTGCACGTCGAGGGTACGGATCCGGGCAAGGTCTCGAGTTATCTTCTGGAGAAGCATCGGATCTTCACCGTCTCGATCGGGCATGAGGACTTCAAGGGGCTACGGGTAGCCCCTTCCGTCTATACAACTGTTGACGAGATGCAGCGCTTTGCCAAGGCCATGAGCATGATCGCCCGTGGCGAGGCCGGCACTGCCGTTTCAATGGATCTGAAGGGCTGAAATGCGCGGCGATTCGCCCAAGTCGGAGAAGGTCGGAGGACTGTTGGGGCGGAAAACTTCGTCGAGTTCATTTTCGAGCGTACGCGACTCGTGAAACCGATCCTGGTCGCGGACGAAGCTGGCCATGATCTCAAGGTGCCATGGCGGCAACAGCGTCACGTGCACCCCCTCGTCCCAGTCGAATGAGCGTAGGTGCGCACCCTGACCTCTCATTAGACGTCTGAGGTTCTCCAGCAGGTCGCCAATAAAGTCTGCGATGTCCGCCTCGTCGGTCACCGACACCAGCACGTGCAGATGATCCTCTCGGGCATGTGTTGCGGCGCACTCAAGTCTGTGCTTTCGCGCCGTCAGATCGACGGTCTGCTCGAGGATGTGCTTCACGTCCGGGGGGATCATTGAGTCTTGACGAGGAATGAGAATCAGATGCAGTCCGAGTCCTTTGTAGCCATGCATGGCATACTCCCGAATGATGATGATGAAACCGGTGGTTGTTTCGGTCGATGTGACCACAAGGGGGCGAAACGTGACATGCGCCGTGAAGCCGGGCCAACATCCGTGACAACTGCGCGTCGTAGATTGCCGCTCCGAGGGCGCCCAGTCGGTGCGCACGGGTAGTTCCACTTCACAACAGCGATAGAGGCCCCTTCCTATGCTCGGTATGTTGCGTTCACTTTTTGGCGGCTCGAACGACGAGCTGTTGCAGGCGCTGCGGCAGGGAGCTCTCATCATCGACGTCCGAACACGTGCCGAATATCAGGGTGGGCACGTGGCCGGATCGAAGAACATTCCTCTCAACGAGGTCCCTGCGGCTCTTGAGAAACATCCCAAGGCAAAGCCCATCGTCTTCTGCTGCGCCTCTGGTGGCCGCAGCGGTCAAGCAACGTCATTCGCCGCGTCGAAGGGATATACCGCAGTCAATGGTGGTCCGTGGACGACCGTGAATAAGGCAGTTTCCGACATTCAACAAGGACAATGAGCATGATCAGGATCGCCATCGCTCTCGTGTTTCTCGCAACGATGTTTTCATGTACGATGAGTGCCCAGCAGGTCAAGGACGTCGACGTCAAGGCTGCCAAGGCCATAATCGACAAGGGTGGCGTGACCATTCTTGATGTTCGCACTCCCGCCGAATACCAGGCCGGCCATATCGCTGAATCGGTCTTGGCCAACTACAACGATCCGGCATTCGAGTCCATGATCGCCAAGATCGATAAGAACAAGCCCGTGCTGGTGTATTGCGCAGCCGGTGGCCGCAGTTCCAGAGCAGCCAAGCTGATGTCCGAGAAGGGCTGGAAGAACGTTAGCAACATGCTTGGTGGAATGGGGGCATGGGGCAAGGCCGGCTATGTAGTGGACTTTTATGAAGAGGGTAAGGGTAAGAAGTAACCAGCATCAATGCTAACGCTAACACTGAAGCCGCGTGAGGAAAGACGCCTTCGCGACGGTCACCTGTGGGCCTATCGTGATGAGCTGGTGCATGCGCCCGATGCTGTGCCCGGTGAGCTCGTGCGCCTTGTGGCCCATGACGGATCGTCGCTCGGATCTGGCGTGTACAATCCGCTTTCGAAGATTGCCGTGCGCCTGTTAGGGGGCGAGGTAGAGACACTTGACACGGATTTTTTCGTTCGACGTTTCCGGACGTCCCTCCAGCTGCGACGTCGGATGCTCCCGAACGAAGAGGCCTATCGTCTCGTCTTCGGCGAGGCGGATATGCTCAGCGGGCTGATCGTTGACGTATACGGACAGTACGCAGCGCTGCAAATGCTTTCAGCAGGGATGGATCGTGCCAAGCCCCATGTCATTGAAGCGCTCCGGCAGGAGTTGCCCGATCTCAAGGGTATCATTGAGAAGAACACAGCCCAGACCCGCAAGAAGGAGGGTCTCGAACTTGTCGATGCCGTCGTCTGGGGTGAGATTCCTGAGCGGGTGCATGTTCGAGAGAACGGTCTTGCCTTGGAGATCGATCTTCTTGGCGGCCAGAAGACAGGTTACTTTCTTGATCAAAAGATCAACCGCCGCGTGGTGGGGTCACTCTCGGCCGGCCGTAGCGTCTTGGATTGCTTTTGCAATGTCGGCGGCTTTGCTCTCAATGCCGCTGCCGGTGGAGCGCGCCTAGCGCTTGGGGTTGATTCTTCGGTGACGGCCATCGAGGGGGCTCGACGGCATGCCGAGATCAACGGACTCGATAACTGCCAGTTTGTTAAGGCCAATGTCTTTGATCTCTTACGCGAGCATATCGAGCATGAGCGGGTCTGGGACATGGTCGTTCTCGACCCTCCCTCGTTTGCCAAATCTCGCTCTGCTATTCGCGGGGCGCTTGCCGGGTACTCTGAGCTCAACCGCAGTGCTCTGAAGCTGCTCCGCCCCGGCGGATTGCTTGTTTCTTCCTCCTGCACGCAGCTTGTCAGCGAGCATGATCTGCTTGATATCCTCTATCGGGAATCTGCACGAATCCGAAAACGTCTGCGTCTTGTGCACCGCGGTTCGCAAGCTCCCGATCACCCGGTCCTGCTTTCCATGCCGGAGACGCAGTACCTGAAGTTCCTGGTCTTTGAAGTGATCGGCGATCCGTAATTTCTTGATACGGGGCTGACATGCTAGAATTTGAGTATGAAGACAACGACAATGACGAACAGGACCGACGGGATCTCGATGAGACCCTGAAGCGGTTTCGTGAGTCTGTGCGCAGTGGAAACTGGCAGCAGGGAGCACCAACACCTGATGCACTTGAGTCGATCGTTCAATACTGCCTCGAGACAAGCAAGTTCGATGATGCGCTTACGTTCGCGCGGATATGGGTCGATAAGGCCCCATACGCATCTGATGCATGGCACAAGCTGGGTATGGCCTATGGTTGCCAGAACCGCTGGACGGAGGCACTAGAGGCGTATGACCGGGCCATTTCTCTTGATCCGGTTGACACAGAGATCCTCGTCAATCGTGGTATTGCTCTAGAGCAGCTCGACCGGCTTGAAGAGGCCATCGCCGTTGTGGAAGAGGTGCTTGCTTCCGATCCGTCGAACCTTGATGGACTGTTTACGAAGGCCCTGATCCTGCAGAAGCGCGGACATTATGACGAGGCGATCCGGATCTTTGGCTATCTGGCACGTCAGTCCGGATATGAACGCGATGCACTTTTCGAATCGGCCATTTGCCGTGAATCGCTCGAGCAGTACGCCGAGGCGATCTCGGTGTATGATCAGCTCATCGACATGCATGCCTACGATCAGAACGCGTGGTTCAACCGCGGTGTCATCTGCGGAAAAAAAGGGGCATACCGCGATGCCATCCGTTCGTACGACATGGCAACGGTGATCGACAACGACTTCGTTAACGCGTGGTTCAACATGGGTAATGCCTATGCGCACCTCGGCAGGTCGCAGGAAGCCATTGAGGCCTATCGCCAGGCACACCGGGCCGATCCATCTGATATTCCGGTGATCCACAACCTGGCGTCGTCCCTCGAGGAGTCCGGTGACTTCCGCGCTGCGATCGAGATGTTCACTAAGGCACTGGCCATGGATACATCGCACGCCCAGTCGTTTTATGGTCGCGGCACCTGCTACGACGCCCTGGAATTGCACTCGGAGGCATTGGCCGACTACGAGGCCGCCCTGGCTCTTGAGCCGGAATATGCGGATCTGTGGTATGCAAAGGCTGACGTTCTGTTCAATCTCCGACGTGTCGACGATTCACTGGAGGCATACCGACAAGCACTCGATCTGCAGCCGGATGATGCTGAATGCTGGTACGACTATGCGTCAACCCAGCTCGAGGCAGGTAACATGCTCGAGGCTCTTCTTGGATTTGACCAGTGCACCCGTTTGCTGCCCAATTGGGCAGAGGCGTATTTCGCAACTGCCAAGACCCTCTGTGCTGCCGGACAGCCGGTTACGGCTGTGCCGTTTCTAAAGCGCGCCTTTGAACTCGACTCCACGAAATGGGATGAGTTTACGTCAGAGTTTCCGCTAATTGCAGGCCACCTAGGAATGGAGTATCTGCTCGATACCCTTAACGAATCAAAGGAAAAATCATAATGCCGTACGACCCAATGCTTGTGCAGCCGATGCGTGAAGAACTCACATCACTCGGTGTTCAGGAACTTGTCACACCCGCTGATGTCGATGCAGCTATGGCGCGTCCGGGCACGACGATGGTCGTGGTGAATTCCGTCTGCGGCTGTGCAGCAGGTGGTGCCCGTCCGGGTGTCGCCCTGGCGCTGAAGCATGAGAAGAAGCCCGACCACGTTGTAAGCGTTTTTGCTGGTCAGGATCTCGAGGCCACCGAGCGAGCCCGTTCATATTTCACCGGCATGCCCCCTTCAAGTCCGGCTGTTGCTCTACTGCGTGACGGTCAGCTGGTTGGCTTTATGCCACGCCACCATATTGAGGGGCGCACTCCGGAAATGATCGCTGCTTCATTGACTTCGGCGTTTGATGAAGTCGTAGCGCAGTAGTCAAAAGTCGATATAGTCAAACACAAAACGACATTTGCCAATTGTCTTTATATTAAGACATGCACAAATGTCTTTTTTCTTTGGTCTGTAAAGATAGTGGCGGCTGAGTAAATAGATACGGAGTAGCTAGAAATCTATACGGCGTGACTGCACGTCTATATTGCCTAGTGCAAAAAGAAGTGCATGCATGCAATTCTCTATTTTAGTCAAGCGATATATATCACATTAACGCTGTAGTGATTAAATAGGGTAATATATTAATTAAAGCAGGGATGAAATTATATCTACAATAATGCAAACTCATTATTGAGCTTGTATGATAGATATATCACCTGTCACGACTCGTATTTCTCATCGATGATCATTGTCCAGGCATCGATTAGCGCATCGGCAACACGATGTTCAGGCAGGATTTCAGCAACCATGGAGTGGAAGCCCGGTCCGTGGTTGAAGTGCACAAGGTGACACAGCTCGTGAACGATGATGCCTTTGATGCAGATATCCGGCGTGCGTATGAGGTGCTCATTGAGCGTGATAAGTCCGCCGGCGCCGCAGAGACCCCAGCTACGGCGCATCTTTCGCATGGCAAAGCCCGAGTATCGAAGGGCAGACACACCAAGCTGGGGCAGAAACTGGTTGATCACCTCGCCAAAATGAGATTCGGCCTGGCGTCGCTGCCAGCGAGCCAACCATTTCGGGGCATTCGATTCGGTCACATCGGTGGGCAGGACAATATCTGCGTCGTGCCAGCCCCATGTCAGCAGATTGCCTCGCAGGTATACCTGCCGTGGCGTCGTTCGCTGGGGTATCATGCTTTTGCGGGCGCGAGCCTCGGAAAGCTTGCTGATGATCCACTCTTGATGGTTGTTGACGAAGAAGTCGATTGCCTGGACGCTCATCGAGAGAGGGGCTTTGACGACAACGGTGGCCGAAGGTTCGATCTTGACCATTACGGTGCGCCGTCTACTGCGGACCAGGCGATACGTGATCTTCTCCGAGACCGGTAACATTTTGGCCAAACTTCGGTTAGTTTATGGTCGTGAACCGTGAATTCAGCGAATATACCGACAGTGAACTCTTCGCCTTGTTGCGCACCGACAAGCGCGAGGGTGCGTTCACGGAGCTTTATTCGCGCTTCAGTCCGAACGTTTTTGCCTATTGCATGCGTGTTCTTGGAAGTCGGGATGCGGCCTATGATGTCTTCCAGGAAGCCTTCATGCGACTGTATCAGACGGCCGATCGGATGGAGCATCTGGAGAACGTGCGCGGATATACGCTGGCGATCTGCCGCAATCTGTGTCTCAACGAAAAGAAGCGGGCCGGCTCGCAGAATCTTCAGTTCGAAGATGCTGTTTACAACCCGGGTGTTTCCAGAGATGCGGAAAGGGGCGAAATGCTGCAACTGATCAGCATGGCTCTGGAGCTCTTGCCCAGTGACATGCGGGAGATCTTCGTGCTTCGCGAGTACGACGGGCTTTCCTACAACGAGATCAGCACGCTGCTGAACATCAAACTTGATACGGCCAAGGTTAGGGTGTTTCGTGCACGGCAGCGAATCAAGGAGATACTTCAGCCGTATTTGAACGAGCTATGAGAAGAAGGGTACTGGGTACTGGGGACTGGGTACGACGACAATTCAGCCGAGGCAGGGATGACGGATGACGAAAGGAAAACAACATGCAACATGAACAACTGATCAACGATTTGCTGGACGGAGAGCTGGACTCAGCCGGTGAGGCGGCGCTGTTTGGGCAGCTGGCCATCGATTCGGAGTTGCGTTCGGAATTCATGCAGCTGATGATGATCCACAATGCTGTGCAGGATGACCGGGCGACGCTTGTGCCACCGGTGCCGCTGACGAGTGCTGTGTTTGCCGGACTTGGCTTTGCTGCGCCTATAGCTGGAGCAGCTGCCGGTGCGGCGGCAATGACCCACTCGGGTGGTTTCATGACCACCTGGTTGGCCAAGATTGGCATTCCGCTTATGGCGGCACTTGCATCCGCAGGGATCACTCTTGCAGTGATGACCAACGCCGAAGGTGCGGGGTCAGGGGGCGGATTGGTTTCGGAAATGTCCCAGCAGTCTTCAGCGTCTGAGCAGCCCCCTTCAAGCGAATCGGCGCATCAGAGTATGGCCGTGGCTACAGCGCCGAACGAAAACAGCCAAGAGCCAGTGGCCGAAAGGGTTGCCGAGAGCGTTGTTGAAAGGATCGTCGAACGCGTCTCACCTGTAGACGCTATGCTGATGAGCGAGAACGAGAACCTGCGCCGGCAGGTAGCCGAGCTACAGGCCAATATTGCGCCGCGACAGACAAAACGCTCGACGGAAGATGCGCTGACGCAGATTGTGCCGAGCGCATTCACGTCCACGCTTGACATCCGGCGCATGGAAAGCGACCGCGTGCTTGTTGCAGAGCGGCTGACGCCGATCAGCGCTCCGATGAACGTTCCGGCGTTCTCACTGAACGTGCGAGGACTGAGTGGTCAGTCCGGTTCACTTGCCGTGACACCGCAGACCGGTTGGTACGACAATCTCTCGCTTGCCATGCTGTACCGCATGACGCCTACCGATGCGGTTGGTGTGGAGATCGGCTCGGAGTCCTTCCCGATGGTCTTCAGCGGCATCCGAAACCAGCAAGAGGTTCGCTTTGAGATTCAGCCCCTTGTCACCTGGGCAGGTCTGAGCTACCGACATGTTTTCCCGGAGATCGGCACGAGCGGGTTCAGCCCCTTTGCCCAGGCACTTGTTGGCGGAACGCAGTTCGGCCCCATCGGACGTGGCTCCGTGGGTGTGATGTATTCTCCTGTGGGACCGCTATCCTTCATGCTTGGCATCGAGGGCTCTGCCTTGGGATTCACTCATCAGAATCAATGGTTCACTTCCTCCAAATACGGCTTCACCTATGGTGTTGCCGTTCGACTGTAACGAACACGACGACATTACCATCATCTATGAAACGCTTTACCACCACCTTCATCGGTATGATCATTCTTGCCATCGTCATGGGGCTTGGTGCTGCGTCGTGTACGTCGCCGCTTGATACCGATGCAAATCGCAAAGAGACCCCGGTAACGCCGGCGCCCAAGATCACGCCTGCGTCGTACAAGGTCGAGTTTTCCACCGCTTACGGCTCAATGGTCGTCAAGGGGCTTCCCACGATCAAGATCGACACGACGGCCGATCCGATGCGTTTCTGGTTTGACATCACCATGGAGGCATCAGATACGACAGGGAAGTCGCCTCTCATGCATGGATTCCGGCTGCGGCTTGATTCGGCGGCCGGCGACGGAATGATCATCCCTTTGGTTCAGGGCCAGGTACAGATACGCGCCGATTTTGGACAGAACTGGGGTAACCTGCAGACGTATCCATCGGATGCCAAAACCAACACGGCTTCGATCGTCATTGCCGAGCATGCTCGGCAGGAAGGCAAGCCTCGGGTGGTCACCATGACCATCTACCTGTTCATCAACAAAGACGGCTACTTCAGTCCCGCCCCTCAGCAGCAGGCGCTCGGATCGTTCACCCTTACGCTGTAAGGGCATACCGTGTAACGTTTTTCATCCGTGGGGAATCATCCACTGTCCGTCACAACTGTGCCGGACGCTTTAGCTCGAAATCCACCTTTATCATCATCATCATTCATTAGGAGAATCGCCATGTCACGCATGTCTACGATTCAACGGTTTCTTAGCGTTGTGCTCCTGTTTGTAGGAGCTCTATCGCTAAGCGCACAGGTTCGCCCGGTCCCCACGGGACTTAAGGCCACACCGGGCCAGACTTCAACAACGGTCATCATCACATGGAACGGTATCACAGGTGATCCCGCCCCGATGAAGTATTACGTCTATCAGGCCTCCGGTATCACCGAAGACATGTCGAAGTTCTCTCGCATAGCAACGGTAGCACACTCTCCGAACGTTCGTGAGAACATCCACTCTTTCGTTGCGCAGGTCGCTAAGTCAGGCACCTACACGTTCTACGTCAGTGGGTTCTGGGCAGACGGTGGTGAGGGCGGTCGTTCAGCCATCGCAACGGTCGAGCTATCAAAGGGAGAAACACCTGTCATCAAGTTCGTATCACTTCCGGTAGCCACGGCTACGATCGGAAAGCCATACACCTATCAAACGAAGATCGAGACCTCGGCTACGGGAACAATCACGTACAAGCTCGAAACAAACGCTGTGGGTATGACCATCAGTGATGGTGGACTTATCACGTGGAATGAACCAAAGGCCGGCCGTTTTGAGGTCTCCGTTCGTGCACTAGTTTCCAAGGATGGAAAGGACTACGAGACAAAGCAGGCCTTTGTTCTGACCGTTGGTGATGGCAAAGACGGCGCTTTCAAATTCCTGACCGAGCCGCTTAAGTTCGGTTCCGCCGGTCGCACCTATACCTATCCAGCCCGTGCGGGTGTCGTCAATGGCAATGCGGTCGTCAGCTATGAACTCGTTGCCGGTCCGAACGGTATGACCATCGAAAAGAACACAGGTCTGGTCAAGTGGGAATCACCGCTTGCTGGACGTTATGAGATCGTTATCGCAGCCACTGCCGAAATCAATGGCCAGCGCACCACGATCAAGCAATCGTATGTGCTCGAGATCAAGGAAGGCGAAACACCGAAGAAGGGTTGTTCGAAGATCTATGGTACGATCACGTATGATGATCCAGCCGCGGGCGGAAAGATCGAAGGCATTGTTACGGCATGGCGCCTTCAGAAGGTCACCCGCGAGGGCAACAACTCCGAAGTATACCAACCGGTGTACAAGACGGAGATCAACTCTGATGGCAAGTATTACCTCTATGTGCCAGAAGGCACGTACAAGCTCCGTGTTGAAGGACGCAATTTCTTTGCTGAGTGGCATGAGAACGTGACCGAGGTTTCGGAAGCGAAGGATGTCACAGCGGTCTGCGATGCAATGACAGAGATCAACTTTGCCGTTGCACAGCGCCCAGAGCCTGTGCTCGTGGTCGTTGAAGGACGCGTCTATGACGCCGCTACAAATGAAGCTGTCAAGGGCGTTGTTGTCTTTGAAAGTCGCGGCAAGGAGAACAATGCTGCCGATGACCGGTATCGTTCAGTCGTTGCCGAAGTTCGTGCCGATGGCACGTATGAAGCAAAGGTGCAGTCCGGTGTCGGTTACATCGCTATGGTTCGTCCCGTTCCAACAAAGGACGCACCGAACGCATCGCAGTATCTGGCCGAGTTTTGGGAAAACACGAACGACGCGACAAAGGCTACGGTCCTGACCGTTACCGCCAGCACGAAGAACATTGACTTCCCGATGGATAAGCGCGTTGCACGTAACAACGGCTTCACGGGAGCCATGAAGAACTTCTATACCGGCGCTCCGGTTGTCGGCAAGGTTGTTGCACATCGGCTCGTAACTCGCACAAACGACAAGGGCGATACGGTCCTCAACAAGATCACCGCAGTAACGGTCGAGACCAACTCGGACGGTGGCTTCATGTTTACGGATCTTGAGCCTGGGGAGTATGTTGTTCTTGGACTGCCTGCTGGGCGTCCATTCGTCCCCGGCTGGATGGTGGCGGGTCAGAAGGCTGCCACGGAATGGGGCAAGGCACAGCGTGTCAGTGTTGGCGATGTTATGGTCGCCTTGGTTTTTGACATCAATCTCGACACCGTTAAGTCTGAGCGCGGTAAGGGTCGCGTCCGTGGATTCGTCTACGACAAGCGCGGCGGAATTGTCAACAAGCAGAGCGACAAGGTTCAGCAGTCTGCCGGTGTTCCGGGGACGCTCGTTGTAGCGCGTGACGAAGACGGTACGATCATCGACTTCAGCCTTGCCGAAAACGAAGGCGCGTTCGATCTTGCGAATCTGGCTGTCGGTACGATGACCATTGCGGCTGATCGTTTTGATTTCGAGCCAACTGTTCAGTCGGTTGATATTGATGCAACAACGCCTGAGCGCGTCGTGTCGATCGGTCTGCGTCCTACCACGTCGAGTGTCGATGTGCCGCTGAACGAGGTTGGCTCAACGCTGAACCTGTGGCCTAATCCAACCACCGGTGATGCCACGGTCCGATTCAATGCTCGCGCCGGTGAAGCCATGGTCAGCATCGTTTCAGTTTCAGGCGTCGAACTTGCCCGCTTTGCAACGGTGGTTGCTGCCGGTGAGGTGTCGATCGCACTCCCAACGGCGGAACTGCCAACCGGCATGGTTATGGTTCACGTGACGAATGGTCAAACAGCTTTCGCGCTGCCGCTGATCATCGTCCGTTAATCACTCTAAACAGATAGACATTCCGAGGGGTCGCAACATCCGTTGCGGCCCCTCGTGTTTTTTAACGTGGTAGATTAGCGCGATATGGACAAGCCCCTTACCCTCATTGTTCTCGCGCTGCTGATGCACCTCAGTGCGATGGCGCAGATCTCGCGTCCTACGCTGTTCCGTCCACAGACATTTGACGTGCAGCACTATGACGTTGCCGTACGATTCCCCGACCCGGCAAAGCGTCTCGTTGAAGGTCGTGTTGATACGCGTCTTGCGTGGACGTCTCGTGTTGAGAACGGTGAGTACAAGTTCCACCTCAGGGGGCTTAGCATCGATTCCGTGGTCATTGACGGCACGTCGCGTGAATGCAAGACATACGGTGTGCCGGCTGATGATACAATGCACCACCGAGTGGTGGTGCCGGGCGTGCATGACTCGGGCTCGGTCTCGACGGTGTCGATCTACTACCGGGGCACGATGACCAATGAAGGCGGCAGCTCGCCGTGGGGTGGGGTGCAATATGAGGACAGTGTCCTCTATGCCCTTGGCGTTGGCTTTGCCAACGCATCGGTTGGCGCTACGCAGCACTGGCTGGCGTGTTATGATCATCCTTCGGATAAGGTGACGTTCGGCGGACGCTTCACCGTGCCAGATTCCTCCTGGGTTGTTGCATCAAACGGTCTGGAAAGTCCACGCCAGCGGAACGCCGACGGCTCGGTCACCTACATCTGGACCGAGCAGCGTCCGATCGCCACCTACTTGATGACCTTTGCAGCGGCACGATTTCGCACCTTCTCGCTGCCGGGCAGGGTTCCGCATGTGTTCTACGTGCTGCGCCGTGACAGCGTTATCAGTGCCCGTTCCTATCGGCTAGTGCCGAGAATGACGGAGGTGTATTCAGGGCTGTATGGAGACTATCCCTTCGACAAAGTGGGCTATTACAACTCCGTAAAGGGGTCCATGGAGCATCAGGGGATGATAGCGCTTGCACTATCGATCGCTCGTTCTGGAGACACTTCCAATGTGACAGCTGCGCATGAATTGGCGCACCAGTGGTTTGGCGACTGTGTCTCTCCGCGCGATTACCGATACGCTTGGTTGACCGAAAGCTTTGCCACTTACAGTGAATGCTCCTGGCTGGAGGCTCTTCGCGGCTGGCCTTCATACCTTTCCACCGTGCAGAGCAAGGCGCGTAGTTACATCACGCAGATATCCAAGAGTGAGGGTGTCTTCGCACTGGAGGACTTTCCACGCCAAGCCCCCTCGTCAAACTATCCCGGGACGATCTATGCCAAGGGGGCGGTTGTGCTGGCCATGGCCAGGGCCATCGTGGGTGACAGTGCCTTTTACGGAGCGCTTCGTACCTACGTCTCGAATCATGCCTATGCGACGGCAGTTACGGACGATTTCCGGCGGGCTATCGCCCCGGGTCTTGCTGAGAGGACCGATGCGTTCTTCTCCGAATGGGTCACCGGCAAGGGCTGGGCACAACTTGCCATTGAACAGCGGCCTGGAGAGACGTCGGCGCTCTCGGTGCGTATCACGCAGGTACAGAATGCCACAGGCGGACGCCAATGGCCGGTGTTCACAACATTGCCACTTAATGTTGTCTACTCGCAGCGTCGCTCTAATGGAGGCTTCGACACGGTCGACACGATCTTGATGCCGGCGGCTGATGGATCATACACGATCTCCTGCGAGCGTCTCATCAGCGTCAATGGCGGCTCTCGTTGCCGATCGCTCGTTGAAGTTGTTTCAACCACCCACATTGGCATGTCGGAGTTGGAGAGTGACCTGCGACGGATGACTCCAAGCTTCTCGCTTGCGCCGCAGCCGGCTTCGAACACGGTGAAGGTGCAGCGAGTGCGCATTGGACGGCTTCCCGAGGCTGCTCCGGCGACGATCCAAATCTTCGATCTCAACGGTCGGAAGGTCGCCGAGGAATCGATGACAGCGGACGACAGCTCGGCCACGCTCAGCGTGCAGTCATTGCCCGAGGGTCCGCACATTGTGATGATCACGCAGGGAGGGGGCGTTGTGAGTCTGCCCCTTCTTATCACACGCGCAGAGTGATCCAGCGTATGATCTCCTTGAGTTTTGGCTTCTTGCCATAAGACAGGATGCCGATGCGATAGATGCGTGAAGCCAGCCAGACGGCGCCAAAGAACGCGCCGGTACTCAGAACCACGCACAGCAACTGCTGCCATGCCGGCACGTCGGTGGCGGCCACGCGCACGGTCATCAGGATCGGGGAGAAGAGCGGTATCAGCGAGAGCACCACGGCCAATGTGCCGTTGGGCTCGCTGATAATGTTGCCTATAAACATCATCGTCATGATGATCGGCATCGTGATCGGGAGTGTGAGCGACTGTGCATCGGCCTCCTGATCGACGGCCGAGCCGACAGCCGCGAACAGCGAGGCATAGAGGAAATAGCCCGCAAAGAAGTTGAAGATAAACATCAGGATCGACGATAGCGGAATGGCGGGAAGAACAAGCCCCTTGCTGGCCAGCAGAGCCGCCGTATCCGTTGTGCTCTGCATTGGCATTCCGCCCGGTGGCATCTGAGACGTCATTGTGTCGGCCATCAACGGCCCAAGCACGTAGCCGAGTCCGATAAACGCCGCCATGCCGAGGATACCCCAGATTGCCAGCTGCGTCAGGCCTACCAAACCGATGCCGACCACTTTACCGAGCATGATATCGAACGGGCGGACCGAGGAGGCGATGACCTCCACGATGCGATTGGCTTTTTCCTCCACAACGCCGCGCATGACCATGGAGCCGTAGAGGAAGATGAGCATGTAGATCAAAAAGCCGGCCACGTAGCCGATAGCAGCGGATGCTTCTGACGCATCGGCTTCCACACCTTTCTCGGTAAGCTTCAGGGAGTTGATCTCCACGTCCTGCCGGACGAGGTCGATGACCGACGTATCAACTCCGGCCCGAGAAAGTCGTGCCCGCGTGATCACCGGCTTGAGATCATCGGCAACGGACGATTCGAACGAGATCCCGGAGCCACCCTGCGAATACATCGTAACCGATGAACTGTCAAGCACCGTAACCGGGATGATCACGTATGCCTGGATTTCTTCCTTCTGCAGCTGATTGGCAAGTTCTTTCTCCGAGCGTGTGCCGGCCAGTTCGTACTTGGCCGTGTCGGCAGCAATCACGGCCGGGGCGATCGTGTCCGTCTTATCCAGCAGAACCACCTTGCCTCGCTCGCCGTCGCCTGAGAGAATGGCTACCAGCGCTGGGATGGTCATCAATAGTACCAGGCCCAGCGGGCCGAGCACAGTAGAGACAATAAACCACTTTGCCTTGACACGGGTCAGGTATTCGTGGGCGATAATGACGGAGATCTTGCTCATGGGGCTTGCTGCTTGGGGAATTTCGGTTGGAAAGTTACGGTTTGTTGCATCAAGACTCGATAAACACGTTCGGTCTATGGCACCGACGTGTTAGTTTTGCACGCCATAAACCTAGGAGTACCCCGCCATGAGCATCCTTCACGAGAATCTCACGTCACAAGCAGAAGCCCTGCGCGCCACGCGCGCCGCCTTACTCAAGGAGCGCGGCGAGACCGTACTCGGTAGTGTGACCATCGAACAGGTGCTCGGTGGCATGCGCGGTGTGCCCGCTCTGGTGTGTGACACCTCAAGCGTGTCCGCAGACGAAGGTCTGCGCATCCGCAACACGCCGATCCTCGAGCTCACCGACATCACGCCTGAAGAGGCCTTCTGGTTGCTGGTGACGGGCAAGCGCGCCACGGCCGACGAGCGTAAGGAGCTTAGCGACATCTTTGCCAAGTATTACGCCGTCCCACAGTACGTTGTCGACACGCTCAAGGCCATGCCTAAGGATTCGCATCCAATGGCCATGCTCAGCGTTGGCCTGCTGGCGATGGAGCGTGAGAGCGAATTCCGTGCTGCCTACGATAAGGGGGCTGGCAAGGATGTGTTGTGGCAGTCGATGGTCAACGACTCCGTACGTCTGGTCGGTTCGATTCCTGGAATTGCTGCTGCGATCTACCGCATCCGCTTTGACAAGGGCGATGTGATCGCACCTCTAACGGACGATAATGACCTGTCGAACAACTTCGCACATATGCTTGGCGTAAGCAACGACGCATCGTGGAAAGAACTCATCCGCCTGTACCTGGTGCTCCACTCTGACCATGAAGGCGGAAACGTCAGTGCCATGACTTCATATGTCGTCAGCTCGGCGCTGAGCGATCCTTTCTACAGTGTTTCAGCCGCCATGTGTGGTCTGGCAGGCCCCCTGCACGGACTTGCCAATCAGGAATGTCTGCGCTTCATCATGGATGTGCGCGAGCAGTTTGGCGGCGTACCAACAGATGAGCAGCTGACCGAGTACACATGGAACCGCCTGCGCAACGGTCAGGTCATCCCTGGGTATGGACACGCCGTTCTTCGCGTAACCGATCCACGATTCACGGCCTTCCATGATTTTGGCGTCAAGCACGGTCTGACGGACGAAAACGTGCAGATCGTTCACAAGATCTTCCGCCTGGTGCCGGGCATCCTCAAAGAACACGGTAAGGCCAAGAACCCATGGCCAAACGTTGATGCCGCTTCCGGATCGCTCCTCTATGCCTACGGCATGACGGAGTTCGACTTCTATACCGTGATGTTCGGCGTCAGCCGCGCTATCGGTCTCTGCTCACAGATGGTCGTCAACCGTATGATGGCCTCTCCGATCGTTCGTCCAAAGTCGCTGACGCTGGATGAGCTGAGCCAGTAAGGTTTCAGGTTTCGGGTTTCGGGTGTCAGCTCTGCGGAATTTTAGGTTGACGCGAAGTAAAAGTATCGATGAAAAAGGGTTGTAGCGTGCTGCAACCCTTTTTCATTTTTCGAACACGATCGCCGTTATCGCTACTGCCAGTGTTGCAGAATGCTGCGACCCTTTTTCGTTTTTTTCACCTCCCCCACCCCACACCCCACACCTGACACCTCACACCTGAGAATGCTTCCTGTTGAAATGTAAAAAGCCCGCCAAAATGGTGGGCTTTCTATCTTTGTGCCCTCGCGGGGCGGATGTCGTGGTGGACGCTACTAGATTCGAACTAGTGACCTTTACGATGTCAACGTAACGCTCTAACCAACTGAGCTAAGCGTCCCTGAGGGGATGCGAAATTAGGAAAATCAGTCGAACATTCATTGGTCTCACACGAGAAAGGTTCTGCATGTCGATCATTTTCATCATTCTGGGTCTTGGCGTAATGGCTCTGATTGTTGCCGTCATCTTCCGACAGCGGGTGCTGTCGGTAAAGATCGAAGACGGGGCTTCATCGCCGGAAGAACTCTCACGCCTAATCGAGATCTCCACGGCAATTGCCGAGGGAGCTATGGCGTTTCTGAGCCGCGAGTATCGAGTTCTTGGTCTCTTTATGGCCCTGTTTGCCGTCTTGATCTTCTTCACGGTCGACCATGGCGGTCACACTGCACTTGCTTTTGTCTGCGGTGCCGTCACGTCCGTAGCGGCCGGTTACATAGGAATGAAGATCGCCACCGTTGGCAACGTCCGCACGGCCTCGGCCGCTCGCGTTTCGTTGCAGAAGTCATTTGCAGTTGCCTTTGAATCGGGTGCCGTGATGGGCTTTGGCCTCACGGGACTTGCCGTCGTCGGCCTGATCCTGGTGTGGCTCGGCATTGATGCGATGCTCCCGGGCGTGAGCCGTGAAGTGCAGATGGAGATCCTCTCCGGCTTTGGTCTGGGCGGTTCGGCGGTGGCTCTCTTCGGACGTGTTGGAGGTGGCATCTACACGAAGGCTGCCGACGTTGGTGCTGACCTCGTTGGTAAGGTCGAAGCCGGTATACCGGAGGATGATCCGCGCAACCCTGCCGTGATTGCTGACAACGTGGGTGACAACGTGGGTGACATTGCAGGTATGGGTGCCGACCTCTTTGGATCGGTTGCGGAATCGACCTGCGCAGCTCTCGTTATCGGTGCTGTTGGCTACCAGGCCACCGGCGGAACAAATATGAACATCCTCCTCTTCCCGATGCTGGTCAATGGCGTCGGTATCGTGGCATCGATACTGGCTCTGCCATTCGTGCGCGCCACCAGCGAAGAGAAAGTGGAGGGCGCACTGAAGAATGCGCTCATTATCTCGACGGTCATCATGCTTGCAGCACTGTATCCGATAACCAACTGGGCCTTCGGAAGCGAATCGTTCATGGTCGGCACAACGTCGGTCAACGCCATGGGCGTGTTCACGGCTCTGGCCGTTGGTCTGGTTGCCGGACTCGCCATCGGCCTGATCACCGAGTTCTACACATCGCACCGCTACAAGCCTGTGCGCGAAGTTGCCGATGCATCCAAGACAGGGGCAGCGACGAATATCATTTACGGTCTTGCCCTGGGCTACAACTCGGCCGTTATCCCGATGCTTCTCATCGCCATCAGCGTGGTCGTCGGATATTACTTTGCCGGTATGTATGGTATCGCCCTGACGGCCATCGGCATGCTGGGCACCATCGCCGTTGGACTCACTATCGATGCGTATGGACCGACGTCGGATAACGCCGGCGGTATTGCCGAAATGGCCGAAATGGGCAAGGATATCCGCAAGCGTACTGACGCACTTGACGCTGCAGGTAACACAACCGCCGCTATCGGCAAGGGCTTTGCCATCGGATCAGCCGCTTTGACGTCGCTGGCGCTTACGAGTGCGTTTCTTACGCGTGCTCAAGCCGGCGGTAAGGTGCTCTCGCTGGAGATCACGAATCCAAACGTCCTTGCAGGACTGCTCGTAGGCGCCGCACTGCCATTTGCCTTCAGCGCCATGACGATGAAGAGCGTTGGTAAGGCTGCCTTCGCGATGATCGAAGAAGTACGCCGTCAGTTCCGCACGATTCCGGGCCTGATGGAAGGCAAGGCCAAACCCGATTATGCCAAGTGCGTCGATATTTCCACCGCCGCGTCGATCAAAGAAATGGTCGCTCCGGGTCTTCTCGTGATTCTCTCGCCCCTTGTTGTCGGCTTTCTCTTCGGCGTACAGATGCTTGCCGGCGTGCTGATCGGTTCGCTCATCGTCGGTGTGATGCTTGCCATCAGCATGGCCAACTCCGGCGGCGCATGGGACAATGCCAAGAAGTACATCGAAACAGGCGTGCATGGCGGTAAGGGTTCCGACACGCACAAGGCTGCCGTAGTCGGCGACACCGTGGGCGATCCGTTCAAGGACACCTCGGGTCCGGCTCTCAACATCCTTATCAAGCTCATGGCTATCATCTCGCTGGTGTTTGCCGGTGCGTTCGCCTCGAGCGGTGGCATTCTGCTGCGCTGATAACAACCAAGATAGTACTAAGGCCCTGGCATGCGGGAACCGCGCGTCGGGGCTTTGTGTTTTTCGACACTTCACATCCTCACTGCACAGGAATTTGATGCGCACAGCATGGCTTTGCTTGCTTGCCCTTGTGGCAAGTTCGACGATAACGATCAAGGCACAATCCACCGGTACCATGACGGGTACGGTAAAGAACTCCGCGACGCAAGAAGCACTGGTCGGTGCTACGATCCGCGTAGAAGGCACCAAGCTGGGAGCCTACACCAACGGTAAGGGCGAGTTCACGGTTAAGGGTATACCGCCGAAGTCCTAC
Source organism: Chitinophaga pinensis (assembly GCA_943372295.1). Taxonomy (GTDB): domain Bacteria; phylum Bacteroidota; class Ignavibacteria; order Kapaibacteriales; family Kapaibacteriaceae; genus UBA10438. The sequence goes on from CALRYC010000007.1 coordinate 85,994, forward strand.
ACGATCACCGTCTCTTCGGTAGGGTACAAGCCGAAGTCGCTCTTCAATACTGTCATCACCTCGGGTAACATCGTGAACCTTACGATCGAGCTCGAGCCAACGTTCTCCTCATCTGAAGAAGTGGTCGTCGAGGCGGTTACGTTTGGTAAGCGTGCCGAAACGCCCCTTTCCGTGCAAAGTCTCACAACGGAAGA
>CALRYC010000008.1:0-85000 GCA_943372295.1 Chitinophaga pinensis
TCCTCCGAACTCTGCGAGCTATGGTATGATGAACACCACCCATCGGGCGACCACGTCGCTTTTATGAACACCATCCGTGCCAAGATGCTTTGTGAACCGAATCTGACCTCTGAGGCATTCTCCTCCGAATCAAAGGAGCAGGTCATGGAACGGGTCATGGAAGCCGTCGTTGATTTCTATGACCGCAAGGAATCCATGCTCGGACACGACTTCATGTCACAACTCGAGCGCGTGGCTGCGCTGCGTGCCGTGGATGACGAGTGGCGCGAACACCTGCGCGTGATGGACGACCTGAAAGAAGGCATCTACCTCCGTGCATACGGCCAGAAAGACCCGATCCTTGAGTACAAGCAAGAGGCATACCGAGTCTTCCTCGACCTGATCAATCAGATCAACGAAGCTACTGTATCATTCGCCTTCAAGTACTTCCCGCAAGCCGTCGAACGACCGGCCGCCGCTGCTGCGGCGCGTCCTGTTGTCGTACCGTCGGTGGCGACATCCACGCCAACACGCCAACTTCGGTTCTCACATCCAAGTGCGACAACCACCATGGGGTCCGACCCGAACACCTCGAAGGAGAGTCAGTCTACGGCAACCGTTCGCAACGTCGGACGCAAGGTCGGACGCAACGAAACGTGTCCGTGCGGTTCCGGAATGAAGTTCAAGTCATGTCACGGGGCGAGCGGAGCAACAACCTATCCGGCCTGATAAGCCCCCTGCCAGCCAAGTTCAGCGTATGCGATCACCATCCTGGAGGGTCTCGGGAGGGTGCATCAGTACACGTTCGCCGGCCAGAAGTCCACGTCGCACGGAGGCTACTAAGGCGTTGCGTGGTCCAAGCTGAACGCTTCTACGCCGAGCCGTGCCGTTGTCATTCACATACACGTACCACTGATCGGCCTGTCGAACAAGAGCGCCAAGGGGCACGCAGGTCGCCGTGTCGATGTGCAGGGTGACGATCGACGCCTCGACGCGATACCCATCGCCGAGTGCTGGAGGCCATGCGGTTAGATCGGCGAGCACATTCACACGCTGCTCTTCAATTCCGAGCGAGGAGACCTTCGTGCGCGCGGCCGGTTCGATGCGCCGAACCACGGCGCTCAGACGAGTGTCTCCACCCCATCCATCAAGATGGACCGCCATACCGGGGACAACCCTAACAGCATCGGCGCTGAGCACGTCGATCACTACCTCCATCTTCGAAGTGTCACCGATCTCCAGTATCGGCGTGCCGGCCAAGACGGTTCGCTCGGACTCTTCATGACGACGCAGTACAACTCCACCCACCGGCGCTTTGAGGGCCACACGCTGGCCGGGTCGGGCAGCAAGTACGCTGCGCGCAGCCTGTATCTCATAGGCGGTGGCGCGCTGCCGCTCGCGCAGCGCTTGGGCCTGATGCACAAGCTGCGTATGCGCATCAACGGCATTTTCGACCTGTTCGCGTGCAACCGCTCCGGCCTGGCCAAGACGTTCCATGCGCTCGGCGCGCCGCCGTGCCTGATCGAGCAGGGGGCTGATGGCAGCGATCTGCTGATCAAGTTCCGCCGTGCCTGATTCAAGCGATCGAACATGCGCCTGCGCCTGCTCGCGCTGCCGTGCGTCTATGTCCGGCGGGATGACATGGGCGATGATCTGACCAGCCGATACGCTGTCGCCGGGCTCAATGTCGAGCCGTTCAAGAATCCCCGTCATTGGCATGGCCACGGAAAAACGATGATGTGCACGGATCAGTCCATCAGCGTCAATTGAAGTCTCAAAGGCCCGGCGTTCAACCACCACCTGCTCTACACTGACGGGTCGGGGCCAGAGCGCAACAGCAATGATGGCAACGATGACAATGCCGGTAAGAATCCAGCCCAGATGTCGGGGTTTGCGAAGACTCATGGTTTACTCGTGAGATTTCAGAACAGCGATCATATCAAGACGTCGAATACGCCGGCGGATGAAGACGCCCGTGATGGCAGCGACAACGAGGATCGTTACCGATCCGTTGGCAAGATTACGTGCTGTCATGAAAAACGGGAATCGGAACAGATCAGTAGCGATCAGCGACGGCATCCACATGGAAAACAGAACGCCCCCTAGCATGCCAATTGGCAGAGCTGCCAGAATGATCACGAGCTGTTCTCCGAGCAGCACGATGGTGATATCCCGATTGGAAAACCCAAGCACGCGCAGACTGGCAAGTTCATTGCCGCGTTCACTCAGGGCGATGCGGGCGTTGTTGAAGACCACGCCAAAGGCGATCAGTGTGGCAAAGAAGATGATGTAGAAATTCGAAATGTCCATGAACTGCGTGTAGCTCTCATCGAAACTACGCATCGCGCGTTCCCGGAAGACCACGCTCGACATTGACGGCAGGCGCTTGATTACACGGTTAAACTCCTTCCGATGCAGCGGGTCGATTTGCAGATACGCACCGCTGATGCTCCCTTGCTCACGCAGGAACTGCGATGTCACGCCCACTGAGGCGTAGACCTGCACGCCCATCATGTCCTCGACGAGAGCCGAGACGACCACACGGAATTGGCGCCGCTGCTCGTCGATCTGTCGCAGCTCAATAGTATCTCCAACGCCGAAGCCCATCGTTCGTGCCATGAACGATGAACATGCAACACCCTCGGCGGGCACGTGCACAGGCGTACCCGACATCGACGCTATACGATGCAATACGGGATCGCCGAGGACAGAGGTCACAACGGTTCTCTTTGTAGAACGGCCAAAGAGAAGATCAACAGCTATGGCACGAAATGGCTCTACCGACATCACGCCCGGAAGTGCGGCAAGGTCATGCACAGCCTGGTGCGAGCGCGGCGTCATGAACGTCACCACCGCATCCTCTCGCGCTACGCGGTGAAACTGCACGTCAATGATCGAATCGAACATCTCCAGAAAGTACCGGCCCAGTACCAGGATCGACATTGCCAGGGCAATTGCCAGGACGCTGACGCCGGCGCGCACGGGTCGGCGAAGCACATTACGGACGATCATCAGCCCGCGGGCCGTGAAGAACCTGGCCACCCCCATGCGTTCGATCATACCGCCGCGATACGACCGCGGTGCCTCGGGCCTCATGGCTTCAGCCGGCGGCAGACGCACGATGGTGCGCACCGCTGCTACGGCCCCTAAGCATGCAGCAAGAAGACTCGCTGCGATCGTAACGATTATGACAAAGACCGGTACATCGAACTCCATCACGGGGAGACGATAGAAGTCGAGATACAACTTCAGCAGCTTGACGCCGATGGCAAAGCCCCCAACCAGACCCAGCACTGTGCCACCGGCGACGGCAACAACGGCAAATCCGATGTAATGCATCGATATGCGCATGTTGCTGTACCCGAACGCCTTGAGAATAGCGATGTATGCACGCTGAGTGGTGACAAAACGCAGCAGCGAAATGTTCAGAAGAAAGACGGCCACGCCGAGAAAGATCGCCGGCACGAACAAAGCCGTCATTGATGCCTGCCGAATCTCATCGGACAGAAACTTGTGCGATAACTGGTCATCACGGGCGATGGCACCGGTGTTTCCGAAGCGTCGTAGCATCGCGTCAAGACGAGCGAGCACTCCGCCCACCGGCGTGCCGGGAGCAAGATCAATGCTGGCGCTGTTCCATGCCCCCTCCATGTCATAGAGCGACGCGAGCTCCTCGTGCGCCATCCACATCACGGCGAAACGCTTGTTATCGATCATCATCGACCCCGGAACGAGCTCAAGCACCCACTCGGGCGACAGTGCCGTTCCGATGATCGTCAGCCTCTTCCAACGTCCGTTGACGATGGCATTGATCGTATCGCCCTCACGAAAGCCGTTAGCGCTGGCGAAGGCGTAGGAAACGATCACTTCATTGTCAGGCAATGGCGAGAACCATTTGCCCGATCTCATACTCAGGCGGTTGACAGGGGGCTGACCACGCGCAGGAACGCTCGTGATGATGCCGCTCGCCGGATCATCCAGACCCGGAATATCGACGACCACGCCGGCCACGACACGCATGTCCACGCTGGTAACGCCATCGATCGACTCGATCCGCTCACGCAGCGCCATCGGCGCACGGCGCACCTGCAGCCACACGTCACCAAAGTTTGACTCGGCATAGTAGGTCTGCTGCGAACGCACCAGCGATGCATGTGTACTCTGGAATGCCACGTAATTGGCGATACCCGCGCCGATGACCAGTATGATGGCAATCAGCTGACCACGCATGTGGCGCACCTCGCGCAGCAGCTTGGTCGATAAGGGGCTCATGCTTCTACCACGAGAGCTCGCGCGGAAGCTTGCGTTTGACGGGAACGACTTCCTCGACGATGCTGCCGCTGCGCATGCGTATTACGCGTTCGGCCATGTCGGCAATACTGGCGTTGTGGGTTATGAGCGCAACGGTGGCATCAAGCTCCCGGTGGACCATATCGATCACTTCGAGCACCAGGATGCCGGTTTCGAAGTCCAAGGCACCCGTCGGCTCGTCGCAAAGAAGCACGTCGGGACGTTTCGCAATAGCCCTTGCTATCGCTACGCGCTGCTGCTCGCCCCCTGAGAGTTGCGACGGGAAGTGATGGATGCGGCCTCCAAGGCCGACCAGCTCCAGCGCTTCACGAGGATCCATCGGCGCATCAACAAGATCCGTTACCAGCTGAACATTCTCCAGTGCCGTCAGACTCGGGATGATGTTGTAGAACTGAAAGACGAAGCCAATCGACGAGCGACGAAATGACGTGAGCTCCGCGTCGGTTGCATGTGATAGGTCCGTTTCCCGGTACCTGACACTGCCCGAGGTTGGCACGTCCAGTCCGCCAAGGATATTGAGCAGCGTCGACTTCCCGCTGCCCGATGCTCCAAGGATCACCACCAGGTCCGATTCCCGGATCGTGAGCGAGACGTCATTCAAAGCCACAACGTCAAGCTCACCCATGCGGTATGACTTCGTCACATGACTGACGTCAAAGAGAACGGGTCGCGATGAATGCTGATCGTGCATGTGCAGAGCTCATGGCAACGATAACGCATTTTCACATACTGTGCAGGGTAACCTCGCCCGTGTGGGCAATGGTGACGTAGGTCGACGGCTTGTCGGTCCAGCAGCCAGAGTTGACGTACATCATCTCGTCTATCTGTTTGATGCCCGGCATATGTGTGTGCCCGCAATGAACGACCTGTACCTGATGGTCGCGCCGACCATGAGCCGTTGCGTCGTGGGCGATCTTGTCGCTCAATCGCAGCCACTTCTTGCTGGTTCGTTTCACCCACCGACTCATACGATGATGCGGGTCTAAACGCTGCAGAAGCAGGTACAGCGACGAGGCGATTGCCGTGATCGTCACGTGCTTGGTGATCCAGCGGTCGAACTGATGTCCATGAATTGCCAAGTGCCGACGCCCGGCAACGGTGAAGACGATCTCCTCATGCACCGGAACGCCCAGCAGATGCGTCAGGATCTCGGCAACCCCGCCGTCATGATTCCCCACGACCCATATGACATCGATCCCTCGACGCGGGTTCGAGAGCCGTCGCAGCAGCGAGAGAACCTTCCAATCGTCCTTCGTCAGGCGCTTGAAGTTCAGATCGTCGAAGACATCTCCATTGAGCACAAGCCGACGATACGTGTGCGTCTTGAGCATCATCAGCAGTGCTTTTGAACGAGCAACATCCGAGCCCAAGTGAAGATCTGAGATAATGATCGTATCAACGTCCAGCGGCGTGGCAAGATGTGCATCGATACGCTCACGTTCGGTTATCTCAACCTCGACGTCGATATCGTCGTCCGTTTCAGTCTCGACGACGGAAGGCATGGAGATGCTGTCGGATGTACCCCTTGGGGAATTCATCATGGAGTCCGTACCTCTGTGGCTTTTCCCGCTCCGGAAGATAGGCTGTGCCGAACAACCAGTCCCAGATTGCAAACTTGGTGGCAAAGTTCCGATTGTGTGATCGCGAGTCATCGGCATGATGCCATCGATGCATCTCGGGTCCGTTGATGATCCGCTGCAGTCGTCCTGATCGCACATCGATGTTAGAGTGAATATACATGCCCCAGACGGCATCGATCGCACCCTTGATGATCGCTACCTCTGGAGAGGCAAGCAGCATGATTGGCAGAAACTCGACGGTCTGGTTGACCATGATCTCCAAACTGTGCGAGCGCGAGCCGCTGAGCCAGTCCACGTCCTTCGTCGAATGATGCGCCTCATGGATGCGCCAAAGTAGCGCATTCGAATGCTGCCAGCGATGAAACCAATAGATGTACAGATCATGCACTACCAGGAAGATGCCAAGCTGCAGCGCCAAAGACTGCGAACGCACGAAATGAAAACGCTCGAGCGCCGTATGATCATCAACCCATTGAATGACGCCGAAGATCAGCACCCCAAGCAGGTAGCTCTGCAGCAGCGAGTAAAAGGCAAGGTCCGTAAAGAACCCCTCCCTGAAAAGGTGCTGCCCTTTCGTATGCGGGAAGCGCCTCTCGAGCAGGATGAGTACGCCACCCAGAATGATGATCGCCGCCGTGCATGCTGCTGTTAGGGAAACACCCGACATTTACTCGTCTCCCGCAACCGATGAGACCACGCGCCGAAGCTTCGAACGCACACCAATCTCACTTTCGTAGACGCGCTTGACGCCATCGCCCAGGGCACGTTCGATCTCTCGGATGTCGCGGATCATGCGCTCGAGTCCGGCTATCTCCACGCTCGCGGCCTGGTCGGTGCCCCACATGGCCCGGTCGAGCGTGATGTGCCGCTCGACGAACCGTGCGCCAAGCGCGACCGCAGCATACGTCGTTGCAAGGCCGACCTCATGACCGCTATAACCGATGAGGCTCTGCGGGAAACGATCCTGAAGCGTCTGGATCATCTTCAGGTTGAGCTCATCGGTGGCACATGGATAGGCAGATGTTGCATGGGCGATCATCAGGCGGTGTCCATCAAGGCTACCCACCGCAGAGTCGATCTCCTCGAGCGACGACATCCCGGTAGAGATCATCAGCGGCTTGCCGGTAGAGGCCATGGACTTGAGGAGTTTGATGTCAGTGAGAGAGGCCGAAGCCGCCTTGTAGAACGGAACGTCGAAGGATGCTTCCATGAAGGCAACCGCCTCCTCATCCCAGCAGGAAACGGTCCAGTCGATCCCGAGCTCGCGGCAGAGCTGATCGATAACACGATAGTCGTCTTCGGTGAACTCCACCTTGTAGCGGTAGTCGATGTAGGTCATCCGACCCCATGGCGTATCGCGTTCGATCAACCACTGGTCGCGCGGAACGCACAGCTCCGGCGTGCGCTTCTGGAACTTGACACAGGAAGCACCGGCACGCGCAGCCCCCTTTATCATCTCTGAGGCGATCTCCAGCGAGCCGTTATGATTGATACCGATCTCGGCAATGATATAAACGGGCTGATCGTTACCGATGAGCAGTGTGGCAGGGGGCGTTTGGTTCATCGTGGACTCCGCGAAGAGTGAGCGTAAAATTGATGATGAAATGAATGATCGTGTTCGGCAGCTGCATTCACCATGCCGTCCATCCCCCGTCGACGAGCAGGTTCTGGCCCGTCATGTACGAGGAGGCGTCGCTTGCGAGAAACACAAGCGCCCCGTGATAGTCCGTGGGCTCGGCCATGCGGCCCATCGGTGTGCGATCTGCGTAGGAGCGCTGAAAGAACTCATCCTGACCGTTGGAAACTCCACCGGGTGACAGCGCGTTGGCACGCACTCCACGGCTAGCCCAGTACGTAGCAAGAAACTTCGTTAGCATCAGAACGGCCCCTTTCGAGGCAGGATAAGCGGCGCTTTTGTAGAAGCTTTGAGTTCCGTCTTGGCGTCTGTAAAGACGTTGATCAGGTGCCACCACGCCGTACGTCGAAGCGATATTGATGATCGAGCCCCTTCCGACGTCAGCCATGTGCGTGCCGATGATCTGGCTGGTAAGGAAGATCCCCGTGACGTTCACGTCAAGAACACGGCGGAACAGATCCAGCGGATAGTTCTCAAACGCCGATGGAGTCCCTTTGGAAAGCGGCGCTTCCACCATATCATTCAAGGCGGCATTGTTCACCAGAACGTCGATACGTCCCGCGTCGTCTATCACACGCTGCCTCAGCTCGAGAATGCTCTCTGGGTCTGTCACGTCAAGCTGAATACCGACGTGATGTCCTGCGAGGTCAGCCACCGCGTCACGAGCTGCATCGGCCTTCACGTCACACGCATACACGGTCGCACCGGCTTCGGCAAGTGCGCGACAGTGCTGACGTCCTAGCAGTCCCGCTGCGCCGGTCACAATGGCCACGCGGTCTTCTAGCGAGAACATTACGTTCATCGCAGCACCTCGGTTTGACGCGGCTTGGTGTTAAAGCCACCTGTTTTGCGGAACACCGGCTCGACGCATCGTCCTTTCAGCGCCATGGGCAGCGTTCCCATGCGCACATGCTCATGCAGCATCGGCAGAACGTCGGCATAGATATCGAGCGTGTACTGGATCTCGTGCTGCGTATGGGCTGCACTTAGGTTATGGAAACCATTCCACAGAATGCCATAACGAAGCAACTCCTGCTGAACGAAGGAGCGCATCATCAAGGGATCTCCGGCAACGTCAGAGAAAGCCAGCATTGTGCGTGCGCCAAGCCCCTTACATGCAGCATAGCTCATGTCGTTGTTGGCAAGGATTCCACGTATTCCTTCGCGGAGCTCGTCTCCGATCAGCTCAATGCGCTGCAGTACTTCTCCGTCGACAAGACGGTGCAGTGTGGCCTTGGCCGCAGCCAGCGAGAGTGCCTCACCGCCGAACGTCGTGAAGAAGAACACGTCATGTTCGAGTAGACGCATGATGTCGGCCCGACCCGTCAGCACCGACAGTGGCATGCCATTAGCGACTGCCTTTGAGAAACACGCAAGGTCTGCCTGCACGCCAAAGCGCATCTGCGCGCCGCCCGGGGAAACCCGAAAGCCGGTCCACATCTCGTCGAAGATCAGGACGATGCCACGCTGGTCGCACAGCTGTCGCAGCTCGTGCAGAAAGTCGCTCTTCGGCTCGTCGAAGGTCATCGGCTCAAGGATGATGGCCGCAGTGTCAGCATCGATCGCGTCATACACGCTCTGCATGTCATTGTAGCTGAAGGTATACGTCAGATCGCGCACTGCCGGGGGGATTCCCATTGACCGATCGGTTGTGGCGATGTACCAGTCATGCCATCCGTGATAGCCGCAGCAGAGCACCGTGGAGCGTCCCGTGTAGGCCCGCGCAAGGCGCACGGCAGCCGACGTGACATCGCAGCCGGTCTTCGAGTAGCGCACACGTTCGGCGTTTGGCACGATCGTGCGGATAAGCTCGGCAACTTCAAGCTCCAGCGGATGCATCAGAGAGAATGTGATCCCGTCCTGCAGTTGAGCTTCCACCGCACGGTTCACACCGGAGTCGGCATAGCCAAGGATCAGTGGGCCGATGGCCATGGAATAGTCAAGGTATTTATTATCGTCTACATCCCAGAGATACGCCCCTTTACCACGACGCGCAAAGACCGGAGCCACACCGCGCACGTGCTGGCCCGGACCCTTGGCAAGCGTTTGTGTCGTGGCAGGTATCAGTCGTTCGGCATGTTCGAGCAGTTCGGTCGACCGCTGAATCTGCGGGTAGGTTGGTTCAGACATTGCTGACCTCGTTTGGTAGTGAAGGGGGCTGGGCAGGCGCATGCACGATGTCGGCAAGACGCTGACGAATCCGTTGAGCGATTGCCGCGGAATTGATCCTCTCGTGGGCAAGAACTTCACCCAGGCGGCCGGGCGTGAACCACGTCGGGAAGCCGATAGTCAGAACATTAGCCCCGTTGCCATGTGCCATAAGCGTTTCGGCAACGATGCTGGCCAGACCGCCGGTGAGAAAGTGATCTTCTACTGTGACCACAAGCCCACTTGTGGCAGCAGCATGCAGGATGGCCTGCTCGTCGGCAGGCTTGAGCGTTCGCATGTTAACAACGCGCACCTGTATGTCGTCGCGTCCGAGCTCTTCGGCCGCTTCGATGCACTGGCGCGTTAGAAAGCCATACGTCAGGATGGTCACATCCGGACGATGTATCATCTCTCCGCGCACCACATTTGCCACGCCGGGCTCAAAGGCCACACGGTCGATCGCAAGATCGGGCGTGTTGATGTAGCGCACGTACCATGGACGACGCGACTCGAGCAGCACGCGCATGCCGTCGATAAACTCCGACTCGTCGCAGGGGCAGAACACACCCATGTTCGGCAGTCCTCTCATGATCGCCACGTCTTCAATGGCCTGATGTGTTGGGCCATTCCCGTCGCTCATCACTCCAGGCACCATGCCGACCATGATCACCGGCACGTTAGCTATCGCCACATCATCGCGGATGAATTCGAAGGCACGCAACGTCAGGAACGCCGCCAACGCGTGCGTCACCACTACACGTCCGCGCACGGCCATCCCTGCAGCCATCCCGATCATGGTCTGTTCGGCAATGCCTACATCAATAAAGCGATCGCCGAGCAATGGCGGGACCGTGCGCATATGACCCCGATTTTCTGCCGTGATCACCACAAGGCGCTCATCGCGGGCAGCCGTCTCAAGCAGCAGCGTTTCGTATCTGTTCATCGGACGATCAGTGTTTCTGAGGTAAGTGTAGCACGGGAATTGCCGCTGAGCTCGTCCAGAAGTGCCTCGGCCTCCTCGGGACTGAAGTTGCAGAACCACCGGTCGGCGCGCTCTTCAATGCTGGGAAGCCCCTTACCGCGACGCGTATCGGCAATCACAACGGTAGGCCTGCCACTGCATAGCTGTAGGGAACCAAAGCACTCGTCGAGCGATTCCATGTCATGACCGTTCACATGCATCGTATCCCACCCGAAAGCGCGGAACTTCTCCGCGAGGGGCTCCAGCGGTACAAGCTCTTCGGTACGGATGTTGGCCTGGAAATGATTGCGGTCTACAATCGCCACAAGGTTGTCGATGTTCAGCGCCGAGGCAACAAGGCAGGCCTCCCAAACGCTTCCCTCGTTCAATTCACCATCACCCAGGATGACCGCTACGCGCGTCGGCAGGCCCTTCATACGCGCATCGAGTGCCATGCCCATGCCAACGCTGAGCAGATGCCCGAGCGAACCGGAGTGGAACTCCACGCCGCTGACGGCGCGGTTCGGATGCCAATAGATATGATCATCAACCGAGAGGTGGTTCTTCAGGCGGTCCTTGCTGATGAAGCCCCGTTCGGCAAGGACGCCATATAGGGCAGGCACGTCATGCCCCTTGGACAGCAGGAGCACGTCACGGTCCTCGGCATTGACCGTCATCGGCGAAATGTTCAAGAACCGCCAGTAGAGGTACACCAACAGGTCGGCACACGAGAGTGACGCGCCAATGAAGCAGCCGCCGTTGGTGGACATACCTATGATGTGCTGCCGAACCCGCAGGGCGGCTTGCTCAAGTTCTTCGCGCTGATCTGCCGTCATGAGGCTATTCTCCGTTTCGATGGGAACTCCTGCGTCTTCTTCTGCAGATGGGTTGCATACCAGCTCTGACCTCGCAGGTGCTCATTGATAAGATCAACCTCTGGATGCTGAGCCAGAAACGACAGGACGTCCTCGCACCGAAACCGCGGATTGTCCCAGTAAAGGGCATCAAACACAGCTCTGATAAGCAGGTAATCCTCGGGATGATCGATCGTCCACCGATGACGCTCGTCGAGTTTCTGTCCGTCCAGACGCTCAACGTTCAACATGCGAACGTTATGATTGTCCTCCCAGAACCAGGGCGTTGTGTGCTCGCGCTCATGCGGCAAGGTGGCCGATGCCCATGCTCGCTGCAGAGCCAGGAACGTCATCACCTCGACGTCATTCCCGTCAGGCCACGTGCCCGGGTGCAGGTTGCTTCCGTACTCGACGTGCGGATAAGCGTTCAGGAACGCTTCGATCACCTGGTCGATCACCCGCGGATCGATCAGCGGACAATCTGTGGGGATCTTCACCACGACATCGGCATCCATCATTTTGGCTGCACGGAAGTGCCGATCAAGCAGATCCGTCTCATGTCCGCGGAAAACGACATAGCCAGCCCCCTCACAGAGCGACACGATCTCATCGTCCTGAGGCTTTTGCGTCGTGGCCACCACAAGGGTCGTTGCGTACTTGGACATCGACACACGTTCAAGGAAACGCAGAAGAAGGGGCTCTCCAGCCAGCGGAAGCAGGATCTTGCCGGCAAGCCGGGTCGAGCCGGTGCGGGCTTGACAGATGATGACGACTCTCGGTTGAAGACTCATACGGCTCTTCGGAACGGATATGCCGACGTTTCAAAGGCGGAAGTGCGTGCCTCGGCTAGGACCTCCCGACAGACGCCTGCAATGGCAGCGCCCGAGCGGCCGCCATTCTGGATGGGACACATCCGACGTAGTTCGTCGACTGGGAAGTCGCTGAAGACCTCCTTGTCCAGAGCAATGCCGACGTAGACGCAGGAGGAGAACTTCGTGATCAGTGCGTCGCAGTGAGCGATCAGCGGATTGATATCGCATCCGTGATAGACCGGTGATCCGGGGGCCCAGCGCTGGATCTCGCGCATTGCGCGGTCGACGCGCTCGTTGGGGTGCAGCTTGAATACCAATGTTCGCCCATCGGCAATGCTCTTGGCGCGCTCAATAGTGCGTCGGCGGCTTTCCCACTTGAGCGTTTCGCGTGCATCACTGGTTGCAACCAGCACATAGCTACTGTGCTCAACAGGCACTGAGCGGAAACGCTCGCAGTTGTCAAAGTTTGGGATGCCCGTCACACGGATCTTCGACGTCGGAACGCCCTTACGGTTAAAATGCTCTTTATAGCCCTCGGAGGCCACGCACAGGTAGCGGTACCTATGTGACAATCCGAAAGTCGATGTCGACGCCAGGTACCGGGGCAGACCGAGGGCAACCACGGCCTTGTAGATCGAGTTCTCGGGATCGGTCATGCCCTCTTGGACCAGAATGACCGGCTTACCAAGGATGTTCTGCTGCACTACCAGGTCACTGCAGGTGACAACCAGGTCGTAGTCATTCGCGCTGCCACGTTCGTCGATCACGCAGCCATGAGCATGCAGAACTTGGCGGGCACGCTCGCGATGACGGGCGCCGATGATTGTCCACTCAAGTAATCCGCGATGCGCAGCCTCTTCCATCAGCCCGTCAACGTAATGCGGCGTAAATCGGCATGTGTGCTCAGGGAGCTGACGCGCGATCTCCACCATCATGGTGGTCTGGTTGACCGAGCCGCAGATAAAGAGAATGTTACATCGTTGCATGGCGATGCAAATCTCTTTGCCCAACATCATGCGGACGTTACGGCAATGTCAATGTCTGGTTACAAGGGTGCGTTTGACGTAATGGCAACATCAGGGGGCCGACCACTCGCGGCGCCTCAGTGCTGATGAGTCCGTTAGCGCTTTCATGAAGGCCACAAGGTCGGCCACGTCAGTGTCAGACAGACCAAGCTTACGCACTCGCTTGTCCTTGTTAGCAAACGGCGTGCCCCCTTCATTATAGTGCTGCACTACCTGCTCGAGGGTTGTCAGCGGGCCCTTGTCACTATCGCCTGTTGCCATGTATGGGGATGTCAGCGCAATATTTCTCAGTGAAGGTGTCTTAAAGAGCCCCTCGTCGCGTGGATTCTTCGTGACGTTGAACCGTCCGCGGTCGAAGTAATGATTGAACAGCCCAATATTCTGGAACTGATCATTCGTCAGATCCTGTCCACCGTGGCATGATCCGCACATCGAGCGTGCACTGAAGAACAGATTCATCCCCCGGCGCTCCTGCTCCGAAAGTGCCGTCCGGTCACCCAGGACGTACCGGTCATAGCGGCTGTCGGCGCTCACAAGCGTGCGCTCGAAGCTGGCAATGGCCATCATTGCGCGGCGCATCGTTACCGCCGTATCGGCAAATGCCGCCCGCCACGCCGAACGGTACTGCTCCGAACGCAGTAGCACTGCCACGGAAGGCGTGTCGGCATCCATTTCAACAGAACTCAGGAAGGCCGCCAGGGCCTGATCCTCCAGCGTCGCAGCACGTCCGTCCCAGAAGTAGTGCGGCCGGTAGGCCACATTGATCAGTGACGGGGCATTACGCTGACCGAGGGCGTTGTTGACGCCACGGCTGACCTGATTCGGCGCATCACTGAAGGCCTTATCCTGGCGGTGACATGACGCGCAGGAAATCGTTCCCTCGCTGGAAAGCCGCTTTTCGTAGAACAACAGCCTGCCAAGTTCGACCTTCGCCTGTGTGAGTGGATTTTCCGCAGGCACAGGAACGGTTGCCAGGTGCGCAGGAATGATCGGGAACGACGGTTCGCTGGGCACCACCGGATCCTGCCGGCAGCCAATCACAAGAACGCACAGCACGGCGGCTCCCAGCAGAGAGAATCGACCTGCGATCGTGCGGCCATTCGGCATGTGATCAGTCCTTTTGCAGTTTATCGAGAAACTCCCGTGCTTCGCGAGCGCTCAGCCCCTTGGCCTGAAGCTCATCGACCGACGGCAACGTAGATAACGTCGAACGGATGATCTGCAGTTCCGAGCGCGAAAATCTCTGTGAATGCAGGATATAGTCCTCGAAGGCCTCATAGGCAAGGGGCACGGCAGCCTTGGCGATCTCGGCCATCGCCTCACCATAGACGCGGATCTCGTATTGCGCATGCGCATCGATGCGCAGACGCAGAAAGTGGAACAGGTTGTGAAGATCGATCTTCCAATACCACTCGGTATAGTTCGATACCGGCAGGTTGATGCGCGCGATCTCGCGCGCGAGGTCCGTAGAGAGCATCTCCTGGTACTGGCCGTAGAGCATGTCCTGGGTCTGCTGCATCGACGTGCGGATAGACTCGGCCCGCTCGGCATCAAAGGCCTCATCGGCCCGCCCCTGCTTGTTCATCGCACTCTGGCCGCGCACCTGATCGGCATCCGGCACATAGAACTCGTCCTTCATCTCCGAATAACGTCCGGAGTACTCATTCACATTGGCCGTGCGGTGACGGATCCATTGCCGGGCAACGAAGATCGGCAGCTTGACGTGGAACTTGAACTCCACCATCTCGAAGGGCGTGGTGTGCAAGTGGCGCATCAGATAGCGTATAAGCCCCCTGTCTTCGTGAACCTTCTTGGTTCCCGATCCGTAAGACACGCGGGCGGCCTGAACGATCGCAGAGTCATCACCCATTACGTCGATGAGCCTGACAAATCCCTTGTCAAGACATCGGAATTCTTTGCCCACAAGGGCCTGTACCTCTTCTGTCATGTGGCAAAGATACGTTTGGGTGAAACCATCACGTAGACTAGATTCGGCTTCCCATCATTGTTGTTTTCCAAGACCATTTATCATCCAGAGGACATATGAGTATCGTATTGCGCATGCTATTTCTGCTTGCCTTCCCCGCCCTGGCTGTGGCCCAGGCCACCCATGCAGGACTCCCCTTGCCGGGGATCACCTACCAAGCCCTGCTCACGAGGCTCGATTCGCTAAAGGTCGACTCGGCAAGTCACCGCATAGTGACGGGGCTCTTTTTTGAAGATGGCATATACTCTATCACGCTCGATAGCGGCTCGGTGGTGTTCCTCGAGCCCGTGGAGGGGCGCCGCATTGCGGCCATTTTCCGCGGAACGTGCAACATTTCGTTCACGCCTAATCATCCGACAGAGGTCGTCAATCTCGGTCGTTTCTATAACGGCAAGGTCTTTGCCAAGGCCTGCACGTCGGCCGTGTTTGTGTTCGGCGACGATCGTCTGGTGTCGCTGATCGAGGAATTCCCAACCTCCCCGATTGGAGACCTTGTGCTAACGAAGCATGTGAAGGCTGTTCGCGACCTCATGCTGCAGGACGATCCCAAGCAGATCGATGCGTCTGTCGCGCGATTTCTGCTCAACCGCGACACTCTTCCCTACATGAGTATCAATGCCTACGACATGAGTCTGATGGCGGGAGAGATCGACTGCTACATCAGCCGTGATCCGTACATGATGGAGCCCTTCACTCTAAGCTTCAGGGATGTGAAGAACGGTCCCAAGGACATGACGTTCGTGAACATGTGTCCAGACCAAGAGCGAAATGTGCAGGTTGCCTCAGATGGTTCGAACTCTCTCGATGATGTCAGTACGCAGCGGCACACGGCCACCTGCACGATCGAACGGTCGATGAAGGTACGTGTGGTCGACGATATCGCCATGACGACGCTCAAGGCAGATATCCGGTGGCTCTCCATGGATCTGACCTCGATCGTAAAAGTCGACTCGGTGTTCATTGACGGCCAGGCCACCAGCTTTTTCCGTGCCAAGGACAGGTCCGCGTTCTTCGTCAACATCCCTGTTCCCATGCCCAAGGGTCAGCCGTTTACCATGCGCGTGGTGTACAATGGCGATCTCATCCGCCGTGTGGACGATTACACCATTCTGCGCACATCGCTTGACTGGATCCCGTCGCACTCTTACTTCCACAAGGCACTCTACGACATGACCTTTTCTCACCCTGCATCGATGACTCTGGTGTCACTGGGCAAGAAGGTCTCGACGTCCACGCAGGACCGCACGACAACAAGTCGATGGGTGACCGAACAGCCGAACTCGAACAACTCCTTTCACATCGGACTGTTTAAGGAAAAGCCCCTTACCACACCTGATGGAGTGCCGAAGTGCACGCTCTACCATGTAGCGGATTCGTACGATCACGTTGATGCGATCGGCACAGACATCGAACAGTCACTGACGTTCTACACGAAGCTCTTCGGTCCCCCACCGATCAACATGCTCCATGCAACCGAACTTCCCGGCATGCACGGAGAAGCCTTTCCCGGACTGCTTCACCTGTCATCGCTGGCCTTTGTCAGCACCGCTGACTTTTTTCAGGAGCAATTCATCGCCCACGAGGTGGCACACCAGTGGTGGGGTATCAGCGTTAAGCCCCTTACCTACCGTGACCGGTGGCTGAGCGAGGGATTTTCCGAGTACTCATGTCTGATGTACTCGCAGCTTGCGGCGCAGGAAACGAAAAAGTTTTTCCGACTGCTCGAAGAGTACCGCAAAGGCATTATGTCTTTCGGAAAGAAGGACATTGGCAAGAATCTCGAACCACCGGCAGTTGCCCTCGGATATCGCGTTTCCAGCGGCGCAGGATTGGAGTTCGAAGCTTACAATGAGTTCGTTTACTACAAGGGGGCATGGGTGATCCACATGCTTCGCAACATGATGCTTGACCTGGCCACAATGCGTGAAGATGCCTACATGACGGTCATGCGGGAGTTCTATAATCGCTTCAAGAACCGCCATGCTTCGACAGAGGACTTCAAGACAACCATCGAACAGTTAACCGGTGCTGATCTTGGATGGTTCTTTGATCAGTGGGTCTACGGCAACCAGCTTCCGGTCTACCGCGTGGCATGGAAGAAAGAACAGCAGAAGGATGGTCAGTGGAAGGTCACCATGCGCATACGCCAGCAGGGTGTAGGTGAGAAGTTCCGAATGCCTGTGCCGGTGAAGATCGCCGATGAAAACGGCAAAGCCCTTCGCATGCGCATCAATGTTACGTCAACGACCAACGAAGTGGAGTTGCCCCCGGTGGCATTTGAGCCGGAGGAGGTTGTCTTCAACGATCTCACTTCGGTGCTGTGCGACGTCAAGGAAGAGAAATTCTGAGTGGCTTATCAGGCTCTTGTCGGAAGAAATGGCGTGATCGATTTGGCGAAGGCGCGCACGTTGCGGGTCTGCATCCAGATCGTTCCCGGACCAACAAACATGCAGACCAGACCCTCGCCGGTAGTCACCGAACTGATCAGTCCACGCGAAGCGGTCTTGATCGAGTAGTGCATACCGTCGGTGAACGCCACTATGTGTCCGGTATCAACCACGTAGGGTTCGCCCACTCCGAGCGTCCGGCTGTAGATTGCTCCAAAGCTGCTCAGAAACACGGGCCCGTCCCCGGTGATCACCGATAGAAACAGGTCCGTGCCAGAGATCATGGATTTGAGTGATCCGCGGGCGCTCAGCTGCAGATTTGCATCGCCGGCAAGGTATGCCCCACCGAAGGCCAGGATCGTCTGATTCTGCAGGTCGATGCGGGCGATGTCTCCGGGCTGACTCGGAGCCAGCATCAGCTCTCCGGCGCCGTGCACTGCGGTGTAGATCGACGCAAAGATGGACTCACCTCCTACGGCGGCCTTGATCGATCCGAAGAACCCCTTGCCAGCCATGGCCGACTCGAGTTCGATCGATGGGGTCATCGACAGCAGCGCGCCTGGCTCAGCGCGGAAACGCTCTCCCTGATCAAGATTGACGCGCAGAGAGGCGTACACTGGGGCATGTTCAATGGTGAGGATCATAGGACCACAACTCCTGTTGCTTCAAATGAGTATTCGTTTTTGTCGCCCACGATCTTGGCGATCTCCTTCTTGGACTTTCCAGCATCCTCAGCGTAATGCCGAGCCTCGGCCTCGGTGAGCGTCTCCACCGACAGCACGCCTTCGAGAGCGACCGTCTTACCAACAAGGTCCATGGGCATGAAGAAGCCATAGTCCTTGAACGTGACGCGCACAAGACTGGAGGCATCGCGGAGCATCATCCAGCAGCCCTTGACCTTGCAGACCTCGGTCACGGTGCCTGTCACGCGTGTGCTCTTGCCAAACGACTTTGCCCTCATTGCCGCGTCGAGTGTTACACGCTCCCCAGCGCTGACGCCCGCTCCATAGCTGATGCCTTTTACTGCGGAACGGGGCTTATCGGTCCCCTGCGCTGATGCCGGGATAGCGCTGCCGGCAATGGCAACCAGCGCGATGATGCTCAGGATGATTCGCATGATTGATGTGCTCCTCCGTTATTGACGTGATGACGTGCCGGGTTTCGACCGCTAATTTCGGATAAAGGTTTCGAACAATATCTCCGGCAACATGCGCGCTCTTATTCAACGTGTCAGCTCGGCACACGTCAGCGTCGACGAAACAACTGTCGGCACCATCGGCACGGGCCTGGTAGCACTCATCGGCATCACCCACACGGACACGGAGGAAGAATGTCGCTGGATCGCCGAGAAGATCCTGTCATTAAGGGTCTTTCCCGACGCCGAGGGCAAGATGAACCGCTCGATCAGCGACGTCGGCGGCGGCGTCCTGCTTGTTTCACAGTTCACCCTCTACGGCGACCTTTCCAAGGGCACCCGTCCGTCGTTTATCCGTGCGGCAGGGGGCGATGTGGCCCGCCCCCTCTTCCATGTACTTGTCGAGATTATGCAGGATTGCATCACCAACGAAAAAACCCCTGTGACGATCGCCACAGGGGTTTTTGGAGCCATGATGCAGGTTCACCTCGTCAACGATGGTCCGGTGACGATCGTTCTCGAACGCGAGTGACGAGTGACCGGTAGGGTCGCCGCATGCTGCGACCCCACGACGAGTGACGAGTGACGTCGGTCGTTCCGTAACTCCGTAACTCCGTAACTCCGTAACTCTGTAACTCAGAGCGTCGTATTCCCCTCGTTAATGCTCTCCAGCGCGCGGACCATGGCGGCCAGGGCCTGCGTGGCGAGAGCACCGTCGATAACGCGGTGATCGTATGTGATGGACAAATACACCATACTGCGCACAACGATCACATCTTCACCGTCGAGTTCGCGCACGACTGGACGCTTCTGGATGGCACCGATACCAACGATGGCCGTTTGAGGTTGGTTAATCACCGGTGTGCCGAAGAGTGAGCCGAAGGAGCCCACGTTTGTTACCGTGATGGTGCCACCGGCAATGTCGTCAGGAGAAAGCTTCTTGGTGCGGGCCTTGTTGGCAAGGTCACTCATCGCGCGGGCAATGCCCGTCACGTTCAGGTTCTCAGCACCCTTGATCACCGGAACTATCAAGTTTCCGTCGGGCAACGCCGCAGCCATACCGAGATTGACCCGTCGGTGCTGAATGATGTTCTTTCCGTCGACGCTGACGTTGATGCGTGGAAAGGCCTTTACGCCCTCGCACACAGCATAGCCGAAGAACGGGTTGTAGGTAAGTTTGAAACCTTCACGAGCACCGAATGCATCCTTTGTCTTCTCACGCAGCTTCACGATGCCGGTAACGTCTGCCTCGGCTACCGAGGTAACGTGCGGAGAGGTATGCTTCGAGCGGACCATGTGCTCGGCGATGAGTTGGCGCACGCGGTCCATCGGAATGATAACTGTGTCGGCACCGGCAGGAATGTTCAGCGTCGGGAACGCATCAACAGTTACTGGAGCGGCCAGCGGTGCAGATGCAGCAGGAGCTGGAGCAGCGGCCGGCACAGCCACGGATCCAGAGCCGCGACGTGAAAGGTAGCCGAGGATGTCGGTCTTGGTGACACGTCCTTCAAGGCCCGAACCCGTGATAACGTCCAATTCCTGCACGCTGATGCCTTCAACGGCGGCAATGCTGCGAACAAGGGGCGAGTAGAACCGCGAACCGCTCTGACGCGGTACACTCGAGGTAACAGCAGCGGCAATGTTCACCGAGCCGTTCGTAGGTGCCGGAGCAGGCGCTGGTGCAGGAGCTGGTGCAGGAGCTGGTGCAGGAGCGGCAGCGACAGGCGCGGGAGCCGCGACTGCGGCCGGAGCACTCGCACCGCTCGACAGACGCGCGATCACCTTACCGACTTCCACCACATCGCCTTCGGCGGCGAATACTTCTGCAAGTGTGCCGGCCGACGGCGACGGGACTTCCGTGTCGACCTTATCGGTAGAAATCTCAAGTAGTACTTCATCGCGTTCGACCTTGTCGCCGGGCTTCTTAACCCAGCGCAGGACCTTGCCCTCCTGGATCGACTCGCCCATTTTCGGCATCACCACGTCAACCATCGCTCCGCCTACGGCTGCGGCAGGAGCGGCAGCAGCAGGCGCAGCAGCAGGCGCAGCAGCAGGCGCAGGCGCTGGTGCCGGCGCGGCAACAGGAGCAGGCGCTGCGGCTGCCGGAGAAGGAGCAGAGGCCCCAACACTGTCGCCGAGAATGCAGATCACTTTTCCTACCTCAACCGTGTCCCCTTCCTGGAAGAGGATCTGACTGATCACACCGGCAGCCGGTGACGGCACCTCAGTGTCGACCTTATCGGTGGAGATCTCGAGGATGACCTCGTCGCGCTCGACCTTGTCACCAACGTTCTTGACCCAGCGGAGGATCTTGCCTTCCTGGATGGACTCGCCCATTTTGGGCATCACGACTTCAATGCTCATGGAATCGACCTTGGCGTAATGTTCGTTCAGGTGTTTTTATTCACTTCTTGGGCCACAAAACTAACCAATTCATCTGACCCGACGTGAAGGAGTTGCGCCTTATGCTGACCTGCCGAGGAGGTTCCGCAACGCCCCCTCGAGTTCCGGATACTGGAAACGGAATGACGTGCCGAGAAGTCGCATTGGAACGATGTAATGACCATGCAGAACCACATCGGCCTGCTTGCCCAGAAGCAGCCGCAAGGCCGCACTCGGCACCGGCAACAGCGTTGGTCGGTGCATCACACGTCCGAGAGTGCGGACAAACTCTCCCATGCTTACGCAGTGCGGAGATACAACGTTGTAGGGTCCATACGCCGAAGCACTCTCGGCCGCCCAGAGGAAGGCCTCTACAACATCATCACGATGCACCCAGGGCAGCATCTGACGTCCGCTGCCAAGCACGCCCCCTACAAAGAGCCGCATCGGAAGGAGCAACTTTGCCAGAGCGCCATCATTGGGGTCGAGCACCACACCGATACGCAGACACACCACACGCGCCACGTCACTCGCACTCATGGCCGCCTCTTCCCACTGACGCGTCACGTCTGCAAGAAAGGTCTGCCCAGCGCCCATAGCCTCATTCGACGGGACGTAAGTAGGGCCGTAGAACCCGATGGCAGAGGCATTGATGAGTGCTGGCTTGGAGGGGGCACGTCGGATCGCCTCTGCAATTCGCTTTGTGATGTCGACCCGACTCGAGAGGATCGCCTGGCGAACGCGTATGCTCCATCGACGTCCGCCAACGTTTTCACCGGCAAGATTGATAACAACATCGACCAACCCAATGGCCTGCTCCAGAGCGTCGTATCCAATGACGCTGCAGCCGGTAATCGAAGGCCGACCTCTGGATACAACCGTAACGGAATGACCGCGCTTAAGGGCGGCAGATGCAATGCGGCGACCGAGAAAACCCGAGCCGCCGACAACCAGAATTGAGCTCATGTGCTCGTAAACGAAAAAGCCCGTCCGATAGTTCGGACGGGCTTTGCTTGTCTGCTAGTGAATGCCAATTTAATCCTGGGATATAACCCAGATCTTGAGAGGTGCGACGACGTCAGTCATCAGCTTAACCTTCACATCGAAGATGCCGAGCGTCTTAATAGGCTCGTCGATCATCACATTGCGCTTGTCAACGCGGAAGCCGCGAAGCTCAAGCTCCTGAGCAATCATCGGAGCTGTAACCGAACCGAACAGGCGGCCCTCTTCGCCGACTGGCATGGAGATCGTGATCTGCATCTCTGCAAGTTGCGCGGCTACTGCTTCGGATGCTTGGCGCGCCTTCGCCATACGAGCTTCGTATTGCTTCTTTTCGGTCTCGAGAGCGCGGATGGCGCCAACCGTAGCGTAGTAGGCAAGCTGGTTCGGAATCAAGTAATTGCGGGCGAAGCCTGGCTTGACCGTAATGATCTCACCGATGTTGCCGAGATTCTCTACGTTTTGTCGAAGAATGATTTTCATGTCGGTTCCTTCAATTCAGAGGGCGCACCGCGCCACAAGGATAGGTCTCTGGAAAAGGGTCTTAGATGGTTACACCGGTCCTGGCAGCTTCGGCCATCGCTGCAGCGCGGGCTGCTTGGGCTTCTGCACGGACCTTGCGGAATTCACGAAGCTTCGGATCA
This sequence comes from Chitinophaga pinensis, assembly GCA_943372295.1. Classification (GTDB taxonomy): domain Bacteria; phylum Bacteroidota; class Ignavibacteria; order Kapaibacteriales; family Kapaibacteriaceae; genus UBA10438. The sequence continues at coordinate 22,841 of CALRYC010000008.1, forward strand.
AGCTGAACGGTGAGATGGCGGATGACCTGATCTTCGAGGAAAAAGAACTTCTCAAGAAGCGGAAGTGTCGTAGGCGCTGACTCAAACGCAACGTAAACGTAGTAGCCGTTGAACTTCTTGTTGATCGGATAGGCCAAGCGACGGCGGCCCATCTTGTTTAGCTCAACGATGGTCGAGCCGTTTTCTTCGAGAAAAGCAGTGTTGCGCGCGATTACAGCCTCTACGTCATTGTCCTCCAAAACGGCATTGACAATGTATGTGGCTTCGTACAAGCGACGATCATTCATGTGGAACTCCTGTGGTTGCGATGTGCAGTCGTCGGCGTCCAGACCGTCGACAGGGGTGAATTGATTTCGTCAGAGCCTGCAAACCTACGGCACGGTCTCGGTTTTCACAAACCGGACAAGCCAAGTTTTTGCCTCGGGCAACGAGTGACCAATCCGCCCCCTCACATAACGCTACGGTAATGCTTGCAAGAACGCCATGGAAATTCACAGGACAATATCAATTTGCCGTATCTTTACCGCCCCCCTGCAAAAGGGCGGAAGCGATCGCTTCGCAGCGAGCACTAGACGTTGAATCTCCCTTCCACTTTTGTCGTGCAATGATGTCCGAACAGCCAATTGACGGTGCTGAAAACACCGATCTGACCGCAGGCGAGTCCGCCCAAGAATCATCAGCCGCTGCCCCCGAGGTATCGGATGCAACACCAGACGTTCCCGCGGTAATTGCGGTTGCCGAACCTGCTGCCGAAGTGCTGCCAGAATCGGCCCCGGAAGAACCAGCGCCGGCTTCAGCGGAGGTCGCAGCGGAGGTCGCAGCGGAGGTCGCAGCCGACGCAGCAGCCGAAACACCAGCAGCTGAACCAGTAGCCGACGCAGCAGCCGAAACACCAGCAGCTGAACCAGTAGCCGACGCAGCTGCCGAAACACCAGCAGCTGAACCAGTAGCCGACGCAGCTGCCGAAACACCAGCAGCTGAACCCGCACCGGCACTGAGCGCTGAAGAGCGCGAAGAGCAGGCCCGCAAGCGCGAGGAGGAACGCAGCAGGAAGGAAGAAGAGCGCAAGCAGCGCGACGAGGCATTTTCAGCCCTTGAGGCATTCAAGCTGGCCTCCGGCATCTTCGAGATCACGGTCGGCGAGCGCGTCAAGGGAGGTTTGCGGGGCGTCTTTCAGGGGCTGCGTGTGTTCCTTCCTGCCTCGCAGGTGGGCCTGCGCAAGAACGTGTCGGATGATGATCTGCAGCAGCTTGTCGGACAGACGGTGCGCGTGAAGGTTCACGAACTGCAGTCCGATGATACTGGTCATAAATCGGCCGTTGTTTCGCGCCGCGAGATCCTGCTGGACGAGCTCTGGAACACGGTCGCCGTCGGTGCTGTGGTCGAAGGCGTTGTGTCTTCGGTGACTGCCTTCGGAGCATTTGTCAACATCGGCGGTGTCGAAGGCCTGTTGCATGTCTCGCGGATGTCTCGTTCACGCGTCACAAACCCGTCGGACGTGGTGCGCAAAGGCGACAAGATCACGGTGACGATCGTCGAGATCGACCGCGACAAGAAGAAGATCGCCCTGTCGCACAAGGAACACGAAGCTGACCCATGGGTCGGGGTTAACCAAGCATATCCGACGGGCAAACGCATTCAAGGCACCGTTCAGCGGATCACCGATTTTGGTGTCTACGTTCAAGTTAGCCCCAAGATCGAGGGTCTGCTGCGTATCAGCGAGCTGAGCTGGACACAGCGCGTCAAGCACCCGTCAGAAATAGTATCCATCGGGCAGACCATCGAGGTCGAAGTCCTCTCAGCTACCGAAGAAAAGCACCAGCTTGCACTGGGATACAAGCAGACGCAGTCCAACCCATGGCTGACGCTCTCTGCAGAACTTCCGGCCGGAAGCGACGTTGAGGGGTCTGTGCAGAGCGTAAGTACGCAGGGGGCCGTCATTCGTGTGCGTGACACATTCGATGGATTCATGCCCCGCTCAAAAATGGCCGGTGCGCGTGGCGGCAAGACCACACTGGGTGTTGGCGATACGGTGGCCTGCGTTGTGGTTGACCTCAATGCCGAGAACGCCAGCCTCATTCTTGCCATGCGCAACGAGGACGGTTCAGTAGCTGGCCAGCAGTCAAACGACTGGCAGGGTGGTGGACGTCAGCGCGACAATGATCGCGATCGTGACCGCGACCGCGAACGCCCGCAGCCACGTCACGAGCCTGCACCGCCGTCACCGGGCGTCACACTGGGAGATATGCTCCGAGATGCCGACAGAAACAACCTCAACAAGTAGTTCTGACGAGCACCGCAGAAACGTCGATCACACACACGCCGGAATCTCTCTCGAGGTTTCGGCGTTTTCTTTTCTCCGTGCTGCCTTTTGGTAACTTGTCTGCCTCATGACTCCGAGAAACACGACGATTCTCTTTTTGATATGCATTGCCATGCTTGGCATGACGCCGCAGATGCGTGGCCAGCAACCTGCATCGGTGCTTCAGCAGCCACGCGCCCTAACGCCTGCGGAGTTCATAACGTCCGATACATCCCAGGTTACGCGGCCGGGAGTTCCGGGTCAGTCGCAAGCTCCCTCATCACGCGAGCAGGACAGTCTGTATCGTCAGGCCATGGAACTGCAGATCACCGCTCAAGCCCGTTTCTCCATGGCCGCCGGGGAATCCTCGGCGATGCTTCTTGCGATGTCGCGTGCAAATGCCCGTCGCACGATCTGGGATCAGATCGACGCGACGATGGACATTCCGGCATCGATCTTCAAGCCGCGCGATCAGGACGTGACGCAGTATCAGCTGACGATCGCCAATGCAATGTATGTGCCCGGCGTCCTGCTTCGTCCGATGGGTACCGGCAATGTTCAGGTGAACTTCTCGGACATCGCCAAGGTATTCGGCATCGGAGAGGACGTCAGCCCGGTGATCCGCTATGTTGTCGACGATTTACTGGACGTTGAGATCGTGATCTACTCAACGCAGGCGATGATCGTCGCGACGATCTTTTCAGGCAGACAGGAGCCAGGAACGTATACGATCACGTGGAACGGCAAAGCGCAGGACGGCAAACCTGTACCCACCGGCGAGTATATCGCCGAGGTGCGCCTGGGCCGTGAGCGTATCATGCGTAAACGCATCACCTGGAACGCGCGATGAAACGCTGGCTGACGCGGCTCGTCTTCGCCCTGCTACTGACGCTAGGTGCCGGCAGAGCGGAGTCGCAGCAGACGTCGATCATTGTAGAGTTGCAGGGTAATTCTGATGCATATGCCTCATGGGTTCGCAACAGCCGTTCCGGTCAGATACACGACCTCACCCCACTGCTTGGCGAGCACGCAACAGCCCCCTACATTCTCAGCTCGACGTTGCGCTGCGTCGAGCGGGCTATCGAAAAGACATCATCGGCAAAGACCCGCCTGGAGTCTACCGTTGAGCGCCTGCAACGCTATGCCGTGATCACACTGCATGGTCCGCGCAACGCCGCTACCGTGGCTGCCAAACTTCGTCAGAGCTCGCTGGTTCGGCAGGCCCAGGTTCTGCCCGAGCAGCGGATCGTGGGACAGCCGAATGATCCGGAGCTGCAGCGCCAGTACTACCTTCCCCGCATCGATGTTTTTCGTGCCTGGGATCTGCTGCCTGAATCAGGGAGCACTCTGGTGGCGATCATCGACACGGGTATCGATACGGCGCATGTTGACCTGCAGGGCAGCGTCTGGAAGAACTCCGCTGAAATGGGGTCTGATGATTCCGGCCTGGACAAGCGCACGAACCGCAAGGATGATGACGGCAACGGGTTTGTTGACGACTGGTTCGGCTGGGACTTTGTTGGACGTAACGGATCGATGCAGGATAACATCCCCTTGCCGGGAAACAGTCACGGCACACACGTCGGCGGCATCGTAGCGGCGCAGGTCAACAACGCCATAGGCATGGCGGGCGTGGCACGGCAGGTGCGCGTGATGGCCGTCAAGGTGGGGCGCGACGACCCGAACTCGGAATCCGTGGCGCGTTCGGCCGACGGCATCCTGTATGCTTCGGCCATGGGTGCAGACGTTATCAACTGCTCATTCGGGAGCAGCTCTCCGACGTTTGCCGATGTCGACGTGATCCAGACGGCTACCAAACTGGGGAGCCTCGTTGTAGGCGCTGCGGGGAACGATGCTTCGGATCAGGCCTTTTATCCTGCTGCATATGCCGAGGCTGTATCGGTAGCAGCAACGGATCTTTCAGACCGCCTCGCCTCCTTCTCAAACATTCACTCAACGGTAGATGTCTGCGCTCCGGGCGTGGGCATTTTCTCAACGATTCCCGGCAACACGTACGCATCGTACAACGGCACTTCCATGGCCGCCCCAGTGGTTGCGGCCGTCGCCGCAATGGTCAAGCAATGCTACCCCGCCTATTCGCCGGCACAGCTTCGTGCTGCGCTGGTCGCATCATGCGAGAACATCGATACGCTCAACAGCGCATACGTCGGCAAGTTCGGCATGGGGCGTATCAACGCCTACAGTGCCTGCTCGGGTCAGGCTACGCGCTGGTGCGTGGTAGCCCGTCATGTGATCTCCGACGCCGATGGTGATGGCATTTACCGCAGCGGTGACGTGCTCGATCTGTCCGTTACACTGCGCAATGTTCTGAGTGGCCTTACGAACGCCCGCATTGTGCTGCAGAGTCTCGACAGCAGCGCCGAGATGATCGACTCGGTGGTCTCCTTTGGCACGCTGGCTGCACAGCAGGAGCTGACGATGCCGCGTACATTGCGGTTTCGTCTCAAGCAGGCACTGTCCGACAATCAGCGCATTGACCTGCGCCTGCGGGTCTTTGATGACGAAGGTGTTGTCGGAAGCGACGTCATCAGCGCCGTGGCCAATCCGACGTATGCCACGATCAGCGTTAACGATATCGCCACAACGGTGAACTCGTCGGGCAACATCGGCTACAATGACTATTCGGCAAACGAGCAGGGCGTGGGCTTCCGCTACAAAGAGTCGCCGTCTCTTCTTTTTGAAGGGGCTCTCATGATAGGCACGGGGCCGACACTTCTTGCGAATGTTGCGCGCGGCGAAGAGACAAGCGTCAGAGACAACTCCTTCAAAGGGACGCGAGCAGCAGTTCTTCGCACGGACAGCGTCGTTAGCGGCGCACGCGTGGCAACAGGTTTTTCGGATGACCGAAGTCTCGACGGGCTGGGTCTGGCCATCACGAAGAACGTCTATGCGCGCAATGAGGATTCTCTCAAGAACAGCCTGCTGGTAGTGCTCGCAATTACGAACACCACCGACAAGAGCATCGACAACATCTACGCGGCGTACTTCTTCGACTTTGACATCGGTTCGAATGGCGCTAACAACGTCTGCTCATGGGATGCCGAGCTTGGTGCGTTCATGCATCGCAATGTTGTGGAGACTTCGCTGCCACGCGTGGCGATGACGATGATCTCTCCCCTGCCTCTGAACGGATTTGCCGTGGATAACGACGGCGCGATCGATTGTCCAAGCATCTACGATGACTTCACCCGCGCCGAAAAGTGGTTCATGATGTCACAGGGCCTGCGGCGTCGCACCTCAACTCCCACCGATGCCTCGACGGTCATCGGCGCAGGCCCCTTCTCACTTGAGTCGGGAGCATCGCAGCAGATCGCATGGATCCTCACGGCAGGAACGAGCCGTTCTGATCTTCTCAAAGGGCTAACCGCTATGCGCAGCGCTTCCGCCCAACAAGGCGTCGATGTCAAGCCCTACGTTCCTATACCACTGGTTGATGGCATTAAGCATGTTGCCGGCTCTCCGCTGCTCTCCGGCGACCAGGCGGAGATTGTGTTTGCGCTCAGCCTTCCGAGTCACGTGGTGCTTGACATGATCGACATCGCCGGACGGCAGATCGCCGTCCTTCACACGGAGTCCGACGTCATCAGTGGTGACCACAGCGTCACGGTCACAGTCCCAGACGTGGCCCAGGGTGCCTACTTCCTACGCCTGACCACCGCTCGCAGCTCCCGCCTGTTTCCCATCGGCATCGTGCGGTAACACCCCACACCCGACACCTCACACCCGTCTTCGAAGCACTCCCACAGCCTCTACATGATAGGTCTGCGGGAACATGTCAACGGGGGTGATGTGGTCGACGCTATAATGGTCGTTCATGAGGGCACAGTCTCGCGCCATGGTGCCGGGATTGCAGCTGACGTAAACAACCGCAGGCGCGGCAACGGCAAGGATGTGGTTGACCACTTGCTCGTGCATGCCACTACGCGGAGGATCAACGATCACCACATCGGGCTTGGGGAAGGTTCGCAGGAGTTCCAGTGCAGCCGGACGATGCAGGTCGATGACGTGAAACTCCACATTGTCGATGCCGTTGCGCTGGGCATTTGCGCGCGCATCAAGGATGGAGCTTTCGGCCAGTTCGGCGCCAACAACATGCTTGGCAAGACGCGCGGCCGGAAGCGTGAGCGTGCCGGTGCCGCAGTACAGGTCCCACACAACGGAGTTCTCGGTGATGCCGGCCCCCTGCATCACTGCGCCGACAAGATTGGGAAGATGCGTGGTGTTAGTCTGGAAGAACGAGAATGGCGATATGCGATACGTAATGCCGTGACTGACCTCTTCGAGGTAGCCAGGACCAAGCACCGTTGTGATCGTGCCAACCGCCACGGGTGACCACGTATCGTTGATGGCGTGGATCATGGAAGAACCCGGCGGAAGCTGCGCATGCAGCGACATCCATTCGGCGATGAAGTCATGCTCAAACTCAGCCGTCGGCGTTGTCGTGATGAGAATCGTCATCACCGCCCCGGTCGTGGCGCTCGTTCGCACCACCAGCGAGCGCGCAAAGCCGGTATGATTGCGCTGGTGGTAAGGGGCTATCCCGAACTGCTCGGAGCAGGTATGCGCGTGCTTCAGAATAACGTCACCAACGTCCGACTGCAACAGACAGGCTTCAATGTGCCGAACCTTGTCGAAACGTCCGGGAACGTGCAAGCCAAGCGCAAATGACGTTATGAACTCCTCGCCGCTGTCGATCTCTTCGCGCGTGAGCCACCGCGAGGCACCGAACGAAAACTCCATTTTGTTGCGATATCGGTACTCGGTTGGCGAGGCAAGCGTCTGGGATATCTCACCAACGGGGATCTTTGCGATGCGCTCGAAGGCATCCACAACATGCTGACGCTTCCAGCGGAGCTGCTCGGCATGCTCTAGGTGCTGCCAGGTGCAGCCACCGCACACACCGAAGTGCGGGCAGGGGGCTTTGCGCCGCAAAGCAGATGGCTCGAGAACTTCCACTGTCTCGGCGAGAATATGCCGCTTCTGACGTCCGGTGACACGAGCCCGCACACGTTCGCCGGGCAGAGCGCCTTTAACAAAGTGAACGTGCCCGTCGATACGTCCCACAGCCACACCCTCAAGGCCCAAAGCATCGATGGTGATCTCTACGTCGACAGGAATTCGGTCCCGCTTCATTGTCTGCCTGGTTAGTTTTGAAGCCGCAAAGTTACATGGCCATCACCCCTTCTCATGCTGTGCTTCGTTGTATCGCGCTGACGTCCCTGATTGCGGGCTGCCTCGCGGGGTTTCGTGCGCCGCAGGCACGCGCTACCGAGCCGCTATTGCAGACAGTGGTCGTTGAGTCCGTGCGCGCACAAAGCAGTACCGATACGCTCACGGTGATTCTGCGCAGTGGTACGCCCCTTGCCCAGTATCAGCGTCCGGAGAAGACCCCTACGGGCTGGCTGGTGCGGTTTCCTTCGGCCTCGTGCATGCAGACAGTCGTGGATTCATCGGCACGCACCGAACAGGTCCGCTGCAGCTTCGAGCAGATCCGCACGTTCGCAGTGCTACGCATCGGCACGGCTCTGCGCGATACGATCATGGTGCGACGCATGGGAGCGAACGAACTGGCGCTGGTCTGCGTGCGACGCGCAGTAGTGCCTGTCGTAAGAGCTGTGACGGGTGATGATCCGCAGGTTACTGCGGGCACGGGCGGACGCTGGTCGCTGGATGTGATCGTGATCGACGCCGGACATGGCGGCAAGGACGTCGGCGCGGAAGGTGTCAACGGCGCTTTTGAAAAGGATGTTACCCTTGCCATCGCTCGTAAACTTCGTGATGCTCTGCGCCGCGAGCTCCCAAACACCAAGGTGGTGATGACGCGTGAGACCGACGAGTTCATCGAACTGTACCGTCGGACCGAGATCGCCAACGATGCCGCCGGGAAGCTCTTCATGAGCATCCACTGCAACAGCATGCCCAGTAAACCCCATCCGGCCCACGGCTGCGAAACATACATCCTGCGTCCGGGCCGTAACGACGATGCCGCGAGGGTAGCGCAGAGAGAGAATGCCTCCGTGCGGTTCGAGAGCTCGACAAAGCAGTATCAGAGCATGACCCAGGATCAGATCATTGTTGCCACCATGGCTCAGCGGTCATTTGTGCGTTTCAGCGAATCGTTGGCCTCGTCGATCCAGAGCGAGGTCACCGGCAGCTGTCCTCTTGCCGACCGTGGCGTTAGCCAAGCGGGCTTCTTTGTGCTCGTCGGCGCAAGCATGCCGAACGTCCTGGTCGAAACGGGCTTCCTCTCAAACACCGGCGATGCGCAGTATCTTGCCTCTTCCAAGGGGCAAGGCGCTATTGCCACGGCACTGGCAAAGGCCATATCCCGGTATGCTCGGGATTACCAACGAACGCTCAACCGCTGACCCGGAATGTCTTCACCTACAACCACAGCCGCCGACTTTACCGTGCGTCGCCTTGCCCGCACGATGCTGCCCTTTGTACGCCCGGCGTGGAGACTGGTCTTGTTCTCTACATTGGCTAACCTGACGTTTTCGACCGCAAACGCACTGATCCTTGCCGTGGTCGAGCCGGTGTTCCGCACGCTCTTCGGCGCAAGCTCCAGTCCCCTTCCAACGGGGGCCGTTGCTGCATCGGGATTCATGAAGGTCTTCAACGACACGCTCGGCGCATTCATCACCTCGGGTGACCGGAGCGAATCCCTCCGCTCGATCAGTCTGGTGATCGTTGGGCTGTTTGTCATCAGGGGGCTGACCAAGTACGTCAGCGCTGTGATCTCGACGCGACTCGAGGAAGGAATCATGAAGCGCGTACGCGATGCGCTGTTCAATCACATCTCGGACCAGTCGCTGGACTTCTTTTCAAAGCGTAAAGCCGGCGAGATCATGTCTCTGCTGACCAACGACGTGCATATTCTCAACCACGCTACAATCAATTCGATCACCGTAATGTGGCGCGAGGTCTCCACGGTGATCATCTATCTAACACTGCTGGGCCTGATCAGCATCAAGCTAACGGCGATCTCCATCGGCGTGTCGATGATGGGGCTTCTGTTGATCCGAACGGCCACCAAGCTGCTTCGCTCCTACGGCACACGCCTGCAGGCGGCCCAGGCCGACTACACCTCGACGCTGCAGGAAACGGTCTTCGGCATCCGCGTGGTCAAGGGCATGAACATCGAGCACTTCATAACCGCACGTTTTGCCGAGCAGACAGCTGCCTTCGTGCGCCGAGCAACACGTAACGCTCGCGTGATGGGACTTATCCCGATGGTTAATGATACCTTCGGCATCATGGCGCTCGTGACGGTTTTTTACATCGGCAGTATGGACACGGCGGCCGGTATCATCGCCCCATCGAGCCTGATGACATTTCTGTTTCTGCTCTTCGGACTGATGCAACCCATCAGCGCCATCGTCAACACCATAGCAGCCATGCAGCGCGGCATTGCCGCCGGCGCTAATGTTGCGGCTGCACTTGCCACGGAACCAACTATCACGTCGGGCACCGTCGAGCCCCCTGCCTTACTTCCAGTCCTCGAAGCTACCAACGTGAGCTTTTCGTACGCTGACCGCGAAGTGCTGAGCAATGTCTCGTTCACCATTCATCCGGGTGAAAAAGTAGCGCTCGTTGGTGCATCCGGTAGCGGAAAGTCAACGGCCCTAGACCTGATCATGCGCTTCTATGATCCGATCTCTGGGAGCATCCGTGTCAACGGCACGGACGTGCGCACGCTTGATCTCGGTGCCTACCGTCGACTATTTGGCGTAGTCTCCCAGGAGTCACTGCTTTTTAACGACTCCATCGCCCGCAACATCGCGCTTGGAGATGATGACATGGACATTGAACGCGTTCAGCTTGCGGCACATATCGCGCATGCCGATGGGTTCATTCGTGAAACTCCGAACGGCTATGATACAGTCATCGGCGATAGAGGCATGCGCATCTCCGGCGGTCAGCGCCAACGCATCGCTATCGCTCGCGCCCTCTACCGTCAACCGCCGATACTGCTCTTCGATGAGGCTACCTCAGCCCTCGACACCGAGTCGGAACGACTTGTTCAGGGGGCAATCGACGATGCCCTCGTCGGTCGTACGGCAATCATCGTGGCCCACCGCCTTTCAACGGTCGTAAATGCAGATCGCATCCTTGTCTTCGACAACGGCCGCATCGTCGAGGAAGGCTCACACGCAGAGCTGCTGGCACTTAATCGGGTGTATAAGAGGCTGCATTCCCTGAGCAGTGATATGTAGGGTCGAGACTGCGTCTCGCCCCTACTGCGTCTCGCCCCTACATGTCGCTCTTCATTCTGAGGCGGCGTTCGAACAGCAGGTAGTGCTTGGTGTCTTCGTCGACAACGTAGTTGTTGTCAAGAAGTTCTTCTACGCGGTCGATCTGTTCCTTGGGCAGGCCGGCGTGAAAGTAGACGATCCACGGAGCGCCGATGCCAGCCAGCACAACGGCTTCGTCAACATTGCCGACAGGCATGACGAGCGGCGTAAAGTCGTACCGTGGGTTGCGATGTGACATCCACCCGCGAGTGTACCATGTGAGCTGCGCGTTCACGCTCGTGCCTGCCACGGTGCCGTGATGCAGGTACACAAACGACCTCGCATAGGCGGTGTCTTCCAGCAGTCGAAGCGCTACTTTACGTCCACCGCTGATCGTTGACGGGTTGCCGGCCAGAATGGTCATCGCAGCGGCAACGGCCGTTACGCCAACAGCGCCATAGATCACCGGGCGTGTGGCACGCACAGCCAGAGCATGACGTCGTTTCTTGCCGATTGTGGCGACGATCAGCAGAAGAACGGCGATCACCCCTGCAATGATAGATACAAGTGTTACGACGCTGCTGACGGCACGAAGGTGAACCAGGAGCGTGGCAACAGTCGCGGTGACAATGCTGCCGAGGTGCAGAAGCAACACACCGTTCCAGGAGCGCTGTATGGAACCCTGCAATGCCGAAAGGCTCAGGAGCGCTGCAACAGGAAGAGCAGCTATCACTGCTGTCGTGGCCGACCTGTTTCCGATAGCGCCTAGGATCATCGTCACCACAAACCACAGTCCTGCTGTCATCAGCACGACGTCGGATCGATCCGGAAGAAGCTCACGCGAGCGCAGCGACGTCACCACCCAAACCATTGACGCTACAAGAAGGGGACTTGCGGCGATCAGCACCAAGACAATATCAAGAGGTCCACCCGACGTGCCCCCTTGCCGAAGTGCCGCAGCTGAGCTCGAGATCGACTGTGCCAGGATAAAGTCGCTCCCGTGTTGCGCATACATGATCCCGTACCAGGGCAGCCCCAGAACCAGACCCAGCAGCAGGCCGAACACACCACTAGCGAGCGTCGTCCGCCGCAGCAGCACCGGAACAAGCAGGCCCAGAGCGATCACCGTAAAAAGCATCACGCTGAGCATTACGGCGGCAAGCGCTGCGGCATAGATCAGGGCAAAGAGCATGCGCGTGCGCACGTCAGGAGCGCCCTCAATACGCAATGTGCTCCACCATACAAGCATCAGCATGGACGTGGCGATGATCTCCGGCGAGATCTGCCTGCCGAGAGTGATCATCGGCATGCTCAGACCGACGATGGACGTGGCGATCATTGCATAACGATGCCACAGCACGCGACTCGCGATCAGATAGGTCAGTCCGAGTAGCGTCAGCAGAGCGATCAACGGCAGCAGACGAAGGCCGATCTCGGTCGGCCCGAGGACCAGCACTCCCGCGGCCGCCAGCCATGACGGCAGCGGCGGACTCACCACCGAGGACAAGCCTCCTACGGCATGCTCCGACGGGTCCATCCATGCGCCGCTGGTAGCGATCGCTTCGGCCCTGAGCGCGATATCGCCTTCGACAAGCGGCTGCACCTCCATGGCGCTGATGCGCATGAGGTAAAGCCCCATGATCACAAGGATCATTGCCAGAACGCTATGCTGACGTTCGGTCATGGTGCCATGTACACGGCTCGTGGAGCAAAGCACAGAAGCAGCACAACCATCGACGTCCATCCGAGGATAACACGCCCCCTGCTAAGGGGCTCATTGGACGGCACATCGGGATGGTCGATCTTGATCACAAAGCGGATCATCACCAGCCAGAAGACCCACACGTCGCCCAGCTGAAAGAGCCACGGAAAGCGCTCGACGGCCGAACCGATCGATGGATCGATGGAGTGCTTGAGCCATAGCATCCACGGCGATGCGTCAGCATCAGAAACCGACGCAAGCGTGGTGTGAATCAGGCCGATCAGCCATAGCACCGCTAAGGCAAACATCGTCCACCAGAGAAACCGTGCGATCACATGCTGACGCTTCCCGATAAGAGCGTAGAGAACATGTCCGCCATCGAGCTGACCAAAAGGCAGCATGTTCAGCGAAGTCACAAACAGACCGAACCAGCCCACACACAGAAACGGATAGTGGTAGATCTCGTTCATCGGTGGCACAAAGGCCCTATCGGCAAACAGCCAGCGGAGCACCTCGAACAGCAGCGTGTTGTCGAAGGTAAGTCCGCCCGTGGGGATGCCCGTCACAGCATACTCGGGATGGATCGACATCAGGAAATCCTGCGACGGTAGGGTCAAGAAACCCGTTATAAGGATAATCAAGCAGGCGGCAAAGCCCGCTAGTGGACCCGACACGCCCACGTCGAAAAGCTCGTTGCGCGTCATCATCGGCGAACGCGTGCGGATCAGCGCGCCAAACGTTCCGAAGGGCATTAGTGTTGGCGGTACCGGTATGAGGTAAGGTAGCGAAGAGGAAATGCCATGTCGCATGGCTGCGATGTAGTGTCCGTATTCATGCGCCAGTAGAAACGACATCGCCAGAATGGCATAGGATAGCCCGGCGGACCAGTTGGCGATCTCCAGCGGGTTCTTCATAGCCCACGCAGTGCCGGCCATCGTGCATGTTGCAAGCGTGAGAGTGATCAGTCCGATGTGGACGATTATCTCTTTGACCGTAGGGGGCTGCCAGTGGCGCATGCCCCCGGCCGAGGCCTGATCGAACCGTTGATATCCCACGGCTTAATCCTGTGTATCCGCGCCATCGGTCTTCTCTGGCCGCATCTGCGGAAAGAAGAGCACGTCGCGGATGGAGTCATTATTCGTCAGCAGCATCACCAGACGGTCAATGCCCATGCCCATACCGGCCGTTGGCGGCAGACCAACATCAATGGCATTGAGGAAGTCCTCATCGATCACCATCGCCTCGTCATCACCCGCAGCACGGATGCGCGACTGGTCTTCGAGACGTTCTCGCTGATCGAGCGGATCGTTGAGTTCGGAGAAAGCATTGGCCACTTCCTTGCCCATGATGAAGAGCTCGAAGCGCTCCACAAGCCCCTTTTCAGAGCGGTGTGCCTTGGCAAGGGGCGACATCTCCACCGGGTAGTCGATCACAAAGGTCGGCTGGATAAGATGTGGTTGCACTTTGACGCTGAAGATCTCATCGAGGATCTTCATGGCGCTTGACTTTGGATCTACGTCCACATCGACAGAGCGTGCCGCTGCAAGGAGCTCCTCACGAGTCAGTCCCCTGAGATTCAACCCCGTATGTTCTGTAAAGAGATCGAACATCTTCGCCCTTTGAAAGGGGCGAGCAAAGCTCAAAGTCGTGCCCTGGAACTCGACCGTTGTACTTCCGCAGGATTCGCTCACGATGGTGCTCAGAAGCTCCTCGGTCATGTCCATCATCCACCAGTAGTCCTTGTATGCCACATAGATCTCCATGGCCGTGAACTCGGGGTTGTGGGTCTTGTCCATCCCCTCGTTACGGAAGTTCTTCGAGATCTCATAAACACCTTCAAAGCCCCCTACGATCAGGCGCTTGAGGTAGAGCTCATCGGCAATGCGCAGGTAAAGCGGTATGTCCAATGCGTTATGATGCGTCACAAACGGACGTGCCGTAGCACCACCGTAGATGGGCTGCAGGATGGGCGTCTCCACCTCTAGGTAGCCGCGGTCGTCAAAGAACCGGCGCATGGCTCGGATGATGAGCGAGCGCTTGATGAACGTGTCCTTGATATCGTGATTGGCGATCAGATCAAGGTAGCGCTTACGATAGCGCTGTTCCTTATCGGCAATGGCGTCGTAGCGAGTAACCGAACCATCCTCGTGCACCTCTTCCTTGCCCACCGGAATGGGCGTGATGCTCTTGGTAAGCATCGTTACGGTCTTGGCATGCACGCTGATCTCGCCCATACGCGTGCGAAATACAAAGCCCTCGATGCCGATGATATCGCCCAGGTCAAACAGACGCAGATTGTCGTACGTAGCGCCCAGGTCATCCTGCTTCAGGTAGATCTGCAGGCGCCCGTTCATGTCCTGAATGTGGCAGAACGATGCCTTCCCCATCTTACGCATAGACATGATCCGTCCGGCCACGCGAACGTTGGAAAGGGACTCGGGGGCCTCATCGACAAAGCCGGCGAGGATCTCTGCCGTCGTGTGCGTTTTATCGAACGACTCGGGGTACGGATTGATACCTAGCTCACGAAGCTCTCGCAACTTGTCGATGCGGATAAGCTCCTGTTCATTGCGCTGGTGATTCGACATCGTCGATAGTCCTGCAGGAATAGTAAATGAGAAGGACAAAAATAGCCGTTGCGGCTTACTGACGCTGACGTCGATGTTTGCGGGCCTCGAACATGACCAGGGCTGCGGCCACGGACGCATTCAGCGATGACACCGCACCATACATTGGGATCTGCACCACGGCATCGCAAAGGGCGCGCACGCTGGGGTGCAGACCCTCGCCCTCGCTACCGATCACGATAAGCGTCGGGCCACCATACACATCATCGGAGTACTCGCTCGTGGCCGGCAGCGCCGTGCCCACAACGCGCCAGCCATTGGCCTTGCAATGCTTGAGAGTTTCGGAAACACGCGCCACCTTAGCAACAGGAAAGGTTTCAAGAGCACCGGCCGAGGCCTTGATGGCCGTGGGTGTAATGGGCGCGCTAAACTTCGTCGGAAGGATCATTCCGAACACGCCGGCACCCTGAGCACTTCGGGCAATGGCTCCGAGATTGTGCGGATCGGTTATGCCATCGAGCACCACGATCAGCGGTTCGGCTTCATGGGCAAGGGCCTGCGACAGGAGATCATCCAGGGCAAGGGGGTCGCGGGCCGCCCGCAGGGCAATGACGCCCTGGGCGTCGTTCACGGCCAAACCCAACGAGCGCTCGAGGTCGTTGAACTTGCGCCGATCCATGGTCGAGCAGATGATATCGCGCTTGCGTGCCTCGCTGCGAAGCCACTGCATGGTGGCCTCCTCTATGCCATATGCCACGAGGATCTTTTCGATCGATGTGCCGGCAGCAAAGGCCTCGGCCACGGCGCGCCGTCCCACGACATAGCTGGTTTGCGGTGTTGATGTCTCGCTCATTCGTGCGCCGCCAGAAGAGTTTCCAGGGTTGTGGCGAGGCGGACAACGTCAGCAAACGATGTGTACAGAGAAGCCGGCGCGATGCGGATCACACTTGGCGTGCGCCAGTCAACGATCACACCATGGGCGATGAGCTGTTCGAAGATCTCACGGCCATGACGGTCGAAGTGAACGCTCAGCTGCGCACCACGCTGTGTGGCATCCAGCGGCGTGATGATGCGGATCCAGTCGCGCTGACCGATGATCTGCGTCAGCAGACGTTCAAGAAAGCCCGTCAGCAGATCACGCTTGACCGAGATGCGGTCCATACCGGCGCGGTCAAAGATCTCCAGCGACGACATCAGAACGGCAAGCGGAAGCACCTGAGCGTTGGAAAGCTGCCACCCGTCGGCACCGTGCGTCGGCACAAACGAATGGGCCATCGAAAACCGCGTGGCCTCGTCATTTCCCCACCATCCGGCAAGTCTCGGCAGGTCGGCTCGGTCGGCATAGCGTTCGTGAACATAGAGTCCAGCAACCGCTCCGGGCCCGCCGTTGAGATACTTATACGAGCACCACACGGCAAAGTCTGCATCCCAGTCGTGCATGTGAAGCTCGACATTGCCGACGGCATGGGCAAGATCGAATCCGGCCATTGCGCCGGCATCGTGCGCCGCCTGTGTTATTGCCGCGATGTCGAAAAACTGACCCGTGTAGAAATGCACCCCGCTGAAAAGCACGAGCGCCGTTTCCTGACCACGTGCGGCGATAGCCTCCAGAATATCCTCGGTGGTAAGCGTTGAAGCCCCCTCACGCGGAGCGATCTCGATCATCGACGTTGCTGGATCCAGGCCGTGCAGGCGGATCTGACTTTCGATGGCGTAGCGGTCTGAGGGGAACTCGCCACCTGCGCAGAGGATCGCATGACGCTCCGGTGTCGGACGGTAGAAGGACGTCATCATCAGGTGGAGGTTCACCGTCAGCGTGTTCATCGCCACCACCTCGTGTGGAAGTGCTCCGACCAGGCGGGCAAGGGGCTCAGCAAACCACCGATGGTAGGAGTACCACGGACGTCGTGACTGGAAGTGCCCCTCTACGCCGAAACGTCTCCAGTCTTCAAGTTCCTCCAGCACGATCGTCTCTGCGCGTGCCGGCTGAAGTCCAAGGGAATTGCCGCAGAAGTACGCAACGGGACGATGGTCGCGCTGCGGGAAGGCAAAGTACTCGCGGTACGAAGCCAGCGCGTCTTCCGCGTCGAGCTGCGCTGCCTGATCGATCCATGATGCGTGATGGGAGTTCATTCGTTTGGTGTACTCTTCATGTGGTTGCGTGTTAATGATGCTAATTTGCGTTTTTGTTTTTCAATGGGGACCATTTTCATGTCACGAATGCGCACGATTGCGGCCATGGCCGTGCTGGCAGGAACGTTCGTCATCATGGGATGTGACGCGATCCACTTCATGGATCGTAAGCGCACCATGACGCTGGTTTGCCGGCGTGACAGCAAGAAATGGATGACCACCTGCGAAAATGTCCTGGGTCAGAACGGCTATGCGGTTGTTGATCGGGATTCCGACGCCAACGTTCTCGTTGCGCAGGACACGATCACCGACGTCGAATACCGCTACACCATGCTCATCAGGACGTTCCGCATTCAGCACACCGGTGACTCGGCGTTCATCGATGTCTTCTCTGTTTCGACGCGACTCGACGGCAGCGACGTCACCCAGACGTGGGACAAAAAGTGGTCAGGCGAAGAAGTCAAATCCTGGATGCGTCCCATCCTGTCGCAGATCGAAGCAACCTGCGGTACGGCAACGCCACTGGGTCCATCAGACGGACGCTAACGTTCCGTCCGGCACCTCGAGCTCCATCATAAGCATAGCCGAGGCCACCGTCTTACCCTGAGCGTCAAGCTTGAGAGAGACCGTGCCGCCCCCTCCAAGGATATTGGGAAGCAGGAAGTTCACCGCCCACAGGTTGGGCATCTCGAAGCGCTCGACCGTGCCATGGCACATGCCGGCGAAGTACTCCTGCACACGTTCGGCCGTAAGGTGGTCCCGCAGAATTGGATACCACTCGGGTTTAAAGGCGATCACGCCGCAGTTAGCAGCGTCGCCCTTGTCACCACTGCGTGCATGGGCGATCTGGGATAGTCGGATCTTCATTGGGCAAATGTACGAAGGGGGCCTGATGTACGTCATTGGGGCCGAAATCAGGGCAGAATCCAGTAATTTTGTCCGCTTATCACCATGACCACACCACCACGGCCCGGAGGCACATCATGAACCGGATCATGTTCAAATCGAAGATCCACAGAGCCCGCATCACGCAGGCCGATCTGTATTATGAGGGCAGTCTGACGATCGACGAGGATCTGATGGAGCAGGCAGACCTGCTGGCCTATGAAAAGGTGTCGGTGGTGAACATCAACAACGGTGAGCGCTTCGAGACGTACGTTATCCCGGGCGCACGCGGCAGCCGCGACATCTGCCTCAACGGCGCAGCGGCCCGAAAGGGTCATGTGGGCGATGAAGTCATCATCATCAGTTATACCACGGTACCTGAGCAGGAAGCCCGCACATGGCAGCCGACCGTGGTGCTTGTTGATTCGAACAACATCCCGGTAAGCGTAACCAACAGCGTCGAAGCCTACACGCACTATCCTCCGCTTTCGTGATCGACCAGTCGCAGCTGCCAGTTCCACTGGCCGTGGTAATCCTTGCCGCCGGCAAGGGAAAGCGCATGGGCGACCCCGAGCGGGCGAAGGTTCTGACGCCCCTGTTTGACAAGCCGCTTCTCGGGTATGTCCTCGATCAGGCAGCACCACTGGCCCCCTCCCACGTTGTGGTCATCATCGGTCACCAGCGCGATGCCGTGCGGAAATTTGTTTCCGACTATGCCCCGCAGGCCGTCTGCGCCGAGCAGCTCGAGCAGCTTGGCACGGGTCATGCCGTGATGCAGACGCGCACGGCCTTGGAGGGCTTCGATGGAGACGTGCTGATTCTGAGTGGAGACGTGCCATTGGTGCGTGCTTCAACGCTACAACACCTGGTCGAACGGCATCGCGCGTCACGATCAGTGGCTACGGTGCTTTCGGCACGCGTGCCCGACCCGACGGGCTACGGACGCATCCTACGCGATGGCCAGGGGGCTCTGCAGTCAATCATCGAACACAAGGACGCCAGCGATGAGCAGCGTGCCATCGATGAGATCAACTCGGGTATCTACGTGGTCAACGCCCACGCCCTGTTTGACGCACTCTCGCATGTAGGAAACAGCAACGCCCAGCAGGAGTATTATCTGACGGACATCATCGGCATTTTCGGCGCTCACGGCAAGACCATCAGCGCCTGGTGCGGTCCGTCGTGGGAGGAACTTCACGGCATCAACACTCCGGCCGACCTTCAGCGAGCGGCCGACATCATGTCATCCGGGACGCTGGCCTGATGATCACACAGATCGATCATATTGGCATCGCGGTGCGCGATATCGAAGCTTCGATGCAGATGTACAGCAAGATCTTCGGCGTTGAGTCTTTCCACCGCGAACAGGTCCCCACGCAAGGCGTGGACGTTGCCTCGTTCGAGCTCAACGGTGTGCGCATCGAGCTTACGGCGGCACTGTCTGAAACCTCGCCGATCGCTACGTTCATTGCCAAGCGCGGCGAGGGCATCCATCACGTGGCATTCCGGTCTGATGCTCTTCAGGGTGACCTTGACCGCCTCGGTGCCGACGGGGTGCGCCTTGTGCACACCGAGCCGCAGGTTGGCGCGCACGAAATGCTGATCGCCTTCATGCACCCATCGTCCACGGGCGGAGTTCTCATGGAGCTCTGTACGCCGAAGAGTTGACCTATCAATTAACCCTCGCACTTTCCTGCGACCAACATCTATGGCACGACTGACATTGCTGCGACACGGCGAGTCGCAATGGAATCTCGAAAACCGCTTCACCGGATGGGTCGACGTTGACCTCTCGCCTAAGGGCGAGATCGAAGCACGGCGTGCCGGCACGCTACTGCGTGATGTGCCGTTCGACGTGCTCTTTACGTCGGTACTCACGCGTGCCATGCGCACAGCCGAGATCGCGCTTGCAGAGACGGGTCGAACGGGGCTTCCCACGCATCGCGACCAGGCTCTCAACGAGCGCCACTATGGTGAGCTTCAGGGACTCAACAAGGCCGAGACCGCCGAGAAGTATGGCTCTGAACAGGTCCACATCTGGCGTCGGTCCTACGACGTGCCACCTCCTGGTGGAGAGTCTCTTGCCGACACTCGTGCGCGCGTTGCCCCCTACTTCGACGAGCATATTGCTCCGCTGCTGCGTCAGGGAACAAACGTCCTGGTAGTAGCACACGGTAACTCGCTGCGCTCACTGATCATGATCATCGAGAACCTGTCGCCGGAACAGATCCTCAAGACCGAGATCGCTACCGGCGTGCCGA
Source organism: Chitinophaga pinensis (assembly GCA_943372295.1). GTDB lineage: Bacteria > Bacteroidota > Ignavibacteria > Kapaibacteriales > Kapaibacteriaceae > UBA10438. The sequence continues at coordinate 42,946 of CALRYC010000008.1, forward strand.
TCACCTATGAACTGGATGCCGATCTGCACGTTCTCTCCAAGTCCGTCCTTACCTCCCCTACCGAGTAACATGAACCGAAATCTGCTGATCGTTCTGGCGACGTTTGCACTATTCGCCACGGGCATCGCCCAGACATCACCACCACCAGTGCTGCGGGCTATGAAGGCCGAGCTCGACCGCACGATGACAGGTCTGGCTGGCAAGCAACCGGCCCCCTACTTCCTGTCGTATGCCGTTGCAGAAGTAAATACCTCCGTGATCACGGCTTCCATGGGCGGCCTTGACGTGAATACCACCAGCAAGAGCCGCATCCTTGATGTGGACCTGCGCGTGGGAAGTCATGCCCTGGATAACACGCGCAGCATCCGCGGCGTAGCCTTTGAGATGGGAAGGGGCACGCGTGGCGTAGAAATGCCTTCAGGCGATGATGAGCGCTCGTTGCGCAGCATCATTTGGTCGGCCACCGACAAAGCCTACCGATCGGCCGCCGAACGTTATGGCAAGGTGCTGACGAATCTGCAGGTGAAGGTGCGCGAGGAGGACAGCTCGGCCGACCTTTCGAAGGAAAAGGCCTATGTGTCGATTGCCGAGCCGGCAGACTTTCAGTTCGACACGGCCATGTGGCGAGACCGGGTGCGGTACCTGAGCTCGATCTGTGCCGGGCGTGAGCACATTCTGATGGGACGCGTGTCGTTTCAGGCAGACCTGCTGGTGAAGTACTTTGTCAACTCCGAGGGATCGATGATCGTGACCTCCGAGCCGATCGTAAAGATGTTTCTTATTGTCAAGAGCAAGGCCGATGACGGCATGAGCCTGCCTCTCTACGAGAGCTACTCGGCCTACTCGGCTGATCGGCTGCCGTCGCGTGAGAAAATGGAGAAGGACCTGCGCAGACTGCTGGATCTGTGCGTGAAGCTCCGCAGCGCCCCCTTGATGGAAACATATTCCGGGCCTGCCATACTCTCGGGGCGCAGCTCGGGGGTCTTCTTCCACGAGATCTTCGGCCACCGCGTCGAGGGTCATCGCCAGAAAGACGTCAACTCCAGTCAGACCTTCAAGACCTTTCTTGGCAAGAAGATTCTTCCTGATTTCATCAACGTTGTGTTCGACCCGACGAAGAAGGAGCTTGATGGTCAGGACATCGTGGGCGCCTTCGAGTACGATGACGAAGGCATCCCTGGCAAGCGGGTTGTTGCCGTCGAGCACGGTGTGTTCAAGAGCTTCCTGATGTCGCGGGCTCCCATCGAGAACTTCCCCGCCTCCAACGGCCACGGTCGGCGTCAGCCCGGACTGCGCACGGTATCACGTCAATCCAACCTGATCGTCGAGGCAACGAAGACTGTCTCCATCGACTCCCTGCGCAGCGCCCTGCGCGCCGAATGCCGTCGTCAGAACAAGGATTACGGACTGCTCTTCGAGGATATTCAAGGGGGCTTCACATTCACCGGCCGCACCGTGCCGAATGCCTTCAACGTGCAACCGCTGGTGGTCTACAAGATCTTTGCCGACGGACGTCCGGACGAGCTGGTGCGCGGCGTAGACCTTATCGGCACGCCACTGACGACCTTCAACAACATCGTGCTGGCAGGCAATGATCTTGGCATCTTCAACGGCGTCTGCGGCGCTGAGTCCGGCGGGGTGCCCGTCAGTGCCAGCTCGCCAAGCATACTGGTGTCGATGATCGAGGTGCAAAAGAAGCAGAAGTCGCAGGCTAAGTCGCCACTTCTTGTCGATCCCTCACTCACCGGCACAGGCGGAGGTCAGCCATGAGCATGCTCCGTACGCCCCTTGCCATCATTATGCTGGCGATCCTAACGTTTGTTACTTCATCAGCGCAGTTCGATCCGCGTATTGTGTTCGACGCCATGCGGACCGAAATGCAGCGCTCCATGACCGAGCTGCACCTGGGTGACCTTCCGCGTCCGTATCACATGGAGTACCTTCTGCAGGTGCGCCGCTCGGTGAATATGCATGCCGTGCTGGGCACCATCGAGAACATCGACACCGGCATTGTGGCGCGGCTGACCGTCCGTGTGCGTGTTGGCGGTCCGGTGTTCGATAACACTAACTTCTTCGATGTCAGCCTTGGATTCTTCGGCTCCAGCGATGATGAAGAGGGCTTCCGGAACCGACGCATTCCCTTTGAGGTCAGCGCCGAAGCCCTTCGTCGCGAGCTTTGGCTTGCTACCGATGCCTGCTACAAACAGGCAGTGGAGATCTTCGCCAAGAAGCAGTCATCGCTCAAGAACCGCACGCGCAAGGACACCACCGAGGACTACTCACTCATGCCGGGCCGCACTACCTCGGATGTCCAACCGGATGTGCGCGTAGACATCGCGCAGTTGAGCGGACTTATCACGGACCTGAGCGCCGTGTTCCGGGAATATTCGGCCATTCATAGCTCCCGCGTAGGCCTGGAGGTTATCCCCGAGGAGACATTCTACCTGAGCTCCGAGGGTATTGAGATGCACAAGACCGAGGTGACCACCGGACTCGAGGTGATCACCACTACGCAGGCACCGGACGGCATGCCACTGGCGCAGACGTATGCTGCATATGGATTTACACCTCGCGATCTTCCAACGCGCGCGCAGCTGATGGCCGATGTGCGACGTGCGGCCGAGACGCTTACCAGGCAGACAACCGCACCCACCATCGAGGCATACTCTGGTCCGGTGCTTTTTGAGGGTCAGGCTAGCGGCGCTCTACTGGGTCAGCACTTCGCCCCCTACCTCATTGCTCAGCGTGCTCCCCTTTCGGAAGGGGGCTTCTCAACCAACGATCGATCGATGGCGTTTCAGAACAAGATCGGCGCCCGTGTGATGCCCGAGTTTCTGTCGGTGAGCGACCTGCCCACCACAACCAACTTTGGCGGACGTGTTGCCGCAGGCAGTTACCGCATTGATGACGAGGCCATGGATGCCCAGAACGTTGCGCTTGTGGACAAGGGATACCTGCGCACGCTGCTTTCCTCGCGCGTTCCGACCAAGCGTATCAAGGTAACGAACGGTCATCAGCGAGGGGGCGGAGCAATGTTCAGCGTGCTCGACGTCAGCACGAAGGATGTCAAGAAGCAGCTCTCTCCGGCAGAAATGAAGAAGCGCCTCTTGAAACTCGTCAAGGACCGCGACCTTCCTTATGGGATTGTCGTGCGCACGGCGATGGATCAAAATCTGCTCTTCACCGGCGTGATCCGCCAGCTCGGCAACGAGCTACCTGTTGGTCAGGGCGAAGGTAAGCTCGGTCTGCTTGAGACCTACCGCGTATATCCAGACGGACGTGAGGAACTCATCCGTGGCGTCGAAGCAGCCGGCATCGCACCGGCTTCATTCAAGGACATTCTGGCCGTGTCGAAGTCCACCACCGTCCACAACTTCCTCGCACCCGCCGTCATACCATCGTTTATCACCGGCGGCTCGTCCTACCTCATCTCCACCATCCACACGCCCGACCTTCTCCTCGAAGACGTCGAGATCCGTCCCCTCGAAGGCGACATGCCAAAGCCCCCGGCGATGGCAAGCCCAATGGAATAGGTACGGCAAGTAGGGGCGACCCTATGTGGTCGCCCAGACCCAATAAGGTTTCGGGTTTCAGGTTTCGGGTTTCGGGTTTCGGGTTTCGGGTGTGAGGACAGGGACGCCTAACACGCTATGGATTTAGTAGCCCCGGGCTACATCCTGAGCCGCGCAGCGGCGAAGGATCTCACCCGCACTCGTCTCTCGTCACTCGTCTCTCGTCACTCGTCTCTCGTCACTCGTCTCTCGTCACTCGTCTCTCGTCACTCGTCTCTCGTCTCTCGTCACTCGTCACTGGTCACTCGTCACTCGTCACTGGTCACTCGTCTCTCATCACTCGTCTCTCGTCACTCGTCACTGGTCACTCGTCACTCGTCACTGGTCACTCGTCTCTCGTCTCTCGTCACTCGTCACTGGTCACTCGTCACTGGTCACTCGTCACTCGTCTCTCGTCACTCGTCATTGCACACTCACCCTCACACCTGCGTACACCATGCGGGGGTCGAGTGGACCCCAGGCGAGGGAGGCATCGAAGGATTCGCCGAATGGTTGGTCGAAGCCGAGGATGGGGCGCTGCTGGATGAAGTTGGTGGCATTTTCGACGCCGACATACATTTCGAAATCGCCGAAGCGGCGTGTGAGCTGACCGTTGATGCGCCACCATGCGGGGAATGCTCCGTCGCGGAACGATGGCTCTGACTGACCGGGAATGATGGGCATGCGGCCGCTGCCGTTCCACGCAATTGTCATGTCGGCCTGCCAGAGCTGACCTTCGGTAGTATAGGAGAGGGTTGACAGGACGCGCCAGCGACTGGTCATCGGACGCTGCTGTTCGGTGCCGTTGAACGGTGCAATGATGTCCACCCAGCGCGCTGCCAGCAAAAGCTCCAGACGCGGAATCGGTGAGTACATCGCCTGTGCCACGACGTTGGTGGCGTAGCTACTGCCGCGTAGGTTGCTGACGTATACCTCACGCGGCGAACGGTCGAAGTCGACGATGATCTGATTGGCAAAGGTGGTGTGATAGACCTCCGCATCCAGCGTAAGGGGGCGGCCGGCAACGTCAAGATTCGCCGTAGCCGATGCGCCAATGTTCCATGCATCCTCCGGAAGGAAGCCGGCATCGAATAGCACAGCACGGGAATTGATATATGACGAGAGATTCTCGTTCACCACGTTGGCCACACGCCAGCCCCTTCCCGCCGAAACACGAAGAGCGAGTGACTCGGTTGCGCTCCACTTCACATGCGCACGCGGCACGAACCGTCCACCATAAAGATTGTGATGATCGTAGCGCATCCCGATCAATGCCGTCATATCATCATGCGGCTGCAGCGTGAGTTCGGAGTACACACCCGGCACGCGCTCACGACGCGTGAAAGAGGTGTTCATCAAAGCCTCATCGACATCATCCATGAGAAAGGATGCTCCAGAGACAAGCTTAAACGATTCCGAAAACGGCATGGCCGCTACGGCCCGCACCAGCACGGTCTGCTGCAACCCAGTGGTCGAGCGCAGTCCGAACGTTGAACCATGATCATGGTATGAGCCCGACACCACAAGTGAGAGTCCGCTGCCCTCCATGTCCTCGAACGGATTCAGAAGCCCAAACTTCACAAATCCGTCCACACGACTGATGTCGGTGATGATGTCATACGAACCGCGGATGGATGAGTCCGGGTGGACATGAATGTCTTCGTGATGTCCCAGCACACTCTGACCCGAGCGGTACCGGTCGCGTAGACCACGCACATAGACCTGCCACTCGATCTCGTCATTGTTGAACGTCCACCGATGCACGGCATTGATCTGCCGGAACGTTGGAATATCAGCAAATCCATCGCCGTTGTTATCCATGGCCATATCCATGATCCGCCCGTGCAACATGGTCATCGTGCTCATCTCATCGGTGATCTGCTGAGCCCCGTACAGATTGAGCTCGTAACGCTGCATGGTATTGGCATAAGCGTTCACATACAGCGAAGGGGCCGTGCGCGGATTGTGCATGCAGATATTGATCTGTCCCGTAACCGATTCGTAGCCGTTGGTAACGGTAGAAGAGCCCTTGGAGATGCTGATCGACTCCATGAACGGCCCGGGAATATGGTCCAGACCGTAGGGCATCTCGATTCCGCGGATCAGCGGAACGGCCTCCACGAGAAACTGTGTGTATATGCCTCGCAGACCCAGCATCTGGATCTGCTTGGCGCCGCTGACGGCGTCGGAGAACGAGACCTCCACCGATGGGTTCTTCTCGAAGGACTCGGCCAGAGAGCAGCAGGCGGCCTTTTCAAGATCGGCGCGCCGAATGACTTCGGTTTTGACAGGGGCCCGCGTGATTCCTGTTTCTTCAGCCTCGACAACGACCATGCTGCCAAGCGTTGGACGAAGCTCGACGGTGATCGTATCGGCCTCAGCTCGTGTGGTCGCGGAAATATATCCCGGCATCCGCACGACCAATGAATCACGGCCCGGCTCTCGTGAGAGTCGGAACTGCCCCTGGGCATCGGTTCGGACGCCTCCAGAAGCCCCTTTCCAGAATACCGATGCGCCTGATAAGGGGCGGACAACTCCATCAGCATCTAACCCGGTGACACGTCCGGTCAACTGCTGGGCAAACAAAGACGCAGAGGCCAAAAGAATGGCCAGTGTCAGACCCAGCACAGCACGTTTGAACTGGCCGAAGTTCGTGGGATTACCTCCAGGTATCATCAGGGGGGCAATAGTACGGAAATCGACCAGCGATAGTATATTGCGCGCGTTGAAAAAGCTCCCCATCATCCTGCTTCTTGCCCTTTGCGTAATGACCGCTCACGCGGTTCAGGTTACGCTTCAGTACTTCCAGGCCAAGTCCAACGGGAACTCGATCGTCCTTGAATGGAAGTCGAATGCTGAGAGCGATATCATGGCCTATGAGGTAGAGCGCGCCGGCTCGGACAACGTCTTTCGCTACGTGGGCACTGTCAGCGCCAAGGGTAGCAACCAGCCATACTCATTCACCGATGATGAGGCCTTTGGCAAGCGCGATGGAAACAACGAGACCATCACGCGGAACTACTTCACGTATCGCCTGAAGGTTGTTGCCGTCGACAAGAACGTCAGCTATTCCAACAGCGTCGGTGTTGTCCATAACGTTAGCGGCATCAAGCGCACGTGGGGAATGATCAAGGAAATGTTCCGCTGAGCACCGTGGCTTGGCTTAGAAACTGCAGAGTATCGCGAACGGGCCTGGTCCTGTTCGCGTTTTTGTTTTTTACCCTGACCTCGTGGGCGCAAAGTTCCATCCCGGATAAGTGCGGCTTCGCGCAGCGCTCGCAGCCCCAGAGGCTCGAAGCGATCAAGCGTGGAGAGATTCAGGCCACACGACCGATGTTGCAGAAGTTTGCCGAGTCAGCCACCGGACGGTTCCGTGTGCACTATGACGTCGTGGGTCCCAACGCTGTTGACACCTTAGATGCATCCGGCAACGAACTTCCGGATTACGTCGATGAGTGCATCAGCGCCCTCGAACATGCCTGGCGCGTGGAGATCGATACGCTCGGATACACCCCGCCCCCTTCCGATGGGGCCGATGGAGGCTCGCCTGCGCTGGACGTGTACGTGCAGAACCTGGGCCCAAAGGGCTTCTATGGAATTGCCACCCCGGACAGACGTCTGCGCGAAGTGCCGACGCCGCTCTGGGTTTGCTATCTGGAACTCGATAACGATTATAGTCCGACGGATTCGGCCAGTGGACGTCCGTCATACACCACGACGGGACTCGATGCGCTGCGCATTACCTGCGCGCATGAGTTTCATCATGCCGTTCAGAATGGCTGCTACGCGCTGGTCGAACAGCATCGTATGCTCTACGAGCTGACGTCTACATGGATGGAAATGCGCTGCTGGCCTGAGGTGCGGGACTGGGCATTCTATGCCTCGGCGCTGCTGACCCGTCCTGATCAGTGGTCGCTCTCCCGCTCATCGGGCAGAAATGGCTACGTATGGGGCTGGTTCGGCAACGCGCTGGCAGCTTTGCCGGGCAATGTTCTGCGCTCCACGTGGGAGCGTATCGGACAGGCGCGTCCTCCATTTGCCGCTCTGGTCGAAGCCTGCACAGCTGCGGGAACGTCCATCGACAACGTCTTCTGCGGCGCTGTCGAAGCAATGTACCGAACCGGCTCGCGTGGGACCGTTAATAGCCTCATGCCAGGCGCATCCCTGCTGCCGGAGTTAACCCCCCTTTCGGAACGGGAGATTCCACGTGACGGACTTGAGGTATCGGGCACCAGCGTCCCCTTCACGGTCATGCTTACACGCCTGCGGCTGACAGCGCCCACGGGCGCCCGCGCCACGGGCGATGTTCTACTGGCCTTCAATGACGGAAGGTCTCTCTCGAACGACACCCTGCGCGAACGTCCTCTCTCGTACCGCTACCGTCTGCACTCGGAGCCCACAGCCGGCGATGTGCCGATTTCTGCAACCGGATGGGGCGTGAGCCTTTCCGACGCCACGCCGAGCACCTGCCTGGTGGTCGATGGTATCGCACTTATTGAGTCCACAACGGCGTTTCCGCAGCCACTTGATCGGTCGACATCCCGCACTCTGTACGTGCCCGTCGGCGGTGCGACCATCGGCACTTCGGTGACGATCTCGATTCTGAACCTGTCGATGCAGCCGGTGCAGCCCCCTTCCTCCGCTACGATATCGATCGTTGAACGTCGCGTAGTTGCCGCCGTTGATGTCAACGATGACATTGCCCCGGGAACATACTTCCTGTTCGTTGATGATCGCCGCACGCCACCCACCATGCAGAAGATCTTCATCAAATGACCGCATCGCTGCTCGTCAAGGGGCTTTGCAAACGCTACGCCAGCCGCTGGGTCGTACGCGATGTGGAGCTCTCGGCCATGTCGGGCGACGTGGTCGGCATCGTCGGCAATAACGGCTCCGGAAAATCTACCCTGGTGAAGATGATCGCCGGAGTGCTGCGTCCAACCCGCGGAACGGTCACGCTCACGCTGAACAACAGCGTAGTGCCCCCGGCCGATGTCCCGCAGCTGTGCGGCATGGTCGCCCCCTATCTTCAGATCTATGACGAGTTCACCCCCGTAGAACTTCTGCATCTGCATGCGCAGCTTCATGGGCGCACACTCGATGCTTTACATGTTGATTCCATTCTTGGACGCGTCGGACTCGACCATGTAGCATCGCAGCCCGTCAGGAGCTTCTCGAGTGGCATGCGCCAGCGCGCCAGCTTGGCCATTGCCGTCTCACTGTCCCCTACCCTTCTACTGCTGGACGAACCCGGCGTCACCCTGGACGAGCCGGGTCGGCTGGCCCTGCAGGAATGCATCACCTCCGCCCGCAACAGTGGCTCGATCGTTATCCTTGCAACGAATGACGAACGTGAACGCCACCTGTGCGATCAGGTGGTGCGAATGACCGATGACCGATGACCGATGACCGATGATTACCGTGGTTCCGTAACTCCGTAACTCAGTAATTCAGTAACTCAGTAACTCAGTAACTCAGTAATTACGTGTCCACATCGCTTTACTCTCCAAACCCTCGAAAACGATAGCTGAACGTCAGCAGTACCACACGGCGGAGTATGGCCGTGCTGCGGTCTTCGGTGAAGACGTTCGAGAACGCGCGGTTGACGTTGTTATTCTGGTTGAGAGCGTCGCGCACGCTTAGCTCCAGCTGACCTCGGTCGCCGTCGAAGAGCGACTGTTTGAGGGCGATATTGAGCAGCGAGATGTTCTGCGCAAATCCGGCAGAGAGTCCGCCATTGCGTTGATTTGTCAGATCGGCCTTGAGTCTCAGTCCTTTGACGATGCTCCATGAAAAGTTCGCCGAAGTGTTCAGCCACGAGTAGGCATTGTTCAGGTCACTTCTCAGCGAGTTAGTTACGCTACCTCTGGAATAATCGGCCCTTATCCCACACGAGAACGTCTCGCCAAGATCATAATCTGCTGACAGGTTGACAGATGCGCCAGGTGAGCGTGCATCGTTCCGGACCTCGTTGATAAGACCCGGTGTGACTTCGTAGCTAATGGTAAAGCTTCCGCTGAGACGCAGTGGAAGCGTGTCGACGCGGAATCCGAAATATCCGGAGATCTGCGACGAGGAGGCACCATTGAGATTGACCGGGCGGGACAGCTGAGCCCCCTGCAGAAGAGGTACTCCATCGATGACCGAGTCGCGTGCAGCGATGATCGTACTCGAACCGATGTAGTCATTTGTCGTTCCAATGCTGAACGTTACGTAGCCCCAGCCATCGATCGATGGAACCGAGGTGTGATACCCGCCACTCAACCTATTTGTCACAGCCTGTCGAAGATCCGGAGCACCGATCGAGAGCAGCAGCGGATTCGAGTTATCGAGAACGTTCTGCATCTGCGAGATCGTTGGCAGTTCGGTGCTCATCGAATAGTCAAACGATACATACGTGTTCTCCATATCGTTCAAGGTCAGCGACAGCCACGGAAGAACATTGCGAAATGCTCTCGACGTAAACGATGTTGCCGGGAAGGTGCTCTTGCCAGCAAGATCAGCTATCTGATAATTCAGTCCGGAGTTGAACCGCCATAGGGAATCGTGCCATACATACTGAAGGCTTGATGTGAGGCGTGATAGATCCTGCTCAAAGGCGTTCGACAGTGCCGTATCAAGAAGTGTGTAGGCCCCCTGACCCGCCGGAGCGATCCTTGTGCGTCTGTCGGCCGTCGAGGTCTGCAGCTCGCCATCGACCTTTACCGTTAACTCACTTCGCTCAGTAAGGGGCTCGGTGTAGGACACCCGAGGTAAGAACTGCATGCGTGCATCGATCTGGGTACCGCGCTGGTCCGTGGTGTCGGCCGTCTGCGGCATGGCGATACTGCCGGCAAGCGCATTCAGCCGACGCGTCTGCTCGGAAGACGCTCGGTTCACGGCTGCTTCGATCTCGAAACTGCGACGGGGCGTGGCAAAGCGGTGACGCAGGTTAAGGCTGGCGGTAATCGTGCTACCAACTGATTCAGTGCCCGACTGCGTGCTATTCGTACTCAGAGTGTCTGACTGATTCGTTGTCAGACCGGAGAAGCGCGAATCATTGGTTGCATTGTTGAATCGAAAGCCCGTCACCGCGGTCAGACGCGAACTCGTATCGAGGTCGATCTTCGCATTCAATCGCACGTTGTGGCTCGTTGCCGTGGTGAATGCAGTGTCGGCCTGACGAAAGCGCTGGTCAGCGAGTTCGGGTGTAACAAACTGACGCAGCAGCGAAGTTGCCACATCAGTATTGCGATTCTTGGCATTGTACGAGCCCGTGACTTTTACCGGCCCCGTTGTGTTGGCAAATGTTGTTGCCACAGACTTTGTCTGTGTGATACCCTGCTGGTCGGATTCGAAAAAGTCGTCGAGACTCCCATCGTTGAAAATCATCATCGAATTCCCCTGCTCAAACGACTGTTCGGGACCAACAGCGCGGAACACGTCATTGAAGTCGAAACTCTGATCGTTGATGTTGTTGGCCATCGCCAGAACCGACAGACGATATGTCGAGTCAAAGCGATTGAAGCTTCCTGAACCCTTATAGCGACTATCAAGGCCAAACCCGGCTTGAGACTTTCCGAAGTATCCGAAGCGCTTATCCTTCTGAGTAACGATGTTTATGGTTTTTGTGGTCGACTGTTCATCAGCGCCGGAGAACTGGGCCGATTCGCTCTTTGTATCATAAACCTGCACCTTGTCGACAATGTCGGCCGGTATGTTGGAGAGTGTCGACATGGCATCAGCGCCAAAAAATGTCTGGCCATCTACGAGAACCTTGTCGACCTCTTCGCCCATCGCGCGGATCTTTCCGCCATCGAACGCAATACCGGGTAGCAGCTTGATAAGCTTGTCGGCGTCAGCATCAGGGGCGACCTTGAACGCCAGGGCATCGTACTCCGTGGTGTCGCCTTTTTGGAGAGTGCGCAGGCGCGACTGTGTGACGATGATCGACGCACCAAGGATGGCGTCCTGAACAAGGCGGACGGTATCGATCACACCGCCGACCTTTGAGATGTCGATCGTATCGACATATGGCTTATAACCGACGTAGCTCACACGCAGCAGATTCGCGCCATCACTTGCGCCGCGCACAACGAACCTACCGCGCCGATCTCCGACGGCACCGTTGGCGGTCGAGTCACCCAGACGGGAGATCACCACGGTGGCACCATAGAGGGCTGAGCCACTGCCGCTGTCGACAACGACTCCGCGCACTTCACGTCGCTGCGCGCGTGCCATTTGCAGCTGGCAGATAAGGCAAACTACCACGCTGACTGTCATCACCCTCATGCATGCCCCTGAAAGTATCACGCACAACATCTGTCCAAGCTTGATAGAGCACCGGCGCACTTCTACCCGCTCCGTCCACGAACCTCGTACGGTCCTAGTCCATCATCCCGAAACAACTCCGGGCGCATCGCCAACTCCGCTTGCGTGGTGCTGACGATGCGCCCGGCTAGACGACGTTTGTGGGCGACGGTTATGGCTTGACGGAACCGTTCTGGAAGACGGGGCTAGTGGACTCTTGAACGAATCCGTACGCACGAAGATCCACTTCCTGATTGTCCGGATGCGTGGTCTTGAACTTCACACCACCGCTGTAGTTACCCTTAGCCGATGGGACGACCTTGCCGACAATGTCGAGTTTGCCCTTGGCCTTGACGACAATGCGTCCCGTGTGATTGACCACCAGGCCTCCGTCGGTCTTCCAATCAGACAGCGTGACATCGCTGTCCGAGTTGTTGACGAATTCGATCTTCGATGTTGCTTCGACGCCGATCTTTAGATCGTTGAATGAGAAGTACGTCGACGGCATAAAGGTGATCTCGCGCTGAATATCAGCCTTGAGATACAAATACCCGGTGCGGATGTTCGTGTCGGCCCCGCTCGGCACGGCCGAACCGCTGCTGCGGAAGGCCTTGAGTGCCTCATTACCGGCCAGGTCGGCCCACGAGAGCGTGACACTCTTGGTGAGCGAGCCAGACTGCGTAGGGCTGATGTTGAGCTTGACCTTCATGGTGCTGACTTCGCCCGGCTTGAGATCGTACTTGTCCGGATCGGTCTTCGTGCAACCACAACCGGGACGTACTTCCGTAATACGCACGGCTTTGTCACCGGTGTTCTTCATCTGAATGGTCGCCTCGAGGTAACCTTCCTTCGGAGGCTTGACCTTACCCCAATCGTATGTGTCACCACCGACCACTTCGAGTTTCGGTTGAGCAAACGCCGTGACCGTGGTGACAATGGCAACGGCTACGCTAAGCAGGATACGGTTGAACATGATGTGACCCCAACAGAGAAAGTTTTACTTGCGCTGCGCAGTTGACGAACGCGTCACAAATATAGTATCGATGGGCCTACCGCCCCTTCATCACGCGAAGCCCCAGGCCGACCGTTGTGGCGTGCCAGGGATGGAGTGTGGACAAGCTGGTGGCAGTGTATCCGATCATGACCGACGGCTGAATGTAGTACCCGGTTGAAAGGAGCAGGTCGTAGCCAAGACTGAGGTATGGCTCGAGAAAAACTCCGGAGGCATCGGCAATGCCCGCCGTGGGAAGATTCTCCGCGGTGTTACCGCTGGCGAACCTGCCTGCGCCGACGATAACCTCGCGGTTGGTCATGCTGGCGCTCATAAGAACGCCTCCGCGCAGACCGGCTGCCGCGATAAACATCGACGAACCGAGACGCTCACGCAGCGATGCCCCGATCGTAACGTGGGACGTCACAACGTCCAACTCGTAGCGCGACACCAGTGGGTCCATGCCCGCGCGCGCAAGCACCTGCACAGGAGCGGCAAATGCTGCCGACTGGGTAAGCAGCCCCACTTCAATGCCGACCGCTCGCGTGGGAGCGATCCAGAACTCGGCAGCCAGACCCAAACGTATCGGCACCCCTGAGCCCCGTTCATACAAGCAGCATGGATCGGCAATGTCGGCCTCCAGGTATGGCAGCGTGCCTCTATGCCCCGCCAGCCCAATCCCTGCATCAAGGCCGATAAACGACGTCGGCGCTTCGTACGGACGGCGCAGCGACGGCTGCCAGTCAAAGCCCTGAGCTGTAAGCTCGCAGGACAGCGAAAGCATCATAACGATGATCGCCCAAATCCTCATCGCCGCACCACAAGCGGTATCATCTGAAATGCGTCGGCCATGTGCACAACCACCGCATAGGCTGCCGGCGTAAGAGCCGACACGTCGATGGGAATGACGGAAAGGGGCTCGCGGCACACAAGCTGACGCGCTTCAGCGCAGGGGCGACCAAGCGCATCGAGAATGTCGATCGTAACGATGCTGCCAGGATTGGCCATCACGGCTACAGTTGCAGCATCGCCGGCCGGGTTGGGCAGAATGCCTGCTCGGAATGTCTTCAGTCCACCGACCGCCGTCTTGTAGGAAAGACCGCAGACAGAGTCGATCCGCACGGAGCCGGGACGGAATGACATCGGCAAGAGATCATCACACGCATTGGTGCCCAGATGGCTGCTGTCCCGGTTGAATGTGATCACGCTGGCCACAGAATCACCTAAAAACAGACGCAGCTGCAGGATCAGGAGCGTATCTCGATCAAGCAGTCCCTGCTGATCTTGAATCACAATACGACGTCCGCCAATGCTCGGCACATCGGCAAGAACCGCATTCTGACATGCCGTCAGTTCCCGTCGAACACCTACCAGCTCGACCACCGTCGGATCGTATTCCAAGGAAAGCGAGCCCGTCTGCGCGCCGAGCGGCGAACCTGAGGCCACGCGCACGGGCATCTCCACGATACTGCCGGGACGTCCGGAGACGGATTCCGTCAGCTCGAGAAAGACCGAAAGCGCGTTCTTCACATCGGCAGTCAGCGAAACGGGGCGCACACGCTCCGGACCCGACGTGTATAACAGAACGTCACCGGTGATCCTTCCACGGTCCTTTGGCGTAAAGACTGCCTGTACGGTCCGGGTCGCCCCGGCCGGAAGTAGGAATGCCGACGGCGTAAACATCAGATCAACATCCGGCTGATTGAATCGTATCGAATCGATCCGCGCATCGGCCAGGCCGCGATTGGTGATGGCAAACTCCTCCGTCTCAACAACATCACAGCGCTCGGCGATCAAGACAACGCCGTAATCGACTGACTCGGGCTGCACGTCGAGAAGCGATCGCGACGATCCAAAGATCGGGATCACATGCTTCGCTGCCGAAGGTGGTGCACCTCGCACAGACCTGCGAGCTAGATCCGTATACACTTCGATGCGAGCCTGAAAGTTCGCCTTGCGATCGGGGGCAAACTCGATCGTCAGCGTTTCCGTGCGGCCAACGCCAACGGTGGTTAGCGGTTGGCGGATGGCAAACGCAACCGGGCCGGACACGGTGACGATACGCACGCTGTCGACGTGGACGTCGATGTTGCCGGTGTTGATAAGGGGCACACTGATCGTGGATGTTTCTGCTGCGGCAAGAACGTTCGAAACGCTGATGGTATCAGCGTCAACGCTCACGTCACCCGCACCGCCAGTTACCCTTACCTGTCCAAGTTCGAGAGATTGCCTGACGCCGAAGCCGGAGATCATCGTTGTCAGCATGGTGTCGGCCGCGATGTCCGAGTTAACATACGTGACAATGAACTCCGCCGTGTCTGCTCCCATGTCCTGCGGTAGGTATCGCACCGGCCACTCGACACGACCGCGATCGGCGAACTCGACGGCAGCTATCGTGTCGACCACTACCTCGCTAAAGCCCATCGATGACGTTCTTAAGCGCAGACGCTGCGATCGGAGCTGCAGCCTTCGCTGCAGAAGACTCTGCACGGCGTACTTGGTGGACGGGGCCGGGGTGGGATTGACATACACGCTGTCGAAGCGAATCCGCCTCTGTAAACTCCCGAGCGCCTTATTGGTCTTGAGCCCATGTAGGATGAAGGTACGTTCCTTTACCTGACTGCCCGAGGCAACATCAACGGCTCGCAGAACGAGCCGGATCTCGGCCAACGAGTCTGCGGGAAACACACCACCGGCGCGATACACGACCTTGAAGGTCAGGGTCGTACCGGACTTTACTGTCTCCTCGTTCGAAAAGATAGTGTCGAACTCGATAACCACCGCAGATGTCGCACCGTTGAGGTCAAGACGCGTAGCGGTGACCTTGACCTCACTACCCGACGTGTTGCGTACTTGAAAACTATCGACGATCGGATCGCCTGGGCGCGTGACTCCGAAGGCGATGACTGTGTCGGCCCTGTTCGCCTCTCGGATGAAGAACTCGACCTGTGCGTGTGCCGCATGGGCACCGATCACGAAGACGACAAGATGGACCAACCACAAGCGCATGGTTGAAACTAACTCTGCGGCACTACCACGAGCCGTACACCGACAAAAGTTGCGTCGTAAACAAACCGAGAACAATGCTGGCGGCAGTAGCCACAGCAAGAGTGATCCCGGCCATTCCGGCAGGATTCGGTTCGTGATGACCCTGCGACTCGGAGAAGTACATCTTCACGATGAGTCCGAGGTAGAAGTATGCGCTGATAACGGACGACAGAACTGCCACAAGTGTCAGCCACAGGAAGCCGGATTCGATCGCCGAGACAAAAAGCAAATACTTGCCGAAGAAACCTGCCAGTGGCGGAATGCCGGCAAGCGCAAACATGAATACGGCCATGACAAACGCCAGAACCGGCTCGCGCTTGGCAAGTCCAGCATAATCACTGATCTCAAGATGCTGCTCATTGCCGCGCTCGAGTATGCCGACAACGACAAAGGCGCCAAGTTGCATGAACACGTACGACGTGACGTAGAACACCACTGCCATGCTGCCCTGGTGGCTGTTGGCCACAATGCCCATCAGCAGATAGCCCGCATGGGCAACCGACGAATAGGCGAGCATGCGCTTGACGTTGGTCTGCGCAATGGCCGTGATGTTTCCGATCAGCATGGTGATGGCTGAGACCAAGGCCAGCATATTCTGCAGCTTGGGCGTGAGCACATTGCCGTGAGGCATGAGTGCTGCAAACACCATGATGAAGCTGGCAAACGCAGCCGCCTTTCCTGCCGTACTCATAAACGCCGTCACAACCGAAGGAGCCCCTTCGTAAACATCCGGTGCCCACTGGTGGAAAGGGAAGGCCGCAATCTTGAAACCGAGCGCTACGGCCATCAGCACCGCACCGATGGACAGCAGAGCCGGGAAGTTCACCTTGCCGGTGGCTATGTGCGACGCGATCACGTCGTATTGCAGTGAGCCGGTGGCACCGTAGATCAGCGCCATTCCGTAGACGAGGAAGCCCGAGGCGAAAGCGCCCAGCAGGAAGTACTTCAGTCCGGCCTCGATACTGCGTGCGTTCGTGCGCAGGAATCCCGCCATCACATAGAAAGAGATCGACATCAACTCAACGCCGACGAACAGCACGAGAAGGTTGTTGGCGTGGGCCATGAACATCATACCCGAAACGGCCGACACCAGGAGCGTATAAAATTCATCTATCTCGGCATTCTCGCGCTGCAGATAAGGTCGGGCAGCCATCATCGTCATCAGCCCGGCGCCACAGAACAGCACGTCAAAGTAATTCGAGAAGCCGCCCAGGGCCACCATCCCGTTAAAGGCGATGCTCTTGTGTCCGGCCGTGATGATCGCCAGCACGGCCGTGGCCACCAGCGTTGCCACGTAGTAGCCGAAGATCAGGCGCGTGTTGTTCCGCACGAAGGCCTGAATGGCAATGCCAACGGCTCCGAGGGCAAGCCAGATGACGATCAGGGGAAGCGATCCAAAGAAGTCGATGTTCATTGAGAGGTCCTCGATCTCACATTCAGCGGTGCGTGTTCATGGAGTGTGCCGCATGGGGCGCCTGCGTCGGGACGGTGATCGTCGGAGCAGCAGTGGCCGGATTCTGCACCCACGTTACGATGGCCTGTACTCCCTTTTCCGAAAAGTTCATAAGGGGCTTGGGGTTCACACCAAGCCAGATGGCCAGAAGCGCCAGTGGCACCAGCTGCCAGTATTCGCTGCGACTTAGATCGCGCAGATGATGATTCTCGGCGTTGTCATTGGTGCCGAACATCACGCGCTGGAACATCCACAGGAGATACACAGCAGCGAAGATCACGCCGCTGGCACTGATGATGGCATATGTCCATGAACCGAGCGTCTGACTCTTGAAAGCGCCCAGCAGGGTGAGAAACTCACCGACGAATCCGTTGAGTCCGGGCAGTCCCACCGAAGCGAACATGGCGATGGCAAACAGCACGGCAAAGCGAGGCATGACCTTAGTGATTCCACCGTAATCGGCGATCTCTCGTGTGTGGCGACGCTCATAGAGAACGCCCACGCAGAGGAACAACATCGGCGTCGAGATACCATGATTGACCATCTGCAGGACAGCCCCCTGAACACCTTCGGTGGTCACCGAAAAGATTCCGAGCACGACAAATCCTAGGTGGCTCACGGATGAATACGCAACGAGTTTCTTGATGTCGGTCTGCACCATGGCCACAAGAGCGCCGTAAACGATCCCGATCACGGCAAACACGCTGATGATCTCGGCAAAATGCACAGAGGCCTGAGGGAACAATCCCAGGTTGAACCGGATAAGACCATACGTACCGAGCTTCAGCAGCACGCCGGCAAGGATCACCGAACCGGCCGTAGGTGCCTGCACGTGTGCATCCGGAAGCCATGTGTGCAGCGGGAAGAGCGGAACCTTGATCAGGAACGAGAGCGCAAATGCCCAGAAGAGGAACTGCTGAACATTGAAGCCAACATGCGAACTGATCTGCTGGAGCTTTGTCAGGTCGGCCGTAAAACCGTGCCCGGCCCATTGAGACTCAAGGCCGAGCCAGACAATGGCCACGAGCATCAGAAGCGATCCGACGAGCGTGTAGAGGAAAAACTTGATGGCCGCGTAGATACGGTCCTTACCACCCCAGATGCCGATGATGAAGTACATCGGTATGAGGATCAGCTCCCAGAACACGTAGAACAGGAAGGTATCCCAGGCCAAGAAAACGCCCGTCATACCGAACTGCAGCAGAAGCATCAGCGCGTAGTATTCCTTCACACTCTTGCCGATCGGCTCAAAGGACGCCAGCAGCGCTATCGGCATGATCAGCGTTGTCAGCAGCACCAGCGGCAGGGAGATGCCATCAACGCCCACCCGGAACCCGGCGTCCAGCGCCGGAATCCAGGGCTGGTTGACCACGAACTGTAATGCCGTGTTCGATGCATCGAACGCCGGGATCATCAACAGCGACAGCAGGAACGTGACACACGAGAACACCAATGCCGTGCGCTTGATCGCCGTCGTCTGATCGCGATGGATGAACAGAATGGCAATCGAACCCAGCAGGGGTCCGAGTAATGTTGCAAGTAGCGCTGACACGCCCATACGTCTAAGGTTCCGTCTGTAGTGTCACTTACCGTGAAGAGAAGTCGCAATATAGCAAACGGCCTCGCTCGGGCTGACGGGAAACCGATGCATGCGGTGCGTAGGTTTGCAGTCTATGAGCAGTTCTTCACGGTCAACACTGATGCTTGTCGGGCTGGGCAATCCCGGCTCCGGGTATGAGCAGACGCGGCACAATATCGGTTTCATGGTCCTCGATACGTTCGCAAACACATGTGAGGCGTCGTGGACGCATCCGTCGTCGCTATACGATGAGGCCCGTACGCGATACGCAGGCGTAGAGCTGGTAATGATCAAGCCCCTGACGTTTATGAACTTGTCGGGCCGCGCCGTAACGAAGCGTTCACGTGAGCTTTCGATCTCTCCGTCGCATATCGTCGTTATCACCGATGAGTACAACTTCCCCGTTGGCAAGATCCACCTCAAACAGGGCGGCAGCGCCGGAGGTCACAACGGAGTGGCGTCGGTGATCGACGAATTGGAATCGGCAAACTTCTGGCGTCTGCGCTGCGGGATCGACCGCCAGTTTGGGCCCGGGCAGCTGGTGGACTACGTCCTTTCGCCATTCGATGCGTCGCAATCGGCCGACCTAAAAGCGATGATCGAAAGAAGCTGCGAAGCGATCCGGATGGTGGCCAAGTCCGGCCCCACCATGGCCATGCAGAAGATCAATACCACCGGCGGCTGAGACCGTGCGCCTTAACGCCGCATGTATCCGTCGTTGCGGATGATGCGCTGAATGCTCTCGGCCTTTACAATCGACGGCAGCATGTCATTGAGGTGATCCTCCAGCATACGCAGGCGCGCCGCTTCGGATGGCGTCTCGAGAAGTCCCTGTTTCTGTTGCACAGATAACCCGGCCTTCGGAGCCAGTTCGAATGACGGAGTGTCTGTGAGCTGATCAGCCGTGAATGTGGGCGCTCCGATCCCGTAGACCAGCGTGACGATGCGGTTGTATCGTTCAAGCACGGTCTCAAGAAGGGGCGTATCAGTAGCCCCCTGCTCATCGGGGAATTCCTCGACGGTGCCCACGGCAAAGGGCATCTCCGACGAGACGAGTTCAAGAAGTCGAAATCTCCGGGTGCCTTCGATGACAATATCCAAGCGTCCGTCCGGGTAGCGCTTGACCACATCTACGACCCTGGCCATGCAGCCGACCGGGTGCATGTGGCCGTCTTCGACAAGGTTGATCCCAAACTCCAAACCCCGCTCAAGGCACCCGTTGATGAGGGCCTTGTAGCGGGGTTCGAAAATTTGCAGCGGCAACCGGACCTGCGGAAACAGCACCAGGTTGAGCGGGAACAGCCCGAGCGTCACCGTACGTGTGCCAGATACCGTTGATTGATACGTTCCCAGTGGAGATTGTTCAGGAATGCATCGATGTATCCCGCACGGCCGGGACCGCTCTTGTGATAGTAGGCATGTTCGAAAACGTCGCAGCTGATGAGCGGTATACCGCCCCAGATCGCGCCATAATGGTGCTCATCTACGAGAATATTCAGCAGTCGTCCGGAGTAAAGAGAGTCAATACAAAGCACGCCCCATCCTGAAAGCTTGGCGGCAAGAGCCGAAGCCTTGAAGTCGGCCTTCCATGCATCGAACGAACCGAACTCGCGCTCGATGGCAGCCAGAATCTCCGGACCCTTAGAAGGATCACCATCGCCGCCCATGACTTCCCAATAGACGTCGTGCAGCACGGTGCCGGCATGGTTCCATGTGAACCGGCGCTTGAGTTCACCAACCTCGCTCCAGTTGCCGTTGGCCGCCGCACGGTCGGCACTCTCGAGTCCGGCTTCGATCTTGTTCAGAAACGTCACGTATCCCTTGTGATGCGTGTTGTAATGCCAGTCAGTGGTCTCGGGTGAGATCACGTCCTTGAGCAGGTCCTTTGCCTCGTCGTCACTATACGGACGCGGGTTGAACTTCCATTCGTAGGCCATGTGTACCTCGGTAGGTGATGGTGGTTAGAGTCGTATGTAAGAAAGATCAGACACCGAAACTGCTTCCGCAGCCGCAGGTCTTGGACGCGTTCGGATTATTGAACGTAAAGCCCTTACCCATCAGGCCGTCGCTGAAGTCCAGCGTCATCCCCATGAGATAGAACATGCTCTTCGCGTCGATGAACACGCGCACGCCCTCAGCATCCAGGACAAGGTCGCTTTCCTTGGCAGCACCGTCAAAGCCGAGCGTATAGGACATGCCCGAACAGCCCCCTCCTTTAACGCCGAGACGCAGGCCGTACTCGTCGGCGATGGTGTTCTGCTGCTTGATCTTCTTGACCTCGCTGATGGCCTTCGATGTGATGATGATGTTGTCGTGCTCATCCGTACCGGACACTCCAGTTGGGATCGACACGACATCGTCTCCGATCATGGTGACGCTCATAAAACCTCCAGTTGAACGAGTTGTTGAGGAGCTGCCAGCTCGGCAATGCTCATCGATTTGAATGTTGATTGAATGCGCTCCTGCAGTCGACCAAGGGGCTCCTTGATCGTACACACATGCTCTGCGCTGCATGATGAATGGTCGGTGCTCTGACAGTCCACCAGAGCCTGACCGGCCCCTTCCATGACCTCGATGATCTCCGCTACGCTGATGCTTCCGGCAGCACGCGCAAGCGTGTATCCACCGGTGGATCCGGCAAAGGAGCGGATCAACCCTTGGCGCGCCAGCTGCTGCAGCACCTTGGCCACGAGTGCCTGCGAGATGTCATAATGCGACGCAACGTCCTTTGCCGAGACAATGCTCTCGGAGTTTGCGGCCATATCCTGCATTGCCAGCAAGGCATACTCGATGCGTTTGGAGAGTCGAACCATGTGATCTTACTGGTCGTAATCGGCAAAACAGTCGTCAGACGTCGGGTGCGCCTGACACGTGAGGATATAGCCGTCGGCGATCTCGTCGTCCGACAGAGCTTCGCGCTCATCCATGATGGCGGTGCCGGAAACCAGGCGCGCGCGGCACGTGCAACATGCGCCGATCTGACACGCATACGGAGGATCAAGGTTGGCACGCTGAGCCGCCGCGAGAATAGTCTCGTCCGGCTCGACGCTGAACTCGTGATCCTGACCATAGAGACGCACCTTAACGCGTCGTGTAATGAGTTGAGAAGTCTGTTCCATGTGCTCCATCAGTTACGGTGTTGGCGTTGGCCGTGGGGTTGACGAAAAAGATTCAATGTGAATGTGCTCTGCAGGCACCGCAATGATACCAAGGGCGGCGTTCACCATCTCGAGAAAGCCCGGTGGACCGCACAGGGCGTACTCGGCGGTCTGATTGCCGTTGCGATGTCGCTCAACGAGCTCCATCACATCGGTCGCAGCTAGACGTCCGCTACGCACCTCGGCAAAATCAGCAAGCGTGGCATCAGCCCCCTCTTCGAGAAGGATCACAACACGCAGACGCTCACCGTGCTCGCGATGAAGCCTGCGCAGCTCATCGGCAAACATCGTATCGGCGGCCGATACGTTGGCGTAGAAAAGCTCGACGGTGCTGAGGGGTTCTGCTACCAGTACCGAGGTGGCAATTGCAAGCAGAGGTGTGATGCCGCTGCCAGCGGCAAACAAGGCCACGCAACGCGAGGATTCCGGATGCAGGTCGATGGTGAACGACCCCTGCGGCGGGCTGACCATGATGCTGGCGCCCGGTTGCAGAAGTGACTGGATAAAGGGCGCTGATCGCGACATATCGCTGCGCTTTACAGCAATGGTAAGGGGCTGTCCTGCCTCGGGACTCGAACACAGCGAAAACGCGTGTTCTTGCCAGACGCCATCAAGCTCCACACGAAGCGTGACGTATTGTCCGGCTCGATGCACGAAGGTCTGCCTGAGGTCATCCGGAACGCGGAACTCAGCAACTCGAGCGCGTGGCGTGGTGTCCCACGCGCGCTCGACCACTAGCCGATGGTAGGCATTTGATGGCATCAATACAGTCCGATAGAAAATAGAGCAGCATCGGACATCATGGTCTTATCCCACGGTGGATCGAACGTGAGCTCAAGCTGAACTGACTCGACACCCTCGACGCTGCGGGAGACCTGTTCGACCTCTCTTGGAAGAGACTGCGCCGAGGGACAGTTTGGCGTGGTAAGCGTCATGGTAATGAAGACTTTTGTCTGATCCTCAACACGCACCTCGTAGATGAGACCAAGCTCGTAGATGTTGATCGGTATCTCCGGATCATAGACGGTCTTGATCGCGTCGATCACCCTGTCACGCAGATTCGGCGTCGGCTCGGCAGCTGCGGCAGGTGTCATTGTACCTGATGGCGTATCGATCATGAGGACGTCCTCAAACTGAGTGCAACGGCATACAGGCGGATCTGCTTGAGCATGCTCGAGAGTCCGCTTGATCGGTTCTGTGAAAGATGCTGGGCAAGTCCCAGGCGCTCGGGAATGTCCTTCGGCGCATCAAGGATCTCCTGCGGCGTTCGATCCTGCATGATTCGGATTACAATTGCCACAAGCCCCTTGACGATGAGAGCGTCACTGTCGGCATCAAAGTGAATGCCTCCGTCGACCATCTGCGCGCGCAGCCACACTCGCGACTGACAGCCCTTAACGAGCAGATCATCACGCCGATGCTCTTCCGGTAAGGGGGCAAGCAGCTTGCCCATCTCCATGATCGCGCCGAAGCGTTCCTCCCAGTCCGGAAGTGACGCAAGTGTCTGACCGATCTGGTCGGTGACTTCAAGAATCGAACCTGAGGCAGAGGTGATCATTGTAGAACCGCACATGCCCTATCGAGGGCAGAAAAAAACATTTCAACTTCGTCGACCGAGCTGTAGACCGCAGCAGAAACGCGAACGCTTCCGTTCGAGGAGTACCGCTGCGTAAGCGGCATTGTGCAGTGATGACCCGTGCGCACGGCAACACCGTGAGCGTCGAGCAGAAGCCCGAGGTCCTGTGGATGAACGCCGCCGAGACTGAAGCTGACAATTCCCGAGTGGCCCTGATAATGACCGTGCACGTGCACGCCGTCGCGACGTCGCAGACCAGCAACGAGGCGATCGGTGAGGTCTTGCTTGTGGGCAACAACTGCCTGCATATCAAGAGCATTACGCCACTCCAGAGCAGTGCCAAGACCAATAGCCCCTTCGATGTTCGGCGTTCCGGCCTCGAAACGCAGCGGACCATCAGCATAGGTGGTCTTGTCGAAACTCACCGAGGTTATCATCGACCCCCCACCCTGGTACGGCGGCAACGTGTCGAGTAGCTCTCGCCTAATGTAGGCAACGCCAATGCCCATAGGGCCGTATACTTTGTGTCCGGAAAACACAAGCGCATCACAGCCGATGTCCTCAACATCTACGAAGCTCGACGATACGCTCTGCGCGGCATCGACGATCGAGACGGCACCAACACCGCGAGCCAGCTGGGCCAGGCGCTTGACGTCGTTGGTTGCTCCGAGCGTGTTGGAAACGTGAACCACCGACACAACTCCGGTAGATTCATCGATCAGCTCTTCGGCCCGCGCCATATCCAGCGAGCCATCATCCAGTACTGGGATCACCCGTAGCTCTGCTCCGGTGCGCTCTCTCAGCATCTGCCAGGGCACGATGTTGGCGTGATGCTCCATCTCGGTGATCACCACGTTGCGTCGGGCGTTGCCTCCGGCAAATCGCGCTGAGAGTGTTGAGGCAAGCAGGTTCAGTGACTCGGTGGTGCCGCGCGTAAAGATGATTTCCTCAGCAGTGGCACCGATGCTCTCGGCAACCACCCTGCGGGCATTTTCAAACATCGAGGTCACCTCAGCGCCGAGAACATGTCCGGCGCGGTGCACATTGGCATTGTGATGACGATAGAAATCGGTGATCACGTCGATCACGACCGATGGCTTCTGCGTTGTGGCCGCATTGTCGAGGTAGACAAGGGGCTTGCCACCATGCACGCGGCGGGAAAGGATCGGGAACTCGTTGCGAAGAGCAGCAACGTTCAAAGCCGACGGTATGGTCGCGCCCACTATCACGCCAGAATGCTCTCGGCTGAAAGTCGGCGCGCGATGCGCCGCATGACCAGTTCACGCAATCCCTCAAGGGATATCTTCTCGGCCACCTCTGACACGAACGCGTAGGTCAGAAGTGCCTTGGCTGTTGCCTCGTCGATTCCGCGGGAACGGAAGTAGAAGATGGCTTCCTGATCGACCTGGCCCATCGTGGCGCCATGTGAACACTTGACGTCGTCGGCCCAGATCTCCAGCTGCGGTTTGGCTTGCACCTGCGCTTTCGAGCTCAGCAGCAGCGTGTGATTTGACTGATAAGCCGTTGTCTTCTGCGCCTGCGGGCGCACGTAGATCTTGCCGTTGAAGACGCCGGTAGAGCTTCCGTCATAGATGCCCTTGTAGAGCTCTTCACTGTGGCAGTGCGGCACCATATGGTCCACAACCGTGTGATTGTCCGTGTACTCGCTCTGCGCAAGGAGGCTCACGCCGTACAAAAAGCCCTGACTCGATGGTTCACACAGTCGAATGGCCAGATCGTTTCGGACGAATCGTCCGCCGATACTCAGGGCGTGCGACGTGAACGTTGCGTCACGGTGCACGTCCGCAGTGACCGATGAGATTGAGCGGCTCGCATCCGAATCATCGGCGATCTTGTAGTAGCGGATGTGTGCAGTAGCCGCAATGCTCGCCTCGACGACCGTTACGTCAAGCACCGTTGCGCCACCGGATGTGTGACTGGAGTGGATGATGTCCGCCTCAGCCCCTTCCTCTGCAATGATCAACAGCCGTGGAGCGATGAGCGTCGATGCGTTGGCCGTCGTCTCCACAGAAAGGTGGATGGGCAGCTCACACTGCACACCCTTGCGAAGTCGAATCACAATGCCCGACTCAAGAAGTGCGGTGTTCAGAGCCACAAAGGGGTGCGAGCCGATCGGCGCGCCAGAACCAAGAATGCGAGCTACATCCTGATCGATCTCGACGAGCTCAGACGTCAGCTCGAGAATGTCAACTCCATCAGGTACATTCGTCAGGTTTGCCTCAACAACGCCGTCGACGATACGAATGCTGATATGCTGACCCAGTGCAGAGGCGACCTCTGCCATCGAGGTGCGTGCGTCGTTAGACGCTGCTCGTTCACTCCATCGGACCGGTACATAGGAATAGTCGAGTCCGATGAACGGAAAGAGATTTGTGTACTTCCATTCCTCGTGACGCGTTGTCGGGATGCCCATTCGGACGAATTCCCGCAGACCCTCCCGGCGCAGAGCGTCGAGACGTCCGTCGTAAGCGTCCGCAGCTGTCTGTCCAACATGTGCCGGCACCAGACGCTGGGCTAGTTCGACAAGTGGATGGGTTGACATTTACGCCTCCACCGCCGCTTCCTGCTTCAACCAGTCGTAGCCACGCTGCTCAAGTTCAAGTGCCAGGGATTTGTCGCCCGACTTTACGATCCGACCATTCCAGAGCACGTGCACAAAGTCCGGCACGATATGATCAAGAAGGCGCTGATAGTGCGTGATGACGATCGTTGCATTGTCGGCACGGCGCAGGGCGTTCACGCCCGAGGCCACGATGCGCAGCGCGTCGATGTCGAGCCCGGAATCCGTCTCATCCAGCACCGCAAGCACGGGATCGAGCATGGCCATCTGGAAGATCTCGTTGCGCTTTTTCTCGCCCCCTGAGAAGCCCTCATTCAGCGAGCGCTGCAAAAAGGACGGGTCCATTTCGACGAGTGCCATGCGCTGGCGCATCAGCGCCAGAAATGCCGCCGGTTCAAGGGGCTCCTGCCCGCGATACTTGCGTGATTCGTTCACGGCGGTCTTGACGAAGTTGGCCGTCGAAACGCCCGGGATCTCTACCGGGTACTGGAAGGCCAGGAACAGCCCTGCCCGGGAGCGTTCTTCCGGGGCCAGCTCCATGAGGTCTTTACCGTTGAACAGCACCGTGCCGCTGGTAACGCTGTAGTCGTCACGTCCGGCCAGCACGGATGCCAGCGTTGATTTACCCGACCCGTTGGGTCCCATGATGGCATGAACCTCGCCGGCGTTGACGGTAAGGTCAATGCCTTTGAGAATTTCTCGGTCTTCGATCGAGGCATGGAGGTTCGAGATCTGCAGTAGTGGTGTCATCCAACGCTTCCTTCGAGTGAGATTGCTAAGAGTTTCTGAGCTTCCACGGCGAATTCCATGGGAAGCTGATTGAGCACTTCACGTGCATAGCCGTTTACGATCAGCGCCACAGCGGCCTCGGTGTCGATGCCACGCTGATTGCAGTAGAACAGCATATCCTCACCGATCTTCGAGGTTGTGGCTTCATGCTCGACCGTGGCCGTGGAGTTGGCAACTTCCAGGTACGGGAACGTGTGTGCGCCGCAGGCATCGCCGATCAGTAATGAATCGCATTGCGAGAAGTTGCGAGCCCCCTGCGCCACCGGAAGCACCTTGACGAGACCGCGGTAGGAGTTCTGCGAAACACCGGCCGAGATGCCCTTGGAGACGAT
Organism: Chitinophaga pinensis; assembly: GCA_943372295.1. Taxonomy (GTDB): domain Bacteria; phylum Bacteroidota; class Ignavibacteria; order Kapaibacteriales; family Kapaibacteriaceae; genus UBA10438. The sequence continues at coordinate 70,293 of CALRYC010000008.1, forward strand.
GCGCGAGCGCGTGTTGCGCCCGATGTGGATCATCTTCGTGCCCGTGTCCGCCTGCTGCTTGTTGTTGGTGACGGCAACAGAGTAAAACTCTCCGATCGAATTGTCGCCCTTGAGGATGACGCTCGGATACTTCCACGTGATGGCCGAGCCGGTCTCGACCTGTGTCCACGAGATCTTGCTGTCGACCCCGGCACAGATCCCTCGCTTGGTAACGAAGTTGTAGATGCCGCCCTTACCGTCCTTGTCGCCCGGGAACCAGTTCTGCACGGTCGAGTACTTGATCTCGGCGCGGTCATGCGCCACAAGCTCAACCACGGCGGCATGAAGCTGATTCTCATCACGCTGCGGTGCGGTGCACCCCTCGAGGTAGCTCACATAGCTTCCCTCGTCGGCGATGATGAGCGTACGCTCGAACTGCCCAGTGTTGCGGGCATTGATGCGGAAGTACGTGCTGAGCTCAATCGGACACCGTACACCCTTCGGGATGTAAACAAATGATCCATCGCTAAAGACCGCAGAGTTCAGTGCCGCATAGAAGTTGTCGTTCGGTGGGACGACCGAGCCGATGTACTGACGCACCAGCTCTGGATAACGTTCCAGAGCCTCACTGATCGGACAGAAGATGATCCCGAGTTCGGCGAGCTTATCCTGGAAGGTCGTCTTAACGCTGACCGAATCGAAGACAACATCCACGGCAACACCGGCGAGAAACTTTTGCTCTTCCAGCGGAATGCCGAGCTTTTCGAACGTCGCCAGAAGTTCCGGGTCGACCTCATCGAGCGATCCCAGCTCGGGCTTCTTCTTCGGCGCAGCCCAGTAGATAATGTCCTGAAAGTCCACCGGCGGGTAGTCCACGTTGGGCCATGTCGGCTCTTTCATGGTCTGCCATTGCTGATAGGCCTTTAAGCGCCACTCGAGCATCCATTCGGGCTCGTTCTTCCGGGCCGAGATAAAGCGTATGACGTCTTCGCTCAGCCCCTTGGGGAGTAGTTCCTGCTCAATGTCAGAAGTGAATCCATACTTGTACTCACCTCCAACGACCTCATCGAGAAGTGTTTGTTGGTCCATAGACGGCAATATACGACTAAATTAGTCCTAGATTGGTGTGCCGATACGGGGCAGGTACGAAACCGCCCCATTGGAGTGCCAGAAAACAGTCCAAGGGGGCGCTTTGTTCCCGCCTGGGCGGGAGAGAGTTCGTTGGGGATTAGCGGGCGATCACGACCCTTGTTCGTGCAATCGTTGCTCCATCCGAAAACTCGAGCGTGTACAACCCTGGTGCCAACATCTCGGTCTTCAGGCGGAAATCGCCGGTGCGTCCGATGTTCTCAGCCCCCTGCACGGCGAGCCGAGCGCCCCGCATGTCGATGAAGGTGAATTGAGAAACCTGACGTGGCATTTCGACAAGATTCAGGCGCACGGTCAGGTCACCGTCGGCAGGTACGGGTCCAAGTACGCGCAGCGTTGCGCTGGCATCCGACTCGTCGTCAACCGACGTACCGCCCATCACAACGACCGTTACCGGAGTGCTTGTCGCCGTTCCGCATCCACCGGTCACAGCGCAGGTATACTGACCGTCGTTGGATCTAGCAGCAGCCGATACGCTGTATTCAGCGGCCGTTGCGCCCGGAATATCGGTTCCCGACTTGCTCCACTGGTAGGTAAGTGTAGAACCCGAGGCAGCCACAGAAAGAGTGAACGGCTTGCCCTCGTCAACCGTGAGACCCACCGGCTGACGCGTAACAACCGTAGGCGTACCGATCAGAACATTGGCCGTGGACGATGTCGCACTTGGATTGCAGGTGCCGCTTACCAGACATTCGTACTTGCCGGCCGTCGATGCGTCGACCGAGGCAATGGTGTAGGTGGCTTCTGTTGCGCCGGCGATATTCACACCCGCTCTGCGCCATTGATACTTCAGACCGGCACCGTCGGCGGTGACCGAGAGTGTCACCGGCTTTCCACCGCAGGCAGAGGCATCGACCGGCTGCTTGGTGATCGATGGTGGACTGGAGATCGTGAAAGGGGTGAGCAGCTCGCTCACGTGTCCGTGGATGGTGGTCACGCGCACGACGTATGGTCCGGTAGGAAGCGCCGGCACTTTCCATAGGTAACTGCGACCACCCACATTCTTGGCCACATCCGTCCAGACATTCGAGCCGTAGGCCGAGTACTGCAGCTGATAACGTGCCGTGTCGGCAAAGCCCGAGGCCGACCATGAGATCGGCTTGCTGATTCCGACGCAGTAGGTTTCGCCCCCTGCCGGAGCGGTCACCTCAACAACTCCGAACGCGTGCTTGGCAACGTAACCGTGCAGTCCATCGGAGGCTCCGGAGGCCGACTTGGGATACGTCAGAAGATTCTTGGATGTTGTGCTGGCAACGTAATACGGATTGCCAAGGGGATCAAGTGCAAGGCAGCGGACGGTGTCGTTGCCGTTGCCGCTGACCAGCGTAGCGTATATGTTCGTGGCCGTGTTGATGGTCGCGATGAACCCGTCGGTGTCGCCCGCACGCGACGAGACAATTCCGGCACCCTCGAGCGGGAAGTTCTCTGAATTGGTCGTTCCGGCCATCATGACGGTTGTACCGGAGATCAGCTGCACGGCGTGTGCTTCGTCGTCGCCCGTGCCGCCGTAGTACGTCGTTCCGGCAAGTTCACGTCCGTCGTCAGCGTAGAAAGAGAGGAAAACATCCTTCTTGCCGATCCTCTGCGTATTGAGCGTACCGATTGCCGGCAGGTTGCTCGATGTGGTCCAGCCAACGATATATGCCCGTCCCAGGTCGTCAACAGTGATGGCCTTGCCTTCCTCGTCACCGTCACCTCCGAAGTACGTCGAATACGTTCCGTCGTCAGTGCTGGCAAGCGTAAGATCGCGGCTAAGCTTCACGACAAACGCGTCCGTATAGCCCCCGTTGAAGGTCTCGTCGGCCGGCTTCCGTCCCGATGCAAATCGATCGGACGTCGGAGCCGTTTCGAAATTCGATGACGTGGTCGAGCCCGTCATGTAGACGCTATTCGATTTGTCCAGAGCCATGGCATTGAAAATGTCGTGACCCGATCCGCCAAAGAAGCGTGACAGAAGAAGCGAACCATTTGCAGAAAACGATGCTACAAAGCCGTCGGTCTGACCCTGATTGGCCCCACCGCCCGGAACGTCGCGGAATGTAGGTGGCCTGCCCCAGCCGCCCGGGATGCTGATCCTGACCGTGGCCGGGAAAGTGACCGGGAAGTTGGTGGTCGATGTTGTGCTGCCGGCAACGAACATCACCCCGTCCTGGTCGACCTTGATCGCACGGCCGATGTCGTCCTTGTTCCCGCCATGATAGAACCCAACGATGAGCTTGGTAAGCGTCGAGTCGAACTTTGCTACAAAGGCATCCGACAGAGACTTGTAGAGCTTGCCGGTAACGCCCGATGTCGTCGGGAAATCCGAGGAACCGGTCTCACCGGCAACATACACGTTGTTGTTCTTGTCCTTGGTGAGCGAGTAGATCCGATCATCAGCGCCCCCACCGACGAAGGTGTACGACAGGACCTTCTCGAGACGCGTGTCCAAGCGCGCCAGAAAGCCATCAAGCTTACCCTTGATGGATGTGCTGTAGCCCCCAGTAGCGCCCGGAACAGCGAACTCCGATGTTGTTCCGGCAACCACGATGGTTCCATTGGAGAGATACTCGACGCCGACGAGCTCGTCATCACCGGGTCCACCGACAAACGAGCCGTAGACGGTCGACGTCGGCGGTGTGACATCGGCAACTTCATTCCTTGCGCCGCCAAGCAGATCATGACGCAGAAGCGACATATCGGCACCAGCCATGGCAATGATCTCGCGGCGAACGCGGCCGTCAGCGCCGAGGTTGAACGCAAAGGTCACCCCGGGATAGTAATCCTCCAGGGAGACATCGGACACGACAGGTGCCGTCACCCACAGACCCGGCTGATTGCCAAGCGCAAAGGTCACCGTGCTGATGGTAGCGCCTGCTTTGAGGCTGAAGGCCGGGCTCATGAAGCGGAATCCCTCGCGCGTGACGTTTCCTGTTCTCTTTTGTTCATCTTTTGCAAGCGAATACTGGTCGACGACGACTCCCGTGCGGGTGACCCATACATCAGCGCCGTTTTGCCGTGCGGCACAAAGGACATCGGCAGGCCATTGCCCGACGTTCATGATGAAGCCCTGAACCTGCGTCTGTGCAGCTTCGATTGTAGAAGCCAGCACGCCATGACGGGCTATTGTCATCGTCATGATTACCATGAACAGGCGCAGGAAACTTCCAAAGTATGATTGCATGAAGGGTACCCCAGATGAGGAAACTGATTCTTAGTCGACCCCGAAGAACAGCGCAGAAGGGAAAATGTTACGACCAGAAAACAGATAAACTGAAAAGGTCCCGCAACGAAGCGCTGCGGGACCTTAGTAACGTCGAGAGATGTGTCAGTGGGCTGAGGTTTAGCGCACCACCACCAGACGCAGCGTCCATGATGTCGCACCTGCCGAGATCTTCAGCAGATGCGTTCCGGACTGACATTCCGACGTCGGAACATGCATGTCGTGCGTTCCCTGTGAGATCATACCAGCGTCCAAGCGGACGATCAGTCGTCCTTGAAGGTCGATCACCGAAGCGGTCACCTCTGATGCAACCGGCAGTTCGAAACGCACATGCGCCATGTCTGCCACTGGATGTCTACCGACAAGCCGAAGCGAACCGCTTACGAGAACCTCTTCATCGACCGACGTTGTGGTAACTGCGACGATGGCCTTTTCGGAGGTAGCCACTCCACAGCCCCCTTCGATGCGGCAGGTATACTCTCCCTCGTCTGCTTTGGATGCCGAAGCGACAGTGTAATCAGCCGACGTCGCCCCGGTGATCGGAGCACCGTTGCGTAGCCATTGATAGGCGAGGTTCGATCCTGTAGCTGCTACCGAGAGCGTGAATGGCTTGCCCGCATCAACAGCGACACCGCTAGGCTGCTTACTGATGGCGGTAGCAACGGCCGTTGTGACGTTGACGGCAGCAGACGTTGCATTCGGCGTGCAGGTTCCGGTGATCACGCAGTCATAACGGCCGAGGCCTGCTGCATCGAGTGCGGGGATCACGAGTGAATCGGCTGTAGCCCCGGCAAGGTTCTGACCTGCACGGCGCCACTGATACTTCAACCCGGCACCTTCGGCAACAACACGGAGCAGGAGGCGGCCGCCGAGACATGCGCTGGCATCCTTGGGTTGCTCCTTGATCGATGGAGGATTCGAGATGGTAAATGGCGTCAAGAGGCGGCTCATGTGTCCACGTGACGTCGTTATGCGCATCTGGTACTGACCCGTCGGAACGTTCGGGACCTTCCACGAGAAACTGCGTCCAAGAGCCGTGCGCGTCAGCACAGTCCAGTTGCTGGAACCTGCAGGGGCGAGCTCGATAGAATACTTTGTCGAATCCGGCAGCGCTTGGGCCGACCAGGAAATGGCACGGTTCGAACCGGCACACCAGACCTCGTCACCGCTTGGGACGGTAAGCTCGACAGTTCCGATCGCGTACTTACCGACATAGGCATTCGAGCCCCCTACCGCGCCTTGTGCGGAGCTGTCTGGCAGGCGGAGGTTACTCGAGGTTGTCGCTGTTACGTAGTAGAGGTCACCCACCGGATCGACCGAGAGCGCCACCACCGTATCGGCATCAGAGCCACCAAGGAGTGTTGTGTATGCGTTGGTGGATGTGTTCAAGAGCGCAATGAATCCATCTGTCGGGCCTACGCGCTCGTTGTTGGCTCCTTCGCCGGCCACGGGGAAATCACCTGACTGCGTTGCGCCACAGAGTACGGCAAGGCGCGACACGGGATTAAAGCGGACGCTTCTGACGTCATCCGTACCGGTGCCACCGAAATAGGTTGCTCCGGTGAGATTTCGTCCGTCATCAGGGAACACGGCCAGGAAAATATCCTGGTCGCCGATGGGCTGCGTTACAAGGGTGCCGATGGTCTCGAGGTTAGTCGACTTCGTGACGCCCACGACTTGCGCGCGCCCGATCTCGTCAACGAAGATCCCACGTCCCTCTTCGTCACCATTTCCGCCGAGGAACGTCGAGTACGTGCCGTCATCGGACTTGGCCAGCTGGAGCTCGTTATTCATCTTCACCACAAAGGCATCGGTTGTTCCACCGTTGAACGTACGATCGTACGGCAGACGTCCCGACGAGAAGAACCCCGGCGTGGGGGATGTTTCGAAGTCTCCGGAAGTTGTTGATCCCGTAAAGTAGACGCTGTTGGATCCATCGATGCACATCGCCGTAACGCGGTCTATGCCGCTGCGGCCGAAGAACCGGCTCTGCTGCATCGAACCGTTTGCCGAAAAGAAGGCAAGGAAGATGTCGATCACGCCCTGATTCGATCCGCCACCTGGCTCGGTGAACGTGCGGCCGCGCCAGTCGCGTCGCGTGATAGTCACCGGAAACGTCACAGGCAGATTTGTTGTCGAGTTTGTGTTACCGGCAAGGAAGATGACACCATTCTGATCGACGGCAATGGCAACGCCAATATCATCCTTGTTTCCGCCATGGTATCCACTGATCTGCAACCTGGTGAGCGTACTGTCGAACTTCGCGATGTAGGCGTCGATGCCGGCCTTGTAGAGCTGGCCTGACGCTCCCGACGTCACGGGAAGATCGGCAGACGATGTCTCGCCGGTGATATAGATGCTGTTTGCCTTGTCACGTGCGAGTGAGTTGATGCGGTCTTCTCCGTTACCGCCATAAAAGGAGTACGAGAGAACACGCTGAAGCTTACGGTCGAGACGCACCAGATAACCGTCGCTCACCCCCTTGAGGGATGTTGAGTATCCGCCCGTGACGCCCGGGTAGGACAGACTGGATGTCGTGCCACCGATAACCACCTCACCGTTGGACAGGTACTCAATGCCGGCAACCTGGTCATCGGAGGGACCACCGACGTACGATGCATAGACGATCGACGAGGTCGGCGAGACGATCGCGCGCGGCGATCCGCCGTCAGCCGACGGTTCCACAACAACACTGGCAGCGGATGGACTCACGCCCTGGTCAAGAAAGAAGTGCTGCTCAAGCCCCCTGCCAACGGCGCGATACTCAACGCTCACCCCGGGTGCGGCATCACGGATCACGACCGATCGATAGACCGGTGCGGTAAACCACTGCTCGGAGTGTCGTCCGAGAAAGAAGCTGACCGTGCAGACCTGCTCGGATGCTATGGCCGTGACGGCTTGTCCGGCGTTGAGCAGACGCCGCGACTCGACGCGGCCGTCGCGCATACCGGCGGCGCGGTCTGTGGTGTAGGACTCTACCTCTGTTCCATAGCGCGTAACCCAGACGTTCTGTCCGTTCGAGCGATAGGCATACAGCACATGCGAGGGCCATTGTCCGACATTGCCAATGAGCCCATCGATAGATGCCGATGGCGCGGAGGCCACGGACGTCGCTGGGGTCTTCTGACTGTAAAGGTCGCCCGTGACACAACACCATACGAGCGTAGCAAGGAGGAAAAACTGCATTGGATAAGCCATCAGCTTGTTGAACATGATTGCGAACGAACCGGCAAGCCGGCAGAGAATGACGCGTTGATGTACGTCCCATTGCCGCCGGCCGTACCTTTGCGGGCCAGAGTTGGCCAGAGGCGAAAATAGCACAACACGGTTGTCGTCACGGGCGTTCACAACTTCAAACACCTAATCAAACGCGGCGTTTCCACTAATTGTTTCCCCACCCGGCCATGTCTATCCGTCTTGCCGTCAACATCGATCACGTAGCCACGCTCAGGGAAGCCCGTGGTGGCATTGAGCCAGACCCAGTGCACGCGGCGGTTCTTGCCGAACTGTCGGGTGCAAGCGGAATTGTGTGTCACCTTCGGGAAGACCGTCGCCACGTCAACGACCGCGACGTTCGTGTTCTTCGGGAGGTCGTGACCACGAAGCTCGACCTGGAAATGGCGGCTTCTGAGGAGATCATTGCCATTGCCCTGGAAATCGTGCCGGACCTTGTGACGCTGGTACCGGAGAAGCGCGAGGAGCTCACGACGGAAGGGGGCTTGGCAGTTGCCGGACACATAGAACGCTACAGAATGCTCACTGATCGGTTCCATGAGCGCGGCATCGAGGTGAGCTTCTTCATCGAGCCGGAGCCCGAGCAGATCGAGGCATCGGTGGCGTGCGGGGCTGACATCATCGAGCTGCACACGGGAACGTACGCCAATGCCCGCAGTGGCGCGGCATCGATGATCCAGCTGGAACGCTTAACATCGGCTGCGCGCATTGCCGCTCAAGCCGGACTGGTGGTAACAGCCGGACACGGGCTCGACCTTCGGAACATCAGCCCCCTTAGGTCGATCGCGGAGATCGAAGAAGTCTCCATCGGGCACGCCCTCATCGGACGTGCCGTACTGGTGGGATTTGAGCGCGCGGTGGAAGAATATCTCCAGCTGCTGCGCTAACCCGTGAGAGTTAGCCCTTGCCGCCGAGAGCACTGGCCACAAAGTCGCGATTCATCTGTGCGATGAATTCGGCGCTGATACCCTTCGGACAGGCGGCCTCGCATTCATAGTGATTCGTGCATGAGCCGAATCCCTCGGTGTCCATCTGCAGCACCATGTTCATGGCACGTGATGACCGCTCGGCCTGTCCTTGCGGGAGAGAGCCCAGGTGACCGATCTTGGCTGCCGTAAAGAGCATGGCCGACGAGTTTGGACAGGCGGCAACGCATGCGCCGCAACCGATACAGGCCGCCGCATCCATAGCACGGTCAGCTTCCGGCTTGCCGATCGGCAGGGTGTTACCGTCCTGCGCATTTCCCGTGTTGACACTTACAAAACCACCCTTCTGGATGATTCGGTCAAACGAACCACGGTCGACCACCAGATCCCGCAGAACCGGGAATGCCTTGGCCCGCCATGGTTCGATGTAGATCTCGTCACCGTCCTTGAACGTGCGCATGTGCAGCTGGCAGGCAGTGGTTCGGGCAAGGGGCCCATGAGGACGTCCATTGATGACCATACCACAGGTCCCGCAGATGCCTTCACGGCAATCGTGATCGAAGGCCACCGGATTTTCGCCCTTGGCGATGAGATCTTCGTTCAGAACGTCAAGCATCTCAAGAAAGCTCATGTGCTGACTGACGTTGGCGATGTCATACGTCTTGAGCATGCCCATGTCATCGGGTCCGGCCTGACGCCAGATGTGCAGTCGAAGGTTCATTACTTGTAACTCCGTGTTGCCAGTTGCACGTTTTCAAATGTCAGCGACTCTTTGTGCAGCGTCGGAGTATTACCGACACCGGTATGCTCCCACGCTGCCACATAGCAGTAATCGTCATCGTTGCGCATCGCTTCGCCGTCCTCTGTCTGATACTCCTCGCGGAAGTGACCGCCACACGACTCGTTGCGCTGCAGTGCGTCAAAGCACATCAGCTCGGCAAACTCAAGGAAGTCCGCAACACGCAGGCCGAGTTCGAGAGACTGATTCAACTCTGTTCCTGTTCCGGGCACAACAAGGTTCTGCCAGAACTCCTCGCGCAACTCAGGAATGCGTGAGAGTGCTTCCTTCAGACCTGCCTCATTGCGAGCCATGCCGCACTTGTCCCACATGATCTTACCAAGTTCACGATGGAACGATGTCGGCGAGCGCTTACCGCCGATCGACAGCAGCGTCTGGATCTTCTGCTCAGCGTCTTTGACGGCCTGCTTGGCTTCGGCGCTCTCGCTATTGACGGCCGAAAAGCCCCCTTGGGCAAAGTATCCGCCAATGGTGTAAGGGATGACGAAGTACCCGTCGGCCAGCCCCTGCATCAGCGCCGAAGCTCCGAGTCGGTTGGCACCGTGATCAGAGAAATTGGCCTCACCCAGGACGAACAATCCGGGGACATTCGACATCAGGTTATAATCCACCCACAAGCCGCCCATGGTGTAGTGCACGGCCGGATAAATGCGCATCGGCACCTTGTACGGATTCTCACCCGTGATGCGCTCGTACATTTCGAACAGGTTGCCGTAGCGATCGGCGATCACCTTCTCACCGAGACGGCGAATGGCATCAGAGAAATCCAGGTAAACGCCCAGGCCTCCCGGACCAACGCCGCGTCCTTCATCACAGACTTCCTTGGCTGCGCGCGAGGCAATGTCACGGGGTGAGAGGTTACCAAACGATGGGTACTTGCGCTCGAGATAATAATCGCGGTCGGACTCGGGGATCTGGTCCGGACTGCGCTGGTCGCCCTTGACCTTTGGCACCCAGATGCGACCGTCGTTGCGGAGCGATTCCGACATCAGCGTCAGCTTCGACTGATAATCACCGCTTTGCGGAATGCAAGTCGGATGAATCTGCGTGTAGCATGGATTGGCAAACAGCGCACCACGCTTGTGAGCCCGGTAGGTGGCCGTGACGTTGCAGGCCATGGCGTTGGTGCTGAGGTAGAAGACGTTGCCATAGCCGCCGGTGGCCAGGATCACCGCGTCGGCCATGTGCGACCGAACAACACCCGTGACCATGTCACGAGTGACGATGCCGCGGGCGCGACCGTCGATGACGATCAGGTCCATCATCTCCTGCTTGTTGTGGAGCTTGACCTTGCCCAGGCCGACCTGCCGCATCAGTGCCTGATAGGCGCCTAAGAGAAGCTGCTGGCCCGTCTGACCCCGCGCGTAGAAGGTACGCGATACCTGTGCACCACCAAAAGAGCGGTTGCTGAGGTATCCGCCGTACTCACGGGCAAACGGCACGCCCTGTGCCACGCACTGATCGATGATGTTTACCGATACCTGAGCAAGTCGGTAGACATTCGATTCGCGGGCCCGGAAGTCGCCACCTTTAACGGTGTCGTAAAACAGACGCCAAACGCTGTCACCGTCGTTCTGGTAATTCTTGGCGGCATTGATTCCACCCTGAGCGGCGATCGAGTGTGCCCGACGTGCCGAGTCATGATAGGTGAAGGCCTGCACATTGTAGCCGAGTTCAGCCATTGTTGCCGCTGCCGAAGCACCGGCCAGACCCGTGCCGACAACGATGACGGAGAATTTCCGCTTGTTGGCAGGGTTGACGAGCTTGAGCTCGGCCCGATGCTTGTCCCATCGCTGCTGGATGGGTCCGCCCGGAAGTGCACTGTTGAGTTCCATACCGTTGAGCTTTCTGCGATTAGATCTTGACGAGTCCGAGAATGATGGCCAGCGGCACGGCCGAAAAACCAAGCGCGACGAGGATCGACAGTGCCGGACCGATCTTGCGCACCATCGGCACGATGCGGCGGTTTGTCACGCCGAGCGTCTGGAAAGCACTGGCAATGGCGTGGTTCAGGTGCAGACCCACCATGACCATCGACAGTAGATACAGCACGGTGATAAGGGGCTCACTGAAGCTCTTGACCACCATGGTGTATACATCCGGCACGAGCTCGCCCGATGGCAGGATGAAGGTTGCCTGAGCATAGTGCTGGACGTGCACTGCGCCCCAGGTAAAGTGGGCCAGATGATACAGCACATAGCTGATCAGCAGCAGTCCGGAGTAAAGCATGGTCCGCGAGGCCAGCGTCGAGGACCGTGTTTCAACCTTGGCGTACTTCTGCGGACGTGCCTGGCGGTTACGTCGCGAGAGCGTGATGGCCGACGCCACGTGCAGAACGAAGAAAATGAGCAGTCCGATGCGCGCGCCCCAGAGCACAGCTCCATGACCCATCGTACGCAGACCGTGGGCGTATTCGTTGAGGTGCGTCTGACCCAGAAAGACCAGCAGGTTTCCCGAGAGGTGCCCAAGCAGGAACAATACCAACAGGAGCCCCGTAATGGCCATGAGCCACTTTTGGAACAGATTTGAACGCCAGATCTCGCCGAACGCCTTCATGAGATACCTTACCGTATTGATCAATTGTCGACGTGCTAGAACACGAATGCCGTCGAAATGGTGCCGCGAATTTACAAATAGGCAAACGATCGTAGCTTTGAAGCATGTTAACCATACGCCATCTGTCAAAGTTTTATGGTGCTCACTGCGCCAATGACGACATCTCGATCGATGTTCATCAGGGACGGATCTTTGGATTGCTCGGACCCAACGGGGCGGGTAAAACGACGCTCATCCGGATGATCACCGGCATCACGCTGCCGGATTCGGGCACGATCACACTCAGTGGACTCGATTCCGTGGAGGTGCGGCGCGAGCGCATAGGCTACCTGCCGGAAGAGCGCGGACTTTACAAAAAACTTACAGTTGAAGCGCAGTTGCGGTACTTCGCCGGACTCAAGGGGCTTGATGCGCGCAGTGCGGGAGATCGTATCGCGTACTGGCTCGATCGCATGGATGCCTCTGGCTGGGGTCCGAAAAAGATCGAGGAGCTCTCCAAAGGGATGCAGCAGAAGGTGCAGTTCATAGCGACCATCCTGCATGCCCCCTCCCTGCTGATCCTGGACGAGCCGTTCAGCGGACTAGATCCGGTCAACGCCGATCTGCTGATCACGGTCACCCGTGAGCTGCAGCAGAGCGGAACGACCATCATTCTCTCGACACACCAGATGGATCAGGTCGAACGGCTCTGTGACGACATCGCGCTTATCAATCGCGGACGTGTGGTTCTTGCCGGTGAAGTTTCCGAGGTACGCTCACGCTATGAGTCCGATCGCATCCGCGTACGTTGCACCGGTTCTGTTGAGCCGCTCATGCAGATCCCGGGAACGCAGTTGGTCGATCAGACGGGATCGGCCGTCGTCCTGCGTCGCGACCCGTCGACCAGCGTGCGCGAAGTCTTGAGCAGCGTCGCAGCAGCAGTGGATGTTATCGAGTTCTCTGTCATGCAGCCATCGCTGCACGAGATCTTCGTGCGAACCGTGACAACCTCATCCGCCGAGTCGGCCGCTGCATGATGCGTCGTCGGCCGTTTGCAGCCGCACTGATTCTTGGGCTGCTTCTGATCTGGCTCGCGTCTGTTCTGCTGCGTCCACTCAATTGTGAGGGGGCGGTGAGTATCGCGCGCTCGAGGGTCTCGATCTCACCCTTTATCCGTCTGATCTCTCGCCAGGCCGGCACGGTGCAGCTGTTTACCGTGCGCATTGGTGCGCGTTTGGGACTCTGGATAAGTGGCCGAAGCATTCAGCCGGGGTGGTATGACTTCCGACCAGATATGACGGCGCTGGACGCGATAACGATGATCGTGCTGGGGCGCAGCGAGCCCCTTATCAAGGTGACCATACCGGAAGGGTACACCATTGAGCGTGTTGCCCGGCGACTTTCGACGCGGGCCAATATCGATTCGGCTGCATTTGTGGCGTGGTGTTCGGCCGACTCCGTCCGCCAGCGTTACGGCGTCCAGACCCCCACAATGGAGGGCTTTCTGATGCCCGACACGTACTTCGTGCTTCGTTGTGACGAGGTCGACTACGTTGGAACGATGATGGCATCCCACGCGCGGCGCGTCTGGTCCAAGTTGCCCGGCCTGGACTCTTCGGCAGACTGGAACGAGCGTCTTCGGCTGGCTACACTCGCCTCGATCGTTCAGCTTGAAGCTGCCGTTGACGATGAGATGCCTGCCATCGCGGGTGTGTATGCCAACCGACTGCGCATCGGTATGCTGTTACAGGCCGATCCGACGGTGCAGTATCTGACCGGACGCGACCGGATCACAGGTGCGGAACTGCGCGATGCTTCGAACCGCTACAACACATACGTGCACAAGGGGCTCCCGCCGGGACCGATCGGTAACCCGGGGCGCTTGGCTCTGGAAGCTGCCTGCAGGCCGCAGTCGCATGGCTGGCTGTTCTTCGTTGCACGGGGTGACACCACCCGGCGTCACCGCTTTGCACGCACGCTCAACGAACACAATGCCAACGTGCGCCTCTACCGCCAGGCACGAAGAAATGCCGCCAACACTAGTCTGAACTGACCACGGAACTTTCCTTACCGCGCTCGTCGCTTGCCTGCACGCGGAAGGTGAATGGCTTGGAAGCATCGCGTCGGCTGACCTCGAAAACTTCGAGCCACGTGATGGCCGGTCGAGCATTATCGGCCTGACGCAGATAGCCCGAAAGCTTCCGTACCGATCCGGCATTGCCATCGACGAGGCGAAGCTGGGGCCTGTTCTCACCGCGCTCATGCGACGAAAACTGGACCACCACGAGTCGCTTGTTCGGGTCTGCATCGCGCCGGATCTCACGGATCACCGGCGCCGGAAAGGGGCGCACCTGGATCTGCTGCGCATTCGGGTCCGACGCCCCATTGATCATCCGCTCGAACACAAAGGTCCGGCCGGTGTCACGGGCTGAAAACCGCAACCGTAGCTGCCCATCGGACGTCGAGGCAATCTCGCGACTTCCGTCGCGGACAACCGCGCGGATACCGGGCCGATCGGCAGGGATCTTCGGGTCGACGACATACTCCACGCCCGGATAGACCACGTCGGGCACCGACGGTGTGGAGTAGCTCAGAGCTATCACCCGGAAACTGGTCGTCCGCATGACTCCATCGGAACGGCGTGCCGTGACTTCGACCGTTGAGATTCCCGACCGTGGTGCGCGTCCCCGTATCACAAGCGTCCGCTGTTCGATCGTCCGCGAAAGATCAGAGATCGGCTCGCCGCTCACGCGCAGTGAGGGCATCTCGGCAAGGTCCCGCTGCGGGTCGGCCCCGCCCAGCGAAATGCGATTGCTCCACTCCTGCGATGAGAATGTGACCACCTGATCACGGGCCGGCTCCATCCAGAACTCGCCCGCTCCGG
>CALRYC010000009.1:0-75263 GCA_943372295.1 Chitinophaga pinensis
TGGGTTGAATCGGTATTGTTTCGCATAACAGCCCACGGCTTCAGCCGCGGGACGCCGTGGGACGTCGTGGGTTGAAACGGTATTGTTTCCGCATAACAGCCCACGGCTTCAGCCGTGGGACGTCGTGGGACGTCGTGGGACGCCGTGGGACGTCGTGGGTATACGTTAGACGATATGCGTCACGGATATTCGAACACGCATGGATCCCCACGTTCGCGGGAATAACGCAATTACGCGTATCGCCCATTGCGAGCCCATGGCTGAAGCCGTGTGCTATTATGCGATCGTCACTCGTCACTCGTCACTCGTATCTTCGTCAATGCATCTGTACAACACCCTTACGCGCAGCGTCGAACCATTTTCGCCCCCTTCCGACGGGATCGTGCGCTTGTATTCGTGCGGACCAACGGTCTACGACGTGGCGCACCTGGGGAATATGAGGGCCTTTGTGTTTGCCGATGTTCTGCAGCGCGTGATGCGTGCTGTAGGGGGCTATGAGGTGCGCTGGGTGATGAACATAACGGACATCGACGATAAGACCATCCGCGACAGCGCAGTGGGCTCGTCCAAATGGCGTGATGCGATGGGTGTGCAGACCGATGATGCACGGGCGAACCTGCGCGCGTACACGACGTTTTTTGAGGACGAGTTCCGACGTGATCTTCAGGTTCTTGGCATCCGCATGGATCACTTCTTTGCTATGCCAAAGGCAACGGACTACATCAACCAGATGCAGGAGCTCATCCGGCAGATCGTCGACTCTGGCTTCGGGTACATCTCCGATGGATCGGTGTACTTCAATGTTGCGAGCTATGCTGCATCCTATCAGTATGGTCGACTCTTTACCATCGACACGGCGAACTTCCGCGAGGGTGTGCGCATCGATGCCGACGAGTACGACCGCGAGTCGGTGAGTGACTTTGTTCTTTGGAAGGGGCGAAAAGACGGCGAGCCGTATTGGGACTTTGACCTCAACGACCACAATCTACCCGGACGTCCCGGCTGGCACATTGAGTGCTCGGCAATGTCGAAGGAGTTGCTTGGTTTGCCCCTTGACATTCATACCGGTGGCGTCGATCTGCGATTCCCCCATCACGAAGACGAGCTGGCGCAGTGCTGCGCGGGATACCACGTTGCCGAACAGTCGCGCTTCTGGATGCACAACGAATTCCTCGAGGTAGAAGGCAAGAAGATGTCGAAGTCGCTCGGCAACTTCTACACTCTGCGCGATCTCGAGTCGATGGGTCACGACCCGCTCGACATCCGCTTTTCGTTGATGCTCGGCAGTTACCGTGCGGTGTTGAACTTTACGTTCGACAGTCTGCGCGCAGCCGCCACGGCCAGGGGGCGCACACAGAACTTCATCTGGGATCTGATGGAGACCGCCGGCATCGATGACGCCGTCGTTCTTTTCGGAACGATGCCCGAGGAGGTTGCGACTGCCTTTGCCGACGACCTGAACGTTCCGCAGGCACTGGCACGCATGTACGAGTATTGCACCCGTCATGCCGATGCGCGCACGGATGCAGTCAAAGCACGTGAAGTACTCAGCGCATTGCAGCGCATCAACGACGTACTGGCCGTTTGGACCTTCACCAAGCGTCCAACCATGGACGTTCCGCAGGGTGTACGAAAAGTTGCCGACCAGCGCTGGGCCGCCCGCTCGGCCAAGGACTGGTCCGAGGCCGACCGTCTGCGCAGTGAACTTGCAGCTCTCGGCTGGTCGATGAAAGACGGCAAGGATTCCTACACCCTCGAGCCCCTATCCTGACATCCGTTTATGGTCAACTCCGTTACGGTCATTGGCAATGGGAGGGTAGGCAACGCTGTCCGTCATTCCTGCGAAAGCAGGCATCCATCTTCGAGCACCCCTCACACGTGCCTCTTCCCTGCTCGCACATTCTTGGCTGATGTCGCGTCGACCATTATCGATCGCTCGGACGTCATCGTTCTAGCCACCAAGGATGCAGTGCTGACCGAGGTCGTTGACAAGCTTGCGGCGCATCATTCACCTGTGCTCGATGGGGCGCTGGTGCTTCACGTGAACGGGTCAATCGGCACAGATATCCTTGAGCCCCTTACCAAGCATGGTGCGCTCGTTGCCGCCGCACATCCCTTTCAGACGTTCTCCGATGGCGACCCAAATCAGCTCATCGGCATTGGCTGGGGCGTTGATTGCCAGGATGCTGCCTGGTCGCTAACCGAGGAGTTTGTTCACCTTGTAGGGGGCTTCCCGTTCCGCCTATCCCGCACGGATGCCATCTCTAAGCGACGCTATCATGCCGCCGCCGTTGCCGCATCGAACTTCACTTACGCTGCCTACGACCTTGCACGATGCTTGGCTGAAGACGTCGGCATCCCTGCCGAACAATTCCTCGTGCCCATTATGCGGCAGACTCTCGAGAATGCGATCGACGCACTGAAGTCCAACGCTCCCTTCCCTATCACCGGCCCGCTCGTCCGCCGCGACATGGAAGCCGTGCAACGTCAGCTCGATGCCATGCCCGAGCACCTCAAAGAGCAGTATGTGCACTTAACGGAAGCACTCAGAAGAGCAATTGAGGCGCAGAGAGACTGAAGTACTGGGTACTGGGTACTGGGTACTGGTCACTCCGTACTTCCGTAACTTCTCCCATGACCTTCTCTTCCGTCAAACACATCCATTTTGTTGGTATCGGTGGTTCCGGCATGAGCGGCATTGCCGAGATCTTGCTGTCGCAGGGTTTTGTCGTGAGCGGCTCGGATCTTGCGCAGAGCGCCACGACCGATTATCTCGGCAGCAAGGGTGCCCGCATAAAGATTGGTCATCAGGCGGAGAACATTGAGGGGGCGGAGGTGGTCGTCTATTCTTCGGCGGTCAAGCCATCGGAGAATCCTGAGACTCGGGCAGCGCTTGAGCGGAAGATCCCCGTGATCCGCCGCGCCGAGATGCTCAGCGAAGTCTCGCGTTTGAAGTACACGCTCGCCATTGCCGGCACTCACGGTAAGACTACCACCACCTCGATGTGCGGCCTGGTGATGATGAAGGCCGGACTCGACCCCACCGTCATCGTTGGTGGACGGCTGACGGGGCTCGGTGGATCGAATGCTCGACTTGGCGAGGGCGACTGGGTTGTTCTCGAGGCCGACGAATATGACCGGTCCTTCCTGCAGCTCCTGCCAACGATCGCTGTGATCACCAACATCGAAGCGGACCATCTGGACATCTACAGCGATCTTGATGACATAAAAGGAGCCTTTACTGAGTTTGCCAACAAAGTGCCGTTCTACGGGGCGGCGCTGGTGTGTCTGGACGATACCGGGGTGCGCGATGTGATGCCGGACATCAAGCGCGTGATCATCACCTATGGTACGACTCCGCAGTGCGACGTCCGCGCCACCAACATCAGTTACAGCGAGCGCAGCAGCTCGTACGATCTGACGTATCGCGCCGAGCCCCTTGGTCGGATCGTTCTGAACGTGCCCGGCAAGCATAATGTGCTGAACTCCCTTGCCGCCTGTGGCATGGCCCTGCAATGCGGGGTCAGACCGGACGTTCTGCGTCAGGCCCTGTCGGAGTTCGGGGGTGTGTTCCGGCGCTTTGAGATAAAGGGTGAGACATCAGGGGGCGTTTTGGTGATCGACGACTATGCCCACCATCCGACGGAGATCATAGCCACCCTAGAGGCAGCCCGCAAGGGATGGGACCGACGCATTGTGGCGGTGTTCCAGCCCCATACCTACACCCGTACGCGCGACTTTTACCGGGAGTTTGCCACGTCGTTCGATAATGCCGACGTGATCATCCTTACCGACGTCTATGCTGCCCGGGAGCAGCCTATCGAAGGGGTCAGCGGGCGGATTATCGCCGACGCCGCCCGAGACGCCGGCCACCGTCACGTTCACTATGCCGAACACCTCGAAGACGTCTCAGACCTGCTCACCGAGATGCTTCGCCCGGGAGATATTCTCTTGACTATGGGCGCTGGAGACGTCTGGCGGGTAGGTTCCAAGCTCGGCAACTGACTATTTTTGCAGTCCCGTCGTCTGGACGGTCCTGTTTTTTTCTCCCTCTTTCATGAACTTCATGCTGCCTCTTGCCATGACGTCATCCATTCGGAGCATTCTTGTGCTCCTTCTGCTTGCGCTCCTTGCTATTCCATCCGTTGCCCAGAAGAAGGGTGCAGCGGCAAAGAAAACGTCGGCAAAGGCCGCCGTTGCCCCCGGTGCGGCCGTCGACCCGCAGACGGTCCTTGCGACTGTCGGCACCGAATCGGTGCGTCTTGCCGAGGTCGAACGCGCCTTCCAGAAGAACCTCACCCGGCGTGATACGCGTCTGGCAGGTGTTCCGCGTGATACGGCGATGGACTTTCTGCGACTTTACGTCAACTACCGTTTGAAGGTTGCCGATGCCCGCGACAGGGGGCTTGCCAACGATCCGGCAGTGCGCGTGGATCTGCAGAACAACCGCCGCCTGCTGTCAGAAACATTCTACTTTGACAAGGCCGTTGCCGAAGGCCGTATCAGGGAACTCTCCGGACGTCGACTGACCGAGATCGAGATCGGCGTGATCCTCTGCGCCGTACCTGAACAGTCCACCCGCGGCTGGGATTCGGCGGCCAGCCGCTTGAAGGCCGAGCGCCTGATCGCGCAGATAAAGGCCGGTGCCGACTTCGAAAAGATCGCCCGTGATTCGTCGAACGACAAGGAGACGGCTGCCAATGGTGGACGCCTGCCGTGGATCAGCGGAGGCTCGATTATCAAGGTGGTGGAAGACGCGGCCTACACGCTTCCGGTGGGTGCCGTCTGTGGTCGCCCCCTGCCATCACGCTATGGCTTCTTCATTGTGAAGGTGCACCAGCGTGCCCCCCGTGTGAGTGTCAAGTTCCGCCATATCCTGCTTACGCCGAACGATACGCGTGACACGGCAGCAACCGATCGCTTCGCCGATACCGTGCTGTCGATCTTTGCCATGAAGCCGTCGCAGCAGAATACCGCACTTGCGCAGCGTGGAGTGACGCCCACGGGCGATGCCTTTGCTGACCTGGCGCGCAAGTATTCGGACGATAAGACCTCATCAGCCAAGGGTGGCTATCTCGGCGGTGCGTATTCACGCTCCTCAGGCATGGAGAACAACGGCTCGCGTCTGGTGAAGCCCTTTGAGGATGCCATCTTCGCACTGCGTGACGCGCAGATCTCCGGGAAGATCAAGACAATCTTCGGAACGCACATCATCATCCGTGACTCGTCACGAATTCCTGATTCGCTTGCCGAGTATGATGCAGCCAAGCGCACATACCGCCGACTGTATTATGAGGAAGACAAGCGCATTGTGCTCGACTCGGTCCGCAAGACCATGAATGCCGGCTGGGATGAGGGCGTTCTGTCGGAGCTTCTTCTATCGATAGACACGACCAAAAACACGCAGGACACGTCCTGGACACGCTCGATCTCCGATGGGCTGCTCGAACGTGCGGTGTTCCGTCTGCCGGATGCCTCGCTGACGGTGCGCCAGTTTGCCGACACACTGCGCCGACGCGTCGACATGCGCGGCTTTACGCTCAACCGTGCAGGCTTTGACCGGGCAATGAATAAGATCGTCGACCCGATCGTTCTCGAGAAGGCAACGGCGCGTCTGGAAGAGAAGTACCCGGACTTTGCAGCCCTGATGCAGGAGTTCAACGATGGCATCCTGCTGTTCAAGGTCGAAGAGAAAGAAGTCTGGAGTAAGCTCAAGTTCGATACGGTTGACGCCCGCGCATTTTACGATGCGGACCCAACACGCTGGATGACCGAACAGAAGTATGATTTTACCGAAGTTTATGTTCTGACGGATTCGCTACTTGCTGTTGTCCAGGCGGACCTGGCCTCCGGCAAGGACCTCAACGACATTGCGTCCGCCTACACGCAGCGCGACGGAATGCGCGACCAGCGCGGCAGGAATCTTGCAGCATCACCTAAGACAAACAAGGCCGCACAGCAGATCACACCCACCACGAAAGTTGGACAGACCTTCGGTCCGGTAAAACTCGAAGCCGGCTGGTCGTTCATCCGCCTCGACGGTATTGTGCCGCCGCAGCAGAAGTCGTTTGAAGCGGCCATATCCGAACTCGCACCGGCCTACCAGGACGCGTTACAGAAGCGGCTGACCGAGAACTGGCTCTCGGGCGTGCGGGTCAAACATCCCGTGGTGATTAACGGCGCCGGCATCGAAAAGATCTGGTCGGCCCCTTCACAGAAAGCCGGCTCGAAGTGACCATGAACACTCCTGATCATCGGCTGATTCTGTTGGTTCTCCTGCTGCTGGCAGGGGGCGCCACAGCATCTGCCCAGGACGCGATGGAAGGGATCGTTGCGGTGGTCGGACGCGAGATCATTCTCCAGTCCGACATCACGGGTCAGGTTGAGGCCATGGCTCAGCGAGACCCAAGGATCAACCGCAAAGACCCCGATCTGAGAAAGGCGATCCTGGATCAGCTGATCAACGAGAAACTTGTGCTGACCAAGGCGCAGGAAGACACGACGATCGAGATCACCGACGAGGATATCTCTTCGCGCATGGACTATCAGATCCAGATGCTCGTGCAACAGTTCGGCTCTGAGAAGCGCATCGAAGACGTCTATGGCATGAGCATCGGCAAGATCAAGAAGGACTTCCGCGAAGAGATTCGCAAGCGGCTATACGTGGAACGAATTCAGCAAAAGATGTTCACCGACGTCAAGGTTAGCCGCACTGATGTCGAAACATTCTACGTGCGCTACAAAGACTCGATCCCGCCTGTTCCGGATCGTGTGGATCTATACCACATCGTGAAGTATGTAAAGGCTTCCGACGAGGACAACAAGCAAGCGCAGCAGCTGGCCGTACGCATTCGCGACTCGATACTAACTGGCGGCTCTTTCAGTGATTTTGCCCGTCGTCATTCCGGTGATGCTGCCTCGGCGGTCAACGGCGGTGACCTTGGCACGGTGGACAAAGGCAAGTTTGTACCTGCTTTCGAGGCAGCGGCGTTTGCCCTTGAACCGAACGAGATCTCCCAGCCCGTCGAGTCGCCCTTCGGCTGGCACATCATTCAGTTGATCTCGAAAACATCGACGTCCATCACCAGCCGGCACATCCTGATCAAGGTTGGCCAGAGTGACAAAGACCGCAAGGTTGCCCAGGATGATCTTATTGCCCTGAAGGCGCGCGTTGCTGCCGGTGAGGAATTCGAAGAACTTGCGCGAAAGACCAGCGACGAACGCGAAACACAGGGCTTTGGCGGCGCAATGGGACTTGTAGAACTCGAGCGCCTTCCGGGTGAGATGCGCAGCATCATCACCACCCTACCAGATGGTGGCGTCTCCGAGCCTCTGCCATATGCGGCAGACCCCACAAAACCCGGCTATCACATCCTCTACCGCAAGCGCCTAGTGTCTGCCCACGCCCCCTCCGTGGCGAGCGATTACAAGCAGCTCGAACAGCTGGCCCTGATGGAAAAACGTCAGCGCCTCGAACGCGAATGGATCGATGATCTTCGCAAGAAGCTGTATTGGGAAGTCCGGTAGGTTTATCTTCGCCATATGTTCTCGCGATCAACGAAGTTCTTCCTACTCTTCCTTCTCATCGGTGGCGTGATCTGGATCGGTGGCGGCGTGGCCCGCATGGTTGTTGGCTACAGCGTGTTTGTTCCGGGTACGCTTGAGTGGAATCCGTCACTTTCCGAAGCGGCGCGATTGCAGGCAGTATGGCTTTATACGCTTCTTGGAGGCTGGACGGGCTGGTCGTGGGCTGCTGCAACGTTTGGTGGCATCGGGTCGATGATCATGCTGCGGAAGCACTTCCGACGTCACGGCTGGCTGCTGATGTCGGCGATCCTGTTTGTGCTCATTCTTCCGGTGCAGGCATACGTTGCCACGGAAGACTACCAACTGTGGATGTATTTTGACAAAACGACGGGTTTGCCGCTTGCCGTGCCGGAAGAGATCATGCGTGTCTTTTTGGGTCGGTTTTCCAGCACCCTCGTTAACGTGTTTGTTGCACTCTCCATGCTGGGGTCCGTTACGATTGTCGCTCTCGGAGCTTTGCAGCCCCTTCACAACCCTAATCCGATTGCAACTGATGAAAGCTGAGAAACTACTGGAAGAACTCACGGCACTTGCCAACTCTCTCGAGTACACGGTCCGTCGTGAGCAGGGGGCGTTTCGGGGCGGTGCATGCGTGGTGCGGGAGAGGCGGCTGATTCTGATCAACCGATCCATGCCCTTTGAGGCAGCTGCCGTGATCCTTGCCCGGGCACTCTGCACCCTGGTTCCTGAGGCCATCTTTTTGAAGCCTGCCGTTCGGGATATCCTGGAGCGAGAGCGAAACTGGGTTGCCGGTCATCCGGGTGTTACGTTTGAGCCGACATCGAAAGAAGCCGCGTGACCCGCTGCGCAACGATTGCCATCATCGGACGTCCGAATAGCGGGAAGTCGACGCTACTGAATGCGATCCTTGAGATGCACCTTAGCATCGTCACGGCCAAGCCACAGACGACGCGTCGCCGGATCCTCGGGATCGACACCACGGAAGACACGCAGCTGATCTTTCTCGATACGCCGGGAATGCTCAAGCCGCGCTACAAACTCCAGCGGTCGATGATGGGGTTTGTCAATGAAGCTATTGATGAATCCGACATCATCTGTGTTGTGGTCGATGCCAAAAAGGCCATTGAGCGTGGCACGGTGCTCGACCCGATGTGGAGCCAGGAGCTGACTCAGCGCAAACGTCCGACCGTGCTCGTGCTCAACAAGATGGACGCCGTCGGAATCCGCAAAGAAGCCCTTCCACTGATGGAAGAGGCCCGGCTGAGCGGTCTCTTTACCAAGGCCATTGCCATCTCTGCCAAAGAAAACAAGTGGGTCGACGAGCTTCTGAAGATGCTGCGTGAGCTTGCTCCAGAAGCCCCTTTCGCCTTCGACGCTGACATCGCGTCCGACCAGACAGACCGCTTTTTCGTGAGCGAGTTCATCCGGGAATCGGTCTTCAAGCAGTTCTCCGAAGAAGTCCCGTACGCTACCGAAGTGATGATCACGGAGTTCAAGGAGAACGAAGAAGGCAAATGGTATATCTCAGCAGACGTGATCGTTGAGCGGGATAATCAAAAGGCCATTATCATCGGCGCGAAGGGGGCTGCCCTGAAATTGATCGGCACAACTGCCAGGGCCACAATCGAAGAGTACCTGGGCCACCCGGTCTACCTGGAGCTCTATGTAAAGGTTCGCCATGACTGGCGCAATGACCGTGCACAGCTGGCAAGCATGGGGTATTGAGAAGAGAGTTACGGAGTTACGGAGTTACGGAGTTACGGAGTTACGGAGTTACCACTCGTCACTGGTCACTGGTCACTGGTCACTCGTCACTCGTCACTCGTCACTCGTCACTCGTCACTCGTCACTAGACACTCGTCACTCGTCACTGGTCACTCGTCACTCGTCACTGGTCACTGGTCACTCGTCATTCGTAACTTCGTCCATGCATCGCGTGATTCACTTTTCGTTTTTGGCACTGGCACTCGTGCTCGCGGCCTGTTCCGCATCGGATTCGGCGAAGAAAGCCAAGACCGTCGACGAGATATACAGCGAGGGCAAGGCTGCCTATGACGAGGGCAATTGGCTTGAGGCACAGACCAAGTTTGACGTGATCAAGCTTCAGTATCCGGCGTCGCAGTATGCTGATGATGCGCAGTTCTATCTGTCCGAGATCAACTTTGAACGCAGTGAATACATCATGGCTGCGTTTAACTACAATCAGCTGCGGCGCTCCTACCCTTCGAGTGAGTTCGTGCGCGAGGCCATGTACAAGGCGGCGCTCTGCTATGATAAGATCTCCTTGCCGGCAGACAGGGATCAAGAGAATACGCGCAAGGCGATTCTGGCCTACACGGATTTCCAGTCCATGTTCATGCGCGACTCGCTGGCGCTGGAGTCGACCAAGCGCATTCGGGATCTGCGAGACCGGCTTGCCGAAAAGTACTGGCTCGCTTCGGAGCACTATCAGCGCACCTACGCGCGGAGGGCTGCTATCATTCAACTTGAAGCGGTTATTGACGAGTATCCCGACAGCAAATGGTTCGAGCCAGCCCTGGTGACGAAGATCCGACTGCTGGCCGACATGAAACGTAGCGACGAAGCGCGCACCGCGATCGCCGCCTACCGGCGTAGCGTCAAACAACCGCAGCAGAAAGACGTTGTAGACCGCCTCGAACAAGGACTTCCATGAAAACCCCAACCGAAAGCACCGTTGTGATGACGGAGCTCGTGCTGCCGAACGACACGAACTATCTTGGCAACCTGTTGGGGGGCCGATTGATGCATTGGATCGATATTGCCGCAGCTCTGAGCGCAATGCGTCACAGTGGCAAGGTCTGCGTCACGGCGTCGGTCGACGAGATCAACTTCAATGAGCCGATCAAGCTTGGTCACGTCGTCCATATCACAGCCTTGCTTACACGGTCGTTCAAGACGTCCATGGAGATCTTCGTGCAGGTCGAACGTGAAGATCCACTGCACAATACGCGTATGCGCACATCAGAGGCTTATCTGACCTTCGTGGCTATTGATCAGTATGGCAAGCCCCTTCCTGCGCCTCCCGTCGAGCCGCAGTCTGACGAGGAAAAACTCCGCTACGAGGAGGCGGCCATGCGCCGCGAGATCCGTCTGCGACAGCGTGAGGTTATGAAGGCGCGCCGTGGATGATACGGCTGCTCGCTGCCACGGTCTGCTTGCTG
Source organism: Chitinophaga pinensis (assembly GCA_943372295.1). GTDB lineage: Bacteria > Bacteroidota > Ignavibacteria > Kapaibacteriales > Kapaibacteriaceae > UBA10438. The sequence goes on from CALRYC010000009.1 coordinate 10,731, forward strand.
CTGCTCGTTAGTGAGTCGCGCGCTTCTGACGTAGCGCTTCGGATGATCCGTGCATATGGCGGAACGCACGAAGAGCTCCCTCCGGTGGTCATTCTCAATGCCGAAAAAACCGGCGATCTTGGTTCATCCTCGGTTACCGTCGAATTCGACGTCTCCTCTTCGGCCATCCCGAACATCTATGCCCGTATCATCCACTGCACGGCAGACTGGACGCCGGATGAGGGGAGCTTTCTGACCGACGTCAACAATCGGACGACGATCATCGACTGGAAGCTCGCCCCGGAACGGTCGACCTATGCGAAGTACCGCGGGGTGTTTTCACTTCCTAACCAGCAGACGGCCATCCGGTTTTCCGGGAACTGGCTGGTGCGTATCCATGATATCGAGACAGATTCGCTGCTGGGTGAGACGCGTTTCTTTGCCGTCGACACACGCGCAACGATCCGCATGAACTTCATGTCGGATTTCTACGAGCCCCGCTACCGCGTCAGCGGCACAGCCTTCACCATCGAGACCCTCGTGCAGGATGTGACCGCGCGTCTGCTGACAACGAATCTTCATACGGTTGTCCTCTACAGGAATCATCGGTGGTTCGACCCTTTCATTGCCTCCGAAAGGCTTCGTTCGGTGCGTAATCCCGGCGTCATTGGTGCTGATGTGCTCGGAATGGTGCAAGGAGGCAAGATCTTTCGCCTGTCGAGGATCCCGGCCCAGAACGAGTATCGCGTGCTCGACCTGACCAATCCCGGCAGGTTTCCCTCCACCGGTCAGCCCATACCCATTGGCCTTTCGGACATACGGCGCAATGGTCTGTTCATGGAGCGCGCCGATGATGGGGCGATGACCTCCCGCTCCGTTTCGGCCTCGAATGATGAGTTCATTCCCATTGAGTTCTTGCTCGACCCAACGCCGGGTCGGGCAAGCCAGGATGACATCTTCGTATCGGGATCGTTCAACAATTGGCGTCCGGACCGGAACTGGATGATGTACTTCGACGAAGAGAAACGACTCTACCGCCTGCGCCAGTGGATACGCCGCGGTAGACACAACTACCTCTATGCCGGCGGCCACCTTAGCGCAGATTCTGATGAGGCCCTCGGCATCACCTATGAGGAGTTTGAAGGCAATACCGCCATGGCCAACAACACCTTCATCGCCTTCGCCTACTACCGCGAACTCGACTACGGTGGCTACGACGGCATCGTCGCCGTCGGAGCAGGAACGATGATGGGAAACAGATGAAGCGTGCAGCGCTTTCGTAACTTCGCCCATGTCTCGGCCGAATATTTCTACCGACCCGGCGCGTCGTGAGGACGACGTCGACGCATCATTGCGTCCTTTGTCGTTTGATGACTTTACCGGACAGCGCAAGATCGTCGAGAACCTAAAGGTGTTCATCGCTGCGGCCAGGGGGCGTGGCGAGTCACTGGATCACGTGCTTCTGACCGGACCTCCGGGTTTGGGAAAGACCACGCTATCACACATCATCGCCCGCGAGATGCGGGCTCAGATCAAGATCACCTCGGGGCCGGTACTGGAAAAGCCTGGTGACCTTGCGGGACTGTTGACAAGTCTCGACGAAAACGACATCTTGTTTATCGATGAGATCCATCGCCTGTCTCCGGTTGTGGAAGAATATCTGTATTCGGCCATGGAGGACTTCCGGCTCGACATCATGATCGACTCGGGTCCGGCCGCCCGTTCCGTGCAGCTCTCCATCCCCCGCTTTACCCTCGTCGGTGCCACCACCCGCCAGGGGCTTCTGACGGCCCCCTTGCGGTCGCGCTTCGGCATCACGAATCGACTTGACTACTACGACGCCGATGATCTTACGCTTGTGATCGAGCGCAGCGCTGCCTTACTCGGAGCAAGCATCGAGGCCGATGGATCTCGCGAGCTGGCACGTCGGGCACGGGGCACTCCGCGGATCGCAAACCGCCTGCTGCGCCGCACGCGCGACTTTGCCGACGTCAAGGCAGCTGGCATCATCACCCGCGAGGTGGCACGCATGGCCCTTGAAGCACTTGAGGTGGACGAGTTTGGCCTTGACGAGATGGATGCGCGCGTCATCTCGGCACTGATCGAAAAGTTCTCAGGCGGCCCCGTAGGTATCTCGACCCTGGCCGTGGCCGTGGGTGAGGATGCCGGAACTCTTGAAGAAGTCTACGAACCGTTTCTTATTCAACAGGGATTTTTGCAGCGAACACCTCGAGGTCGTATCGCCACACCCCTTGCCTATCAGCACATGGGAGCAGTGCGGCCGCGGCCTGACCCAACGTTGTTCTCCGGAGACACAGCATGAAACAGATTCACATACTTACCGCGATTTTTCTCATCGTCGGCTCGTTACTTGTAGATGCCCAAACCACGGGCGGGAACATCGAGCTTGGATCGGCCTCCCGTATCGAGCTGGCTAGTCGGGACCTGCTTGAATCTCTGACGTGGTGGGCTCGGTTGGGGTTTTCGCCGATCCGCCGTCCGGGCGATCGCGTGGACTCTGCTCTGACGCTCTCTGATGGGCAGCTGATCATAACGCTTGTTAAGAGATCGCAGCCCTCTCCGATGGTGATCTTTCGCGTCGACGATCTGGATGCGACCAAACGTAGCCTGCTTGGCATGGGGTATCGCCTCGAGGCTGATGCCGAAGGGGGCTCAACACGCGAACTCCGTCTGCGATCACCCAGCAGCGTCTTCATCACCATCCGCGATCGGGGCACCGAAAATGAAGTGCGCTCCACGTCAGAGCTTAACCCCGTCTGCGGGAAGCTCACCGAGCTAAGCACGGCCATAGACACCCTGGCCAAAGAGCAGTCATGGTGGATGAAGCTCGGATTCAAGGTCAGCCGAGAGAGCACCACGCCCTATCCGTTTGTGTACCTGACCAGCGGATTTACCGAGCTTGGAATTCATGAAGGCAAAGACATTCCGTCTTTGGCGCTGACGTACTTCATGCCGGACATGCTCAATCGCATTGATCGATTGCGCGAACAAGGCCTCGAAGCAGCCGAGATCATCCCTGGTCCGGACTCGCTGCCACGCAATGCCATCTACGTCTCGCCCGATGGACAGCTGGTATACCTGTTTGAAGGAAAACGGTGAGGGGAAGGCACGCGTAACTCTTAACTTGCTCTTCATATGAGCAAAGAAATCACCTCTCGCGCAGCCGATTACTCTCAGTGGTACAATGACCTTGTACGCAAGGCCGGCCTGGCTGATTACTCGGCCGTCAAGGGTTGCATGGTCATCAAACCGTATGGCTTTGCCATCTGGGAGAACATGCGTGACACCCTGGACCGGATGTTCAAGGACACGGGGCATGTTAACGCCTACTTCCCACTGTTCATTCCGAAGAGTTTTCTGAGCAAAGAAGCAGCACACGTTGAGGGCTTTGCCAAGGAATGTGCCGTCGTGACGCACTATCGTCTGAAGAATGCCGAAGATGGCAGCGGCGTGATAGTCGACCCAGATGCGCGTCTGGAAGAAGAACTGATCGTGCGTCCTACCTCGGAAACGATCATCTGGAATACCTATCGCGACTGGATCCAGTCATATCGTGATCTGCCCCTTCTGATTAACCAGTGGGCCAACGTAGTGCGCTGGGAAATGCGCACGCGCCTGTTCCTGCGCACGGCCGAGTTCCTCTGGCAGGAAGGCCACACGGCCCACGCGACGCGCGAAGAAGCCATCGAAGAGACGCTAAAGATGCTCGACGTCTACGCAACATTCGCCGAAGAGTGGATGGCCATGCCCGTGGTCAAAGGCGTCAAGACACCAAACGAACGCTTTGCTGGTGCAGAAGACACCTACTGCATCGAAGCTCTGATGCAGGATGGCAAAGCCCTGCAGGCCGGTACGTCGCATTTTCTTGGTCAAAACTTTGCAAAGGCTTTCGACGTTCAGTTCAGCTCGAAGGATAACACGCTGGAGTATGTCTGGGCTACGTCATGGGGTGTAAGCACACGCCTGATGGGAGCACTCGTGATGGTGCATTCAGACGACGAAGGTCTTATGATCCCACCGAAGCTGGCACCACACCAGGTGGTGATCGTGCCGATCCCCAAGCCCCTTGCCGAACTCGACCCGCACATTACGACGATCGCCGCCGAACTCCGCGCTCGGGGTGTACGAGTGAAGATCGACACGGATGACCAGAACCGTCCGGGCTTCAAGTTCGCAGAGTATGAAAAGCTGGGCATTCCGGTGCGCATCGCTGTTGGAGCGCGCGACCTTGCCAATGGCACGGTGGAAGTTGCCCGACGCGATACCCGTACGAAGGAGAACATGCCGCTGGAAGGCATCGCTGACGGCATCGTTGCTCTGCTCGTCAACATCCAAACGTCGCTGTTCGACCGCGCCAAGGCCTACCGCGATTCACACATCACCCGCGTCGACACGTGGGAGGAATTCGTTGCCACTCTCGATGGACCAGGGGGCTTTTTGAGCGCACACTGGGATGGAACCGGTGAGACCGAAGACCTCATCAAGGAAGAGACCAAGGCCACGATCCGTTGCATCCCCCTCGATAACCCGCAGGAAGTCGGCACGTGCATCCGCACAGGAAAGCCAAGCACTCAGCGCGTGCTGTTTGCCAGAGCGTATTGAGGCCCATGCGCCCCCTATATCTCCTGATTGCTTCCTTGCTGGTGAGCTTGCTGCCGGCCTGCCGTTCGGTTCCGTCGGAGCCCCTTCCCGAGACGCAGATCTGGCTCGCTGACTTTGACATCCGCACAGGGGTGGTGACTAATGCATCAATGATCATCGATGCGCCCGGGTATGACAATCAGCCAATGTTCACCGCTGATGGCAACGGGTTACTGTTCGTCTCGGATCGCGCCGGAAGTGGCAACACGGACATGTATCGGTATGATCTTGCCACACAGACCACTGCGCGCCTGACCTCGACGCCGGAGCAGGAATTCTCACCGACGCCCATTCCGGGATCGACAGACTTCTCTGTGGTGCGTGTGGCGAGTCCACAAGATACCGGTGATGTCTACACCGAGTCACAGCAACTATGGCGCTACTCGGCGGATGGTCAGCCCCGTTGGCCCATCATAGAGCAGCGGCGCGTTGGCTATCACACGTGGATGGACTCTTCCTGGGTGGCGCTCTTTGTTGTCGGTGATCAGCAGAAGGGCATCCCGCATCGACTGGAGATCCGGGGCGTTGAATCGGGCACGGTCTACCCCATTGCGAACTCGATCGGGCGGTGCATTCGACGGCATCCGTCGGGACAGCTTAGCTACGTCGACAAGTCCGACACTACCGTGAACCGGCTCATGATGACCATCGGTCCTTCCGTTCCACCAGACACACTGGTGGTGATGCCAGAGGGCACGGAAGACTACTGCTGGCTGTGGGATACGTCGGTGCTGTTTCTTACCAACACCGGAAACATCTATCGGTGGATCAAGGGCACGGAACTTGGCCTTCAGCCGCTGACGTCCCTCTATCTCGGAGGTCAGGGGGCTCGCATCACCGCTAATGACGAATCGACCAAGCTGGCATGGGTTGTTATCAAACCCGCCGTGTCGAGATAGATGCTCATCATGCATCGACGTTGCATCATCTTGGTGAGCCTGCTGTGTGCGCTACCGCAGATAAGCCGCGCACAGTCAGCGGGGTCTGATGGGCTAACGACGCTCGGCGGTGCCACACTGGCATACTCGGCATCAGCTAACGGGATTGCCGCCGGAGGTCGCTCGTACACTCTGCAACCATCGGTCAATGGTCGTCTGGGCGTCATGCAGATGGACCTCGGTGCTCGATACAAGAGTCGCTGGCTTCAGGCCACGCTCGTTGGTCAGCAGGGCTGGTTTGCCGATGCAAATTACATCGGCGACGACTATGCCTATCGATACCTTCAGCAGGCATGGGCAGGCATCGATGTGTCTGCACATGTTTCCCTTCGTGCCGGAGTGATGCCATCGCACATCGGTTATGAGTCTATTAATGAGCGGGAGAATCTGCTCGTTTCGCGACTCTTCTGTTCCGATGCCACACCGTATTACGAGACCGGTGCAACACTGCAGTGGCGCCCTACGGATCAGCTAACCCTCGAGGGTCTTGTCCTGAACGGATGGCAGAGGATCGTTGCCATCAACGACGATGTGGCATGGGGCTCGCGGATCGTCTGGCGTCCTGACTCAGCACTTACCCTGAACTGGAGCACTTTCTATGGCAACATGTTCGACCGACGCTCACTCAGACAGCCATCTTCTGCTCAACTCGGATGGCGCTTCTATAGCAACCTGTGGGCAGAGTGGAAACCTTCGGCCGATCTGACCGTTGTTGCAATCGTCGACAATGGACATCAGATGATATCGGCAGAATCCGCGGCATCCACGTTTTCTGTCGCCGCTATCCTGGCCTACAATCTTCGTCCAAGCTGGCGCATTGCCGCACGCGCTGAACACTACTCGGACCCCGCCTCAGTCATCGTACAGGCCGCCAATGGCCGGGGATTTGTTGCCTCGTCGGTTTCGGCAAACGTCGACTGGTCTGCAACGACCAACGTTAGAATCCGGGCAGAGCTTCGTGGAATGTTCTCCACCTCGAAGATCTTCCTCACGGCTGATGGTGTTTCGAGTTCAGAGTTGTTCAGCACCGTCACGGTAAGCACACAACTTTGACGATCACACTTTAGGGATCATGATGCCAAGGCGTGGGACTTCTCTAAAAAATAGCAAGCCCCATGAGCAGTGCGTGATCATGGGGCCTGACGGGTCGACGAGACATACGCCCCGTCTAAGCAAATTTATGACTTTATGCTTCGGTGTACAGCGTTGAGTTATCCACGTAGATCAAGTAATCACTGATCTTCCCATCGACCATGTTAAACACATTGGCGAAGGGCACCGTAAGAGAAGAACCGCTGTGACGGGAATAGGTTACAGTTCCCTCGGTGAGAACAAATCCGTCGGCCTGGCGAACTTTCAGATCCGAGTGCTTGATTGCGGCGATGGACTGAAACCACGATTCGAGAAACGACACAATGTTGTCCTTACCCACAACTGCAGGGTGATTGGCAAAGCGGAACTGTGAATCGTCGGTTAGAAAGGTGCCGAAGAGATTGTGATCCTTGGCATCGATGCCGTTGAAAAGGATCGAGAAATCGGTGTTTGCCATGGTGCTACCAACTCAAAATGTGTGAAAAGCTTTGGGCCATGAGAACAAAGCAAAGATACGCCGAAGTTCCCGTATTCCGACCCACGAGTCGGAATAAAATCAGTTTCCGGAGTTGCCGTTCATTTGCGTTCAGCGCTCCGTAACTCTGTATCTGTGTGCAGCGCTCCGTAACTCTGTAACTCCGTAACTTCGCTTCCTTATGCAGAACTACCGCAACTTTTGCATCATCGCGCACATCGACCACGGCAAGTCAACGCTGGCTGACCGGCTGCTGGAACGCACCGGACGGGTGTCGGCGCGCGAGATGACAATGAACCAGATCCTGGACGACAACCCGCTTGAGCAGGAGCGTGGCATTACGATCAAGCTTCATGCCATTCAGATGGACTACGCTGCCAAAGACGGCACCTCGTATAAGCTTAACCTTATTGACACGCCTGGACACGTGGACTTTTCCTACGAGGTGTCCCGCTCTCTAAGCGCATGTGAAGGGGCTCTGCTGGTGGTCGATGCCACACAGGGCGTCGAGGCACAGACGATCTCGAATCTGTTCATGGCCATCGAGCAAGGGTTGGAGATCATCCCGGTGATCAACAAGATCGATCTGCCGAGTGCTGTTACCACCATCGATAATGTCAAGAAGCAGGTCATGGACCTGATCGGTTGTAAAGAAGAGGACATGATCCTGGCCTCGGCAAAAGCCGGCATTGGCATTGATGAGATCCTTGAAGCGGTTGTTGCGCGTGTTCCGCCTCCTAAGGGCGACCCCAAGGCACCCTTGCGCGCTCTCATCTATGATTCCGTGTTCGATGCCTATCGCGGTGTGATCGTCTATGTACGAGTGATCGACGGGACGTTGCGAGAAAAGGACAAGATTCTCTTCATGGCTACCGGGCAGGCCTACGAGCTCGATGAGGTCGGCGTGCTTTACATGCAGCGACAGCGCACCGGCGAACTATCTGCCGGATGTGTGGGGTACTTTACGGCTGCCATCCGGAAGCTACAGGACACGAAGGTCGGTGACACGGTCACCCTTGCCTCCAACCCGACGACGAATCCGATTGAAGGGTTCCGCGAGGTCAAGCCGATGGTTTTCAGTGGCATCTATCCGGCAGACAGCGACGATTTCGAAGATCTGCGCGAGGCGCTTGGTAAGCTTTCCCTGAACGACTCCGCCATAACGTTTGAACCCGAATCGTCAAGTGCGCTCGGCTTTGGATTCCGATGCGGCTTCCTGGGCCTTCTTCACATGGAGATCGTGCAGGAACGTCTCGAAAGGGAGTTCAATCAGACGATCGTGACAACGGTGCCGAACGTGCGGTATCAGGTGGTGACGACGCGTGAAGAGGTGCTATGGGTGGACAATCCGGCTCAGCTTCCCAATCCGACACTGATCAGCGAGATCCTTGAACCATACATCCGCGCGCAGATCATCGCCCCCTCCGAGTATGTGGGCACGATCATGAAGCTGTGCATGGACCGCCGCGGAACAATGATGGGTCAGTCTTATCTCTCGGCCGACCGTGTCGATATGACCTTTGAGCTTCCGCTTGCCGAGGTCGTTTTCGACTTCTACGACAAGCTCAAAAGCAACACACGGGGGTATGCATCGCTCGATTACGAGTATGCGGACTACAAGCCGGGTCAGCTAGTACGAATGGACATTCTCCTCAACGGCGAACAGGTCGACGCGCTGTCGTCGATCGTTCACCGCCAGAAGGCCCATGAATGGGGCAAACGTCTGTGCTCGAAGCTGCGCGAGCTGATCCCGCGGCAGATGTTCGAAGTGGCCATCCAGGCAGCCATCGGCTCGAAGATCATTGCCCGCGAATCGATCAGTGCGATGCGGAAGAACGTTCTGGCAAAGTGTTATGGTGGCGACATCTCCCGTAAGCGCAAGCTGATCGAAAAGCAGAAGGAAGGCAAAAAACGTATGAAGCAGGTCGGTAAGGTCGAGATTCCTCAGGAAGCCTTCCACGCGGTTCTCTCACTCGATTGATCGTATCGTCTATGGCACTCATCGAATCCCTCTATCAGCGCATGGGCCGCGCTGGCGCGTTTCTTCTGAAGCGGCGGCACGACCGGCTGAATGCACCAAAGCCTGAGACCCTTAAGGAGCATATTGTTGCTTGGGTCAAGACCATCGTCTGGTCGCTGACCGTTGTAACGATCATCAACGGCCTGGCCCTGGCGTCGTTCGTCGTCCCGACCGGTTCGATGGAAAGCACTGTTCTGGCCGGTGAGTTTCTGTTCGTTAACAAGTTCGTGTTCGGACCTTCAACGCCACAGATCGTGCCATTTCTCAACATGCCCCTTCCCTACTACAAGCTCCCGCCGATCATCGCGCCGGAGCAGGGGGATGTGATCGTCTTCGTGTTTCCCGGTAACCGCGAGGTCGTTCATCCTCCGGCATTTGAGTACTACCTCAAGCGCTGCGTAGCCGTGGCCGGTGACTCGCTGCAGATCCGTGCCGGCAGAGTGTTCGTCAATGGCACCGAATATGTTCTACCGGAGAACGCACAGTTCATGGGGTGGACGCCGGAGCAGCGGGCCATGGTGTCCGAGGCAGACCGTGAGGCGACCTTTCCGCCGGGCCGCGGCTTTACGCGCGACGACTACGGTCCGATCCGCATTCCGAAAGAGGGCGATGTGATCCGGCTTACTCCGGAGAATTTCCACGAATGGGCTGTGTTCATCGCCCGTGAAGGACACCAGGTCAACGCCGACCTGCGCACGATCGACGGCCAGCCGGCAACGTCCTACACCGTCAAGCGTGATTATGTCTTCGGCATGGGAGACAATCGCGACAACTCACTGGACTCGCGCTTCTGGGGTTTCATCCCTGAAGAGGATGTCGTCGGAACCCCGATGATCGTTTACTGGTCCCTGCCCGTCGAGACGCCGGATGGCCGCAGGCTCTCGCTCATGCAGCGCCTGAAAAACATCCGCTGGGGACGCATCGGAACGATCATCAACTGATGATCCTGAGATCTCTTCGACACATCGACAATAGTGCTGACCATGTCGGATAAGGGGCTTGCAGAACTCACGTGGAGAGACATCATCAGCAGTGCCTCGGTGGCGATCATAGTTGCCCTGCTGCTGCGGGTCTTGGTCGTCGGTGCTTTTGAGATCCCCTCGCATTCGATGGAGAACACCCTGCTGCCGGGTGATTGCATCGTTGTCAACAAACTGGCATACACCCTGCGTGCTCTGCGCCGCGGAGACGTTGTGGTCTTTCATCATCAGCCGCACATGTCAGAGGTACGTGAAACCTATGTCAAGCGCGTGATCGGTCTGCCGTCAGATACCGTCACGCTTACGCACGAAGGCGTGTGGGTTAATGGTCGCCCCCTGCCAGATCCGCCGGATTGTAAGCTGCCGGCCGACCCGGTGCTGGCCTCCCAACGAAGCCCGGTCGAGATCATCGTCGGCCCTGACTCGCTATTCGTGCTGGGTGATAACCGGCGCAACTCATTTGACTCCCGTTACTGGGGATGCCTGTCGGCAGATGCGGTTATCGGTACACCCCTTTTCATCTACTGGTCACGTGGCGGCACCTCTGAAAACCCCCTGCACCATATCCGGTGGGACCGCGTTCTGTCGCGAGTTGAGTGATGTTTGGACTCTACCTCCATATCCCGTTCTGTGAAAAGAAGTGCTCATACTGCGACTTCTACAGTATCGAGTCTACCGAACACATCCAGCGATTCATCGAAACTCTCAAGCGCGAGATCATTCTCCGTGCCTCCTCCTACGAGGGTACCCCCTTTACGTCGGTGTTCTTTGGTGGCGGCACCCCGTCGCTGCTTGAACCTGCCGACATGGATACCTTAGCAGATCTGCTGCGTGCACGCTTCCGGTTTAGCGACGATTGCGAGTGGACGATGGAGTGCAATCCGGGCACCGTTACCCTTGATCGCCTTCAGAGATACCGCCGCAGTGGCATCAACAGATTGTCCTTCGGGGTACAGTCCTTTCAGCCCGAAGAGCTGAAGTTTCTCGACAGGATTCACGACGCCGACCAGGCAGTTACTTCGATGCATCTTGCGCGGCGTGCCGGATTTGAGAACGTGAACATGGACCTGATGTTTGCCGTGCCAGGACAGACACTCGAGACGCTTCACGATAATCTGCGTCGGATGACCGACCTGCAGCCGGATCATATCTCGGCCTATTCGCTCATCTATGAACACGGCACACCCCTCTATGCCGATCTGCTGAAAGGTCGCGTTACGCCCCTTCCTGAAGAGGTCGACGCAGAGATGTATCATCTGGTGATCTCTACACTCCGTGGCCGTGGGTATCACCAGTACGAGGTCAGCAACTTTGCCCGGTCCGGTCGGGAGTGCCGACACAATCTCACCTATTGGCATGGCGAGCAGTATCTCTCGGTTGGACCTAGCGCTCATGGCTTTCTCGGAACAACACGTTACTGGAACTACCGCTCACTCAGTGCATGGACGGAACACATCATGAAGGGGGCACTTCCGGAAGCCAATCATGAACATCTCTCGGTGGCAGATCTGCTGACCGAACACGTGTTTCTTCACCTGCGCGCCGATGGGCTGCGCGTGCATGAGGTGCAGCGCCGCTTTGGTCTGGACGTGCGGCAACGCCTTCAGCCCGATCTGACCTACTGGATCGATGCGGGCTTCGTGAGCGACCAAAACGACATTCTGTCACTGACCGCAGAAGGTTACCGCGTCTGTGACGAGATCAGCTCCAAGGCCGCTGCCCGCATGGCGGGATAGATCGCAGCGCCCGACGAGACGATGACGGCACACAGTGCCGTTATCACCACGTCCGCCGTCTGCACATTCAGCGGTAAAGCAGGGATGAGGTATCCCTGCGACATGTCAAAGCGTATCCACTGAAAGTGCAGCTGACCAATGCAGACCGCCAGGCCAATGATCGTTCCAAGTCCGGCACTGATCAAGCCGATAAACAGTCCCTGCCAGACGTAAATGCGTGCGATCATCTTATTGGTCATACCCATGGTCTTGAGCATGGCGATATCATGCCGTTTCTCCACCACGCCCATAGTCAGCGAAACGAGTATGCTGAAGGCCGCAACGATGATGATCAGCAGCAGCACTACGAACGACCCAAGCCGCTCGAGTCGCATCGTATCGTACACACCGCTGTTGATCTGCTGCCATGTCTCGATGCGCGCTGCCGAACCCAGCGTTGCAGCCAGCTCGGCGGCAACCTCATCAGATCGCTCGGGCCGATCAATGCGCACATGCCATTCGGTGGGGTCGGCCATTGCGGCAAGGGGCTTGATAACATCGGATGAAAGATACATGGTAGATGCGTCAATAGCCCGCGAAGCGTTGGACTGAAAGACGCCGACAACCACGACGGGCGTACCCGAGGGCATGGTCATCATTGTAAGCGCGGATTCGATCTGTCGTGGGCTGATGATGCGCAGCGTGTCTCCAAGAAAGAGATTCAGTGTCTGGGCAACACCGGAACTGACAACGGCTCCAGCTATGCCCTTGCGAAGTGTCAGGTCTGCCGTGCCCCCTATCATCGCCTGTTGCAGTGCATGGTGAGTGGCGATGTCGTTAGCGGTGATACCCATTCCCTGGACCACCGAGGTTCCCTGTGGTGCCTGAACGACGAGCGACGTGCGCCAAATGGGTGACCAGCCACGGGATGTTCCGTCAAGCGTCGATCCGGCATCTGCCGTCAAACGCAGGTGCGGCCCGAACGATGTCATGAGGTCATGCGCCACATCGCGGAACCCATTGAAGAGCGACATCACGATGATCAGCGCCGCCGTGCCGATGATGATGCCCATTCCGGAGAGCACGCCGATGAGTCCGATGAAGGAGAATCGGCGCGGACGGAGATATCGTAGAGCAATCGTTAGGTCAATGTTCATCGGCGTTTCAGCTGCGCTAGCAGGTCAGCCTGCACGCGCACGGACGATGAGCCCGGGCTGACGCGAACATACGAACCGTCGGACTGGAGCCGACGCGCTTTGACGTTGTCCTCAAGGTAGAGCTCTAGAAGCTCACGGAGCTTCTTGCGCACGCGCCGATCGAGCACCGGGAACGCTACTTCCACGCGGCGCTCCATGTTGCGCGGCATCCAGTCGGCACTCGAGATGTAGACCGTCTCCTGGCCACCATTGCGGAACCAGAAGATCCGACTGTGCTCGAGAAACCGGTCGAGAATACTGTACACCGTGATGGTCTCACTGACGCCCGCGATGCCGGGCTTCAGACAGCAGACACCACGGATGATGAGGTCGACCTTGACGCCGGCCATCGAGGCACGGTAGAGCGCTTTGATGATCTTGGCATCGATGAGCGCATTCATCTTGGCAATGATGTATCCCTGACGACCGGCCTTCTGATGTTCTATCTCGGTCTCGATATGCCCGATGAACGTCTCGCGCAGATTCAGCGGTGCCACGGCCAGATGCTGCCACTGGGCATGACGCGAGTACCCCGTCAGAAGGTTGAACAGATGCACAAAGTCGCGCTCAAGTTCCTGACGCCCTGTGAAGATCCCAACGTCCGTGTAGAGTCGACTCGTCGAAAGATTGTAGTTGCCGGTTGCCACGTGGGCATACGTCAGCACGCTGCGGCCTTCTTTGCGGATGACCAGGCAGACCTTGCAGTGAACCTTCAGGCCCATGACGCCGTAGACCACATGCACACCGGACTGCTCCAGAGCACGTGCCCAGGCGATGTTGGTTTCTTCATCAAAGCGCGCCTTGAGCTCGACGAAGGCGGTGACGTTCTTACCGAGGCTGGCGGCTCGCTTCAGGGCATCGATAACCGGCGATCGTCCACCGGCTCGGTAGAGCGTGATCTTGATGGCAAGCACGTTGGCGTCATCGACCGCCGCCTCGATGAACCTCACTACGGAGTTGCTGAATGAATCGAACGGGTGATGCACAAACAAATCCCGCTCCTTGAGAACATCGAAGATGCTCACTCCGTCGGCCTCAAACTCGGGAAGTACACGCGAGGTGAAGGGGGCGTCTTTGAGCTTGCGCTTGTCCAGCTGCAGCAGTACCAGAAAGTCCTGCAAGTTCAGTGGGATCTCCACGGGATACACGTCCGACATATCCAATTCCAGGGCGCGCGTGAAGAACTGCATGAGCCCCTTGGGCATGTCCGAAGCAACTTCCATGCGAACGGCATCGGTACCCCAGCGACGCTGTCGTATACCCTCGGCAACGGCCGTGATGAGATCATTGGCTTCGTCCTCGGCGATCTCCACATCGGCATCACGTGTCACGCGGAAGAGATGGCTCTCGGCAATACGGTGTCCGGGAAACAGAATTCCAGCATGAGCCCGAATAATCTCCTCCAGGAGCACGTAGTGGTGGCCCCCTGTACGCGGTAACTTCATCAGTCGGGGCAATGCCGACGGCAGTTGCACGACGGCAACCTTTGATTCATCATCGTCGACTACTTCGTCAAAGAGGACAAAGGCAACCGTCAGAGATCTATTGAGGAGCCGAGGAAAAGGATGTCCGGGATCAAGCGCAAGGGGCGTCAGAACAGGCAGAATGTTGTCGATGAAATCCGTCTCGATCTCCGATCTCTCATGCAGGGTCAGATCGCCGAACGAGTGGATGAGAATGCCCTCTTTGATGAGAGCCGGCTTGACGGACTCGTTCCAGATGCTCGCCTGGCGCTTGTAGAGCGGCAGCAGTCGCGAGCGGATCTCGCGAATCTGATCCTGAGGCGGCATGCCATCTTCAGACAGGTCCGTCACCCCCGAGGTGATCTGCTCCTGCAAGCCGGCCACACGGATCATGAAGAACTCGTCGAGATTGGTCGAGAAGATCGACAGGAACTTGAGCCGCTCCAGCAGCGGGTGCTGCATGTCCTCGGCTTCGTCAAGCACACGCTTGTTAAACTCTATCCAGGAGAGTTCGCGGTTGAGGTACAATCCTTCGTCGTCGAGGTCGATCTCGGTGGCCACACCATCTGCCAGCGATGGCAAGGGGGCTGAACCTGACCGTGCGGAAGGTCGGCGTCGTTGCGGTGTGGTCTTCATACGTGGCTCGGTGTACGAAGCTACCGATCCTTTCGTGCATTGCCGAGTTATCTTTTCATCGGCATCACGTCACTCTGACCGACGTTTACAAGGCAGCGCTCGACATGATGAACGGTGGCGGCTAGTGCCGTGCATTCGAACACGGCTACATATGTGCCGACGTTCACGGGAGCGCCCGTCGTGGCGTCTCGCAGGTTCCACATGGCCGACCCGGATCTACCAATGATCTCTCCGTTGAAAAGCTCGGCAACCTCCATTCCGTCGAGTCGGAATATCCGCAACCGACCAATGCCCTGCTCGATGGGCTGCTCCCAGGTGATAACGCAAGGATAGAACGCCGATGATGCCACCGCCGAGCATGGATCCGGCCAGCTGCGCATACCGGCGATCACCGGCGGCGGCACCCCGATGCTATTGGGCCGGCCGGGCGTTCCTCCCGATGGTTCCACACAGGTGGTCCACGCCGCCACGCCCCCAGCTATCGACCATGGAGCGCGGCGCTCAAGGGACCGCGCGCGCGTGGAAAGGATCGATACATGCGCATCCTCATCATAGGCCACCCTATCGACGACTAGCCCCTCGGGCGTTCTGAGCATGACGGTATCCGTCACGGCATTGATGTTCATGGCCGGACGCATCAGCGTCCAGTACCCAAGGTTCGGCATGCGCGTCACAGACGTGTCGGTCGATATTGCCATGTAAGCTTTGGGCAGGATCACTGCCGGCGGAAGGATCGCACACCGACGTCCGGAGGCATCCTCCAACGTCCACCCAGCCAGATCTACCGGCTTTGTGGTGCCGTTCCAAAGCTCGACGTATTCCGACTGGCGATCATCAGGCTCGGCCATCATCTCCGAGATGCTGACCGCCGGCCAAAGGGGCGCAACCGTGATGTTCGTTTCGAGTGTGTCATTCTCGGGGCGGTCATCATCCGACTCGATCACTGCGCGAAGGTCAAGACGTCGAACCGTATCAGCCGCACCAATTCCTGCTCGATCAATGGTCACGTCGGTGCTTCGACCCGGTTCAAGGGGCGGAATGTCTCCACGCAGGCGTTCTGCGCCGACATCGATGACATACCGCCGCGCAGCCGATGTCGCGAGTCCTGCATTGAGCATAACTATGGTGATCGACGAGTCGAGCACCTGCAGCGGCATCAGACGCACATCATGCGGCAGCAGAACACAGGAATTCAACATGCCACAGCTTGCACTGTCTCGACGCTGCGAGGCGTCCCATGAGAACGCGTACCTTACCGTGCCATCGGCCCATTCACCGCAGCGCTCAAGGCTGCGTCCACGCACGTGACGTCGCACGTCGTACGTCACCGTATCAACGATCGATGAGTCTGCTCGGCGCAGCTCCACGCGGTCAACCGAGTTGTTGAGCGACGGGAGTCGACACTCGATGACGGCTATGTCGGCGGGAATCGACCGTGATTCGGCCAGCGCCTCCGCATCCGATGTGATCACTGCAAAGCCCCCTGCAGCAATAGTGATATCCTGTAGTGGTGCGCATGTGCGGCTGTCACAGATCATCCACGATGTAAGCCGCAGCGATCGTCCTCCGATGTTGACGCACTCCACCCACTCTGGCTCTCCGGAGGCTGGCGTCGGATGCACTTCCGTGATGATGAGCTGCGCCGATGCCATCGCCGGATCAGCCAGCATTGCCATTAGGCAGGCACAAATGCACACAGCGCACATGGCGTTGTGTACGACACTAAAAACTGAAAGGGGGCTTTTCATACCCCCTTTGTGCTGAAACGTTGCGTTAACGTGACATCAGCACGGCAACGATCTCTTCCAGCAACCTGACGTCGTCCGCCGAAAAGCGATCGGCGACTGGGCTGTCCACATCAAGAACCCCCAATAGCTCGCCTGCACGGACCATCGGAACAACGACCTCACTGCGACTGGCCGAATCACATGCGATGTGTCCGGGGAATGCTTCAACGTCCGGAACAACAATGGTGCGTCGCTCCTGCGCAGCCGTTCCGCACACACCGCGTCCGAGCGCAATGCGAATGCATGCCGGCCTGCCATGAAAAGGTCCAAGCACGAGCTCCGTTCCATCAAACAGGTAGAACCCGGACCAGTTTACGTCTGGCAGCGCGTGATACATGATCGACGCAGCATTGGCCAAGTTGGCAACCAGGTCATGCTCTGCTTCCGTCACATGCTGCACGGTCTGCAGGATCGACTCCCGCAGGCGCTGTATGTCCGCAGATGGGGCTGGGAGTGAGAACATAACGGTGTGACCTTAGCGCCGGATCGTGAGCGTGGTTACGTGCGTCGTCAGTGGCATCACAAAACGAACATAGTATGTCCCTTGCGCCAGTGAGGATACATCGATGTTGTGACCGCCCGCGATGATCTCGCGGCGCGCGACCAAACGACCGTGGACGTCGACGATCTCCACGGTCGACGACGATGCCGAAGTAATCTTGATGAGATCACTTGCCGGATTTGGCATCACGTTCGGCGTCGATGGGAGCGACGCATCATCGTCACGGGGCTCATCGACCGAAACCAGAACGGGCAGAGTCACGAGAACGCGCGTCTGATCCGTGCACCCACCGGGCCAGGTGCGTGTAAGTGTGATGATGCCAGCCGTATCGGTGGCATTCCAGCGTACCACGGCCAATGTCGATGACGGATCGGATTGAAGCACGCCACCTGTAACGCTCCACGAATGCGAGGCATCGCGCATCTCGCGCACTTCATAGGCTGCCGTGTCACCTCGCTGCACGATGCGCCGACCGGATAAGACGGCTGCGGCATGGGCGAGCTTGGCACGGACCGTGTCCCAGCGGAACTCAACGTCACTGCGCGCTGCGGCATTGCGACGCGTAACGTCGGCCGTGCGAAGCCCCCTGCCCTCGTCAAGTAGCCACGATCCAAGCAGACCGCTCTGCGGCTCGGTGAACCGGTCGTACATGGACTGGCGGATCTGCTGCTGGCTGCGCATGGTGTTCCATATGCGGAAGTCGCGCATGGTCCCCTTCCAGTACGTTCTCGAAAACGGATTGCCGCCCAGCGTAAGCTGACGCAGCTCACCCGGTGCGCCCGTGAAGTTTGATGATGCCGCAAGAACGCCGTCGTAGTATATCGACATCGAATCGTGACCGTTGCTCACAAGCGCCACATGCGTCCACTTTCCAAGATTCTTTTCATACGAAGTTGAAACGCGACCGGATTCACGCCAGTTGCCATAGTCCCAATAGAGATTCCTATCACTCCAAGGAGCGTGCGCCTGAAATCGACGGGCCTCGTCGTCGGCCGCACCGACCATGAATGAGACACTGTTCATCAGCTGCGATGCATCCACGTAGCTCCAGTATTCGACGGTTGCAGCCCTGCCATTGTAGAGGAAGTTCTCCGAGATAAGCCTGTTTCCATTACCCTCGAAGGTCACAGCGCTATTCGTGCAGGGCGTCCGCGTAGTGATCGATGCCCTCGTCCATGGTCCGTCTCCAAATGTGCCGCGTGGCCGTAAGCGCAGCTCCATGGTCGAATCCGCCGGTAGTCCACGAAGAGCATACGACAAGGAAGAAGCACCGGCCGAATGAGGGATGTTGTTCACGTCGATCATTACGCCCTTCGAGGCCGTGTCCACCACCTGAAGCTGATACCAAAGTGCTCCGCGCGTGACCGAACTTGACTGCCATGCAACGTCGTGTGCGGCATTACGCACTGCCGGTGCAATGCCGGTTCCGGACGTAAACCCCGACGCGGGGAGGTTTATCGGGTCATCACAGACGATGCCAGCCTGACTTGGCTTCCACATTCCGTCGGCATTGAGCGTCAGGGTGCGTCCACGCACGCCATCGCGCACCGAACGGCCATCTGCTTCATCGAATCGCCACCAGCCGACGACCTTGGCATTTTCCGACGCCTGTGGCTGGCGGCGTCCCATCGAGCTGCGGATCTCTTCTGCGCTGCGAACGACATTCCAGATGCGGAACTCGTCGACCATTCCGTTGAACCATGTTGCCGTGCGCATACCACCAATGGTCAGCTCCTTGAGTCCGGTCGGCTGTCCTGCCTCATTGGCCGAGCCGGCAAGTTCGCCGTTGACGTAGATGGCCTTGAAGGTTGCCCCATCACTCACAAGCGCGATGTGCGTCCATCGGTCAAAGTTGCCGTCTCCGAACGGTGCCGAGATGCGCCCCTTACCGCCGGTTTCGCCATAGTCCCAGTATATACGGCGGTCGTCCCATGGAACATGGGCCTGGAAACGATTACCGCCATTGTCGGTCTCTCCCACCATAAAAGTGGTAGACGGGCGCAGCGTCGAGCGTCGGACGTACGTCCAGAACTCTACCGTGACCGGCCCGCCGTTCCATGTGAGCGAGGCATCGGCGGCCTTCTGGCCTGTGCCATCGAACTCGACGGATGATCCGGCGCAGTTCTTTGTCGTGATGAATGTTGAAGGGGCCGACCATGGACCGATGACCGTCTGATTCATCGCACGGACGCGCCAGCGGCGAGTAACATTGAAGTCGAACGGCACAACGATGTCGCCGGCATCGCGCACAACATAGACGCGTTCAAGATCCTGGAACGAGGCATCCATGCCGACGTTAATCTCATACTGATCAGCCCCAGGCACACTTGCCCACACAAGATCAGCCATGCTAGCCAAACCCTGCGATGCATCGGGAGGAGAAATCAACGCCGGGGCCTGCAGTGCTGCACCGGCAGCAAAGGACTGCGGCAGCTCGCTGGACACCGGAGTGAAGACGCTCTGCTTCGAACCAAGAACGGTGCGCAGGGCGTAGAAGTAGCGACGTCCGTTATCGAGGCCATCGTCGACGTATGTAACCACCGACCGACGAAGCGTGCGAATGCGCGCCAAACCAGTCGCGCTCTCACCACGCCAGATCTCGATGCGGGCCGATTCGTCTACGTCGAACAGTGCCCACTGAAGGATCACCCGATTAGCCCCAGCTTCGAGCCGCAGGCCGTACGGTGGGTTGATACCGCTGGAATTGTAATCCCGCCAGAAGCGATTGTTGGTCTTATTCGCGTCTTCCTTTGCATCAACGTACATCTCGACAACGTGCACGCCATTGGCCATTGTCGGCGTTTTCGGAAAAGCAATTGTATCCTGGGCAAGCCCCCTGAGCAACGGATGTATGATCGTGGTATCGAATGATGCCTGTCCGGCACGCGTCCAGCGCATGGTCAGCCGAACGGAGACATCTTTCAGGTCTGACGTGCCGTTGTTGCGGATAACCACCCTCGGAACAAACGGCGTTGCGATCGTGCTGTCGGTCGACGGATCGACGATATCGTAGGCCTGCACATCCTGCTGCGTGGCGATCGTGAACGTAGCATCGGACACGTCCATTGCCGAGGCGTTGCGCGCGCTGCGGACACGCACAAGGCATGTGCGCGATGGAGAGTAGGGTACGATCCAGTCATAGGATCCTGTGGCCGACTCAACAAACGTCTGCACTGTCAACCACTCTGCACCGGCATTCGACGAGTATTCGATGTATACTCCGGGAGCCTGTGTAGCCGTGAAGGTGATCTTGGCTGTCTGACCAGAGAGAAGCGTTTCACCGCCGTTGGGCGACGTTACGCGGATGGTACCCGTGTCACGATCGACAACGCGAAAGGGGCGCGTCAGAACATTATTCGTTGTGAACTTGTCCGACGGCAGCTCAACGGCAACACGCGCCAGGTAGTCCGCCGCCGTGTCCAGTGCAACAGCATTGAAGGTGATCACCTGCGTCTGCCCCGGATCAAGCCGTCCAATGGTCGTGGTCATGGCCTTGCTGATGGCGTTGCTGAGCCGCGTGAGCGAACATCGCAAGACGGCACCGGTAATGGCTCGACGTCCGATGTTGCGCACAACCGCCGACGGAGTGAAGCCTGCCTTGGTGATCACGGAACCACCATTGATCGGCATGCGGATATCGACCACCGCAAGGTCCGTATCCTGCTGTGCTGGCTCGGGACCGGTGCAGCCCGTGTTTGCCAGAACACGATTGAACAGCGTGGCCACGCGCGGATGAAGCTGCAGCTCTGTTCCGAGCGACTGCAGGTGACAGTAGCTCATGATCGTACCGCGTCGGGTACGTGTTCCCTGATAACAACCACCTTCGGCGTTCCAGCACGAGTCGATCGGAGGATTCCAGCCGCAGTTGTGCGTGTGCGACGAGCCGATGTTATGACCGAGCTCATGCGATGTGACGTCGACATCCCACTGGTATCCCGGAGCCGGGAAGTTGACGCGGCCATCGACGCCCGAGACGTTATAACCGAAGCCTCCACAAAGAACGCCTACCCACGCCAGACCTCCGCCGCCCTCGCCGGAGAGCAGGCATGTGACGCTGCGGTTGACGTGCTGCATGGTGCCGTTCCAGTGGTCACGAAGCTTGCCTAACTTCTCACCGATGTCACCCGGATACGGATCGGTAGATGTCCACACCCGCAGGTAGGGCACGCGAACGATCACATTGGCATCACGCAGAAACACCATCGCATCGGCCCCGATGATGGCTATGGCTGATGTAGCCACGTTCGTGAGGTTGCTTCCAAGATTCTTGTAGAGCGATTCCGTACAGTCGAGTGCAAGGTGCAGTGATCGGCGCGTAGCATCCTGAGTCACGTTGCCCTCAGCACCCTTCGCACGTTCCCAGGCGCTGACCATTGCCATGATCGAATCTGCGCGCTGCTGGTAGTCTGGAAGTGTTTCGGATAGACACTGACGCGCCGAACCAGAGCCCTCGGTGACTTCGTAGACGACGTGTGTGGCCATGCGGCCGCTGATCACCGTGTCCGGCGAGATGAGATAGCGCCGGCGTCCCTCAGGTTCGGGCACCTCGATGAAACCCACCACGTGATGGTCGAAGGCCGCAAGAAACACCGACGAACCGGCCAGTCCATCAATGGTTCCCGAAAACAGCCCGTGCCTGGGCAGATCCATACTGCGCTCTCCATCGGCCGAGCGCGCGATCATCACCGCCTCGGGCGAGAAGAGTTGGAAGCCTTTGCCAGAAACGCTCACCGTGCGACCCGGGATCGGAATGTTCAGACGCACGGCTTGCTTGCTGGCGAAGGCCTCGGGCAGACCCGGCGGCGGTGTGATCAGCGAGCGCAGGGCCGGAAGGGGCGCTGTGGAGCGCACGCGCTCGATGCCCACCGGTTCGAACGAGTACTGGGCGATCGACGGCAATGCCCAGCAAAGAAGAAACATGTGCAGAATTGCGATTCGGAAGGTCGACGTCATTCGGAACCTCGGTGTGACAAAGTGCGGTCAAAATACCCCGTTCCGTGCTCATATTTGGGGATGAAATCGCTCTTCGACCCGCCGTCTGACGCCGCCGATCGAATCCTGGAATTGCGGCGCCAGATCCTGCATCATGACCGGCTCTATTACGTTGAGGCCCATCCCGAGATCTCAGACCGCGAATACGACGCGCTGCTAAGCGAGCTCATCCGGCTTGAGAAGGAGAACCCCGCACTGATTGCACCGGACTCTCCGTCACAGCGTGTCGGGGGTGAACCGATCGGATCCTTTGAAACGGTCACCCACAGCGTTCCGATGCTGTCACTTGCGAACACCTATTCGCGCCAGGATGTCGAGGACTTCGACCGTCGTGTTCGACATGGTCTGGAAGGGGCTACCCCGAGCTACGTCTGCGAGTTGAAGTACGACGGGGTGGCCATGTCGCTGACCTATCGAGATGGACTTCTGGTGCAGGCGGCAACGCGCGGTGACGGGCAGACCGGTGACGACGTCACGGCCAACGTGCGCACCATCCATGCCGTGCCCCTTGGCCTGGATCACCCCACGATCGGCTCAGCGACGGTGCGGGGCGAAGTCTACATGCTCAATGAGACGTTTCTCGAGATCAACCGTCAGGCCGAAGCACGCGGTGAGAAGCCCTATGCCAATGCGCGCAACCTGACGGCTGGCACGCTGAAGCAGAAGGACCCGAAAGCTGTTGCACGCAGGCGACTAGAATTCGTTGCCTATTGGATCGACACGCAGGATGCCGACCTACGGTCGCACTCGAGCAATCTCGAGCTGCTAGCGCAGATGGGCTTCCCTACCTCACCGGCCACGGCCACATGCGGCTCTGTGGATCAGATCATGAGCTTTCTGAGCGAGTGGGACGAACGGCGTTTCGAATTACCGTTTCAGATCGACGGCGTAGTCATCAAGGTTGATGTGCTGCGGCAGCAGGCAGAGCTCGGCTCCGTAGCCCGCTCACCACGCTGGGCCATCGCCTACAAGTATGAAGCCCGCAAGGCACAGGCGCGCCTGCTGGACATCACTCTCCAGGTCGGCCGCACCGGCGTGGTCACTCCTGTTGCCGAACTCCAACCCACGCTACTGGCGGGCTCGACCATATCAAGGGCAACGCTGCATAACGAGGACTTTGTGCACGAGCTCGACCTTCGGATCGGCGACACGGTGATGATCGAGAAAGGGGGCGATGTGATTCCCAAGGTCAGCGGCGTGGTTGCTGAACTCCGGCCCCTGGATGCGCAGCCCTGGACCATGCCGAACATCTGTCCCTGTGACAGACATTCCCACCTGCATCGTCCGGAGGGAAATGCCCAGTGGTTCTGCAACGACGGCAAGTGTCCCTGGCAACTACGGCGCACGCTCGAGCACTTCGCCTCGCGCGATGCCATGGACATTGACGGTCTTGGCCAGAAGGCCATCGAGCAGTTCATCGAGGCCGGACTTCTGACGTCGATCGCCGACATCTATCGTCTTGAAGAACGGCAAGCGCAGATCCTCAGTCTCGAGCGGTGGGCACCGAAGAGTCTGCAGCGCCTGCTCGATGGCATCGAAGAAAGCAAGACTCGCCCCTTCGAGCGGGTCCTGTTCGCCCTCGGCATCCGCTTCGTTGGAGAAGGTGTAGCCAAGATCCTTGCCCGCAGCATAGCATCAATGGACGCACTGCTCGGGGCGACCCATGAGCAGCTCACTTCGGTGAACGAGATCGGCGATGCGATTGCCGAATCGGTCATCGCCTACATGTCGGAGGACGACAACCGCGAGCAGATCTCCTCACTGCGCATGGCAGGCCTGCAGATGGTGTCAGCCGCCGGCGTTGTTACCAGCAGCGCGATGGCCGGGATGACCCTTGTGTTCACCGGCGAGCTTACGCGCATGACGCGCAGGCAGGCCGAAGAGGCTGTCGAACACCGCGGAGGCAAGGCCTCCGGATCGGTCTCCAAAAAGACAAGCTACGTCGTAGCCGGCGAGGCCGCCGGAAGCAAGGTGGAAAAAGCCCGATCTCTTGGAGTGCCGGTGATCAGCGAGGAGGAATTCCTCGCCATGATCACGAGCCCAGGTTCCAGTTGATATTGACGATCAGCTGATTACGCAGCTGCGTGGCCGGACCCGTCGTGCCGTCGGTTCTGACAACCGGGATGCGGTCGTCATAGAACACGTCGGCCAGCCATTGGATGTTCAGCCAGCTGTTGACCTTCATCATCACGGCGTTTTCCAGCGTGACCACCCATAGGTCAGGGGTCTCGTATGGCATAAAGCCGTTGAACCTCGTGCGCAGCGTCACGTTTGTGAACATTTCCCAGTCAATGCTGGCATTGAGCACCGCACCGAGCGAAGTACGCGAGCGCTCGCCGGGTGCCAGACCGAACGCCCCGTCTCCCGATGCCACACCGACAGCGATGATACGATCGTCTGACACAAACGTCGAGCGCGACGAAAGTGGTGCGGCAAGGATCCGCACCTGCGATACGGGGCGAAGCTCGGCACCAAGAGCTGCGGTAAGAAACGCCGGTGCGAAGAAACCGGAGATAAGGGTGGGGTTTCCAAGTGTATCAAGTGCGCCGTAGTTGAATCCATCTACAAACTGCGAACGCAGATCGACGAAGCCCGTAAATCGGTACCAGTCCGACGTCTTGTGCGAGGCGCGCGTGCTCAGGATGATGCGGTCATCTGACTTTTGAATCGCTTGCTTGCCCTGTCGCACAAGGCCGTAGCCAAGCTGCATTTCATTGTCCCAATAGAACACCGAATCGGTATAGTCGTAAGATGCCAGGCAGTTGAGCGCAACGCTGATGGCGTCCTGACCGCCCCCTGTCCAGTTTGTCAGCTGTACCGTGGTAAATCCCACACCAAACTTGGAGTACCAGGACCACGGCCCGGTGGAGGCCTTTACGGTCGGAATCTTCGTCAACGAGTCGACGGTCACCTTGGCATCGACCTGTGCCTGCAGTGGTCGAACGATCATCAGCACAAGCACAACTGCGCCCAGTAGGCTTCCACGCATACCCGATTCCTTTGGACATTGTGAAAAGAAGCTACAAATGTATGCCATAGGCAAGCTTGCACTAACTTCGCGCCTCTCATTCTGGATCTCTCCGGAACTCCGGCCCACATCATGCCCCCTCAACGTCGCCCAACCGCACTTCCGATCCCAGTACGTCTCCGCGCGGCAGCGGCACCGTCGTCACGCGAGGTCGTCATCGCCATGGTCGACAGTGACTTTGTTGCACATCCGGATCTGGTCCGGCCGGTCAACCGCATCATTCGCTACGTCGACGCTGTCCGCCGGTGTGTTCAGGATCACCCACCGGCCGAGGCCCGCGACCGGCACTGGCACGGCACCATGACGGCCTGCACGGCGGCGGGGAATGGGCATCTTTCAGACGGACTGTATACATCGCTGGCTCCCGATGCGCCGCTGGTGCTCATCCGAACGATGGATGACGACGGGCGCATCCCGACCGCAACGATTACCTGGGCGCTCGAGTGGATCGCCCTGAATGCACTATCACTCCGTATCCGTGTGGTGAACATCAGCGTCTATGCCGACGAGCTGGATCAGACGCTCAGGCATCCCGTGAATGCAGCAGTCGAGGCCCTTACCGCACAGGGCATCGTTGTTGTTGCCGCTGCCGGCAATAATCCAATGGCACCGATCCGCCCGCCTGCTGCCGCGCCGAGTGCCATTACCGTTGGTGGTCTTAACGATAACAATACGGTGCGTCGGGATGATAACGTAATGTATCATTCGACCTTTGGGATCACCGACCTCGGAATGCAGAAGCCCGACGTCATCGCGCCGGCGCTCTGGCTGGCTGGTCCGCTTCTGCCAGGCACGTCACAGCAACGTCGTGCCAGTGCTCTTTTTGCACTTGATGCAATGTCGAACGATGAACTCTGTGCTTCCGCCGCGCGAGTTGCGTTATCGGCCGGATTCGAGGCAGAGGCGTGGAGATCTGCCGATGCGTCGCTTCTGCGACAGTCGATCGACGAGGCGATCATTCGTGATCAGCTCGTATCCCCCTTCTATAAGCTTGTCGACGGTACATCCTTTGCTGCACCGATCGTTGCCAGTGTGGTGGCTCAAATGATCGCCTGTGATTCGACGCTTTCGCCGGCCCGAATCAAGAGTATCCTCATGCGGACGGCGCGTCCCCTCGCAGATGTCGCCCCGACGCGTCAGGGGGCTGGCATGGTTGATCTGGGGGCTGCGTTGGCCATGGTGCGCCAGAGCGGCTCTACACCGTAGTTTTGCCCACATGATACGTTATCTGCTCCTGTTTGTCGTGTCGACCGTGATCGCGTCGGCACAGGTTTCGACAACGGCCATTGATGGACTGCGCGACAAGCGCGTTCCGACGGTGGTCTTCGTCAACTGCACCGTCGTGCCTTCGCCGGGATCGCGCATCGACTCGGCCGTTATCATCGTGCGCGGCGAGCGCATCGCCGATGTGGGCCGAAATCTGGCCATTCCGCCAGGCGTGGTCGTGCGTGATCTGCGCGGTGCCTGGGTGTATGCCGGCTTCGTCGAGCCGTTTCTGCCGGTCGCGTCGTTTGCAAAGAACGCCGCCGTTGGTGCACCGAACTGGGGCGACGATGGCGATCCGGCAACGCCGCGTCAGCAGGGTGCGCGGTACTGGAATCAGGCGGTGCGCCCGGAGCGTCGTGCCTCGGCCGACCTCACGATCCCGGCCGACGCTGCCAAGGAATGGCAAAGCCTAGGATTCGGAGCTGCCGCCACCGTTAGCAATGACGGGATCTTCCGTGGCAGCGCCGCAGCAATTCTGATGCGTCCTGAAACGGCATCACAGACGATCATCAATGACGATGTCTATCAGGCGCTGTCCTTCACCAAGGGATCAAGCAAAACACCATATCCGTCGTCGCAGATGGGCTCGATTGCCCTGGTGCGTCAGGCATTCCATGACGCGGACTGGTATGGACGGGCACATGCGGCAGCGAAAAGGGGCTCGGCACACCGTCCACCGGAGTTCAATCACTCGCTAGACGCGCTGCGCGCGGCCGTCAGCTCAAAGACCAGCTTCGTGGCCGAGTGCATCGACGAGCACGACATCAGCCGCTGGGACCGCATCGCCAAGGAGTTCTCCGTGCCGATGATCTACAAGGGCACCGGAACTGAGTTTCGTCGTCTTGCGATGGTTGCGCGTATCAAGCCGGACATGATCCTTCCTCTCGAGTTTCCCAAAGCGCCCGACGTTCGTGACGCGGTATCGGCACATGAGGTTGGTCTTGCCGAGCTCATGACCTGGTACTGGGCACCCGATAATGCGCGACTGCTTGACTCGGTGGGCGTGCGATTTGCCTACACAACGGACGGACTGAAGGACCGTTCGACCTTCCTGCAGCGTGTGCGTGAGTGCGTGCAGCGTGGCCTGCGCGCCGACGTTGCACTTGCGGCCATGACCACTGAGCCGGCCCGTATGGCTGGTCTGTCCGACCGCGTGGGCAAGATCGAACGGGGCTACTACGCAAACCTTGTTGTTCTCTCCAAGCCGATCTTTGATTCCGGCAGTGAGATGCATAGCGTGGTTGTTGCCGGCACTGAGAACCTTCTGCATCACCATGCAGAGGTCGACACGCGCGGGCATTGGACCTTGTCATCCTCCGCCTTGCCGTCGGCGCGCCCCTTGCGCGTCTCCATCACGGGAACGGCTGAGAATCCAACGATCGA
Organism: Chitinophaga pinensis; assembly: GCA_943372295.1. Taxonomy (GTDB): domain Bacteria; phylum Bacteroidota; class Ignavibacteria; order Kapaibacteriales; family Kapaibacteriaceae; genus UBA10438. The sequence continues at coordinate 38,845 of CALRYC010000009.1, forward strand.
AGTGCAACGTGATAGCGTGACGGTTCCTGCAACATTCAGCGTCGCGGGCCGCCGTGCCGCATTGTCATTCACAACGGATACGTTAGGAATCAAAGGCACGATGCGCGGAGTGGCTCCTGCCGACAGTGTCATGATGAGCGGAGAACTCCTTCAGCCCAACGGCATGGCTGTGCCGTTTGTGCTGCGCCGCGATTCAACGCTGCGTCAGCCGAAGACCGGCGATGCACCGTCGACAGCGCGGGTGCGTCGCCCCCTGCCAAGCATGATGCCCTTTGGTCCGTACGGACTTAACGGCCGTCCAAAGCAGCTGAGCGTTGTGCTGAAGAATGCCCGCGTGTGGACCTCGGCTGCGGCGGGCATCCTAGACAGCACGGACGTCGTGCTTCGCGATGGCAAGATCGCCGCCGTTGGCAAGGGGCTAACCGCTGATACGACCATCGACTGCACGGGTATGCAGATCACGCCGGGCATTATCGACGAGCACTCCCACATTGCAATCAGCCGAGGTGTGAACGAAGGAACACACGCTGTAACAACGGAAGTGCGCATCGGAGACGTTGTGTACCCGGATGACGTGAACATCTACCGCCAGCTTTCCGGCGGCGTGACCTCGACACATCTTTTGCACGGCTCGGCAAATCCAATGGGTGGTCAGCTGCAGTACATCAAGACGCGCTGGGGCGCCGATGCCGAGGAGCTCAAGGTCGAAGGTGCCGTGCCCACGGTCAAGTTTGCTCTCGGTGAAAACGTCAAGCAGGCCAACTGGGGAGACCGCTATACGGTGCGCTACCCGCAGTCACGCATGGGTGTGGAAGAGATCATGCGCGATGCATTCCGCACGGCAAGGGAATATGAGCGAGAGATGCGTGCCGGTGATCCGACAAAGCCGGTGCGCCGCGACCTGCAGCTTGATGCTCTGGTGGAGATCGTCAGCGGCAAGCGCAACATTCACTGTCACTCCTACGTGCAAAGCGAGATCCTCATGCTCATGCGTCTTGCAGAGGAGTTCGGCTTCCGCGTGCACACCTTTACACACATCCTCGAGGGCTACAAGGTAGCCAAGGAAATGGCCAAGCACGGAGCGCGGGCATCGTCCTTTGCCGACTGGTGGGCCTACAAGTTCGAGGTGTACGATGCGATCCCGGAGAGTCCGGCGATCATGCACGAGCAGGGCGTTACGGTATCGATCAACTCCGACGACGCCGAAATGGCGCGACGTCTGAATCAGGAAGCGGCCAAGAGCATCAAGTACGGTGGTGTTTCCGAAGAAGACGCGATGAAGTTTGTGACCATCAATGCCGCAAAGCAGATGGCCATCGACCAGCGTCTGGGCAGCATTGAAGTTGGTAAGGACGCCGATGTGGTGGTCTGGAGCGGTAATCCTCTGTCGAACATGACGCGCGTCGAACGCACCTTTGTTGACGGATGCCAGTACTTCGCCCGTGACGTTGATCAGACGCTTCGCAAGCGTGATGCCGAGCTTCGGGCCTTCCTTGAGCAGGAGGCCATCACGGCCATCGGTCAGGGGGCTTCTTCGACTCCTGGCGGACGGGGTCCACGACGCGAGTATCACTGCGACACGCAGGATGATGAAGTAGCAGGTTCCGGTTCGAACCGATGAAGGTCCTCGATCACGAGATCATCAGAACATCGGCCTTCGTTCGTTCATACATTTCCGGGCAGGAACCGGCGGCCGGTCGTTTCCCCCATCGTGAGCTGACACAGGAGTTCTGCCGGCTGCGGGCCTCGCAGGGGGCCTCACGCTCGCGCCTTGGAGCGTTGGTAACATCCTCGATGTCGCCACGCGAGCTTTCGTCGCAGCAGCAATCGTCCCTCACTGCTCTGTCCGAACCCGACTCGGTTGTCGCGGTCACGGGTCAGCAAGTAGGCATGATGGGCGGCCCGATGTACACACTTTACAAGATCCGCACGGCCGTTGCCGTAAGCCGAACTCTGGGACGTATGCATGGCATCAAAGCCATTCCGGTGTTCTGGCTGGAAGACAATGATCATGATGCCGCCGAAGCATCCCAGCTGACTCTGCCCGGTGCGGACTCTACTCCGTCTGTGCTGCAGACGTGGGACGGCCAGCATCCGCGCACGCCGGTGAGCATGCTCCGCGTCGATGCCGGTATGCATGCGCGCATAGCTGACGCGTCGGCGCTGCTGGCCGGACAGCACGCCGAGACCGTCCGACGTCAGCTGCTCGAGGCATGGTCGACCGATGCCTTGTGGGGCGATGCGTTTCTCACAACACTGACCCCCTACCTTGAACGCTGGGGAGTCCTTGTTGTTCGCGCCAGCGAGGTCATCCGTTCCGGCATGCACGCTCCACTGCTCATGCGCGAGGTTGGAAGCCGCACCATCACAACCGCACTTCAGCTCGGCACGCAGACGTGCCGTCAGAATGGTATCAGCATTCAGGCTCAGCCGGCAGATTTCGGTTTCTTTGTGATCGATGACCTTACGCGCCGACGTCCCGACCCCAGTGAGCCGGGCCTGCTCGAGCGCGCGCAGACACGTCCGCAGGAATTCAGCCCATCGGTGCTTACGCGCCCCCTGATCCAGGATGCACTGCTCCCGACCGTCGTGAGCGTCTTGGGCGGGGCCGAGCTTGCCTACCACGCGCAGCTGGCCGAAGCTTATCAGGCATGCGGAATCGAAATGCCGGTGCCGATGCTGCGACATGGGACAACGCTTCTTTCGCCGAAGACACGGCGCCTGCTTTCCAAGTCCGAGACCGATGCAGAATCGTACCTACAACCATGGTCGGAGATCGAACGACGGCTTACGCAGCAGCTGACACAGGATGTCTTTCCTGATGCCGACGCCAGACAGGCAGCCGTCGACTTGCTCCTGGCCCCATATGCCGATGCAGCCGCCGGCACCGATGTTACGCTGTTGCCCACGGTTGCCGCGCAGAAGGCCGGAATCCTGGCCTCGATCGACGTGATCGAGGGCAAGATCCGCTCGGCGATCAAGCGGCGCAATGCTGCCGACCTGGATCGGGCACGCAGTCTGCACAGTGGGCTGTATCCGCAGGACACGCTGCAGGAGCGCGTCTATCCTCTGGCCTACTGGGAGGCACAGGTGGGCACTGATGCTCTGGCCGATGCGCTGGAGGTCTTCGATGCTGTCGCTTCCGGACATCACCTGCTTGTCGATCTCAATCCCGAATCGTCACACAGCTAAGATGCAACGCATCGGTATCGTTGGAGGGGGCATCGGTGGACTCGTGGCTGCCTTGCGTCTGGCTGCTGCAGGGCACAGGGTTGATGTGTTCGAGCAGTGTGATCGCGTGGGCGGAAAGCTCAGTCGAGTGCAGCTCGATGGAAGCATGTTCGAGACCGGCCCGACACTTGTGACCATGCCGTTTGTGCTCGACGCGGTCTTTGCCGCAACCGGCGCACGACGGGAAGATTATATCACGCTGAAACGCGTCGACCCGGCCTGTCAGTACCGATGGAGCGACGGCTCCCGGCTGGATCTGCCGTTTGATCATGCAGATGTGATCGACGCGATCGAGCAGTTTTCGCCCGGTCAAGGTGCGGCTGCGCGTGCTTACCTGGAACATGCCCGCACGGTGTACGAGCTGACGAAGGACATTTTCATTTTCGGGGCCTTCGACGGAGTGCGTGAACTGTTAAAGCCCCGTAACCTGCCCCTTCTGCCGTCACTTCCAAAGCTCCGTCCATTCTCGACGCTTCACGAACACAATGCTTCGTACTTCTCGGACCGGCGACTGGTGCAGCTCTTTGATCGGTTTGCCACCTACAACGGCTCGTCACCATACCGTGCGCCGGCCACACTGATGGTAATCCCCTGGGTGGAGGTCGGATTCGGTGCATGGTATCCTGAAGGGGGCATGCACGCCATTGCTGACGGACTCGAACGCCGCGCACGCGAGCTGGGCGTGACGATCCATCTCGGTACCGGAGTACGGAGAATCGTCGTGCACAACAAGCGCGTTAGTGCGCTTGATCTCTCGACCGGAGAACGCCATGAGGTCGATCATGTGGTTTCGAACGCCGACGTGTGGGTGACGCGACACCAGCTGCTGGACATGCCGGTAAAGCCCCCCTCCGATCCGTCCTGCAGCGGACTCGTGCTGCATATCAGCGCAGAACAGGCCGAGCGGGGTCTGGCACAGCATACCATACTGTTTAGTGACGACTATACCGCCGAGTTTGATGCCATTCAGAATGGTGATCATCCCGATCCAAACGCAACGGTCTACATCTCACGGTCGTGCGCAGCTGATGCGTCGCTTGCCGCCGAGGGCCGTGAAAACTGGTTTGTTCTGGTCAACGCACCTGCCAACGGCGTCGGAGCAACCGGCTCCGGCAATGACGATTCTGTTTGGAGCCGACAGCAGGATTCACGTGCCGAATACGTGCTGCGCCGGATGGAGGTCTTCGGGCTGCGACCGCACATTCACGCCATGGGCATTCGCACACCGGACACCATGGCACGGCAATGGTCAACTGATCGCGGCTCGCTCTACGGAGCCTCATCAAACACACCATGGAGCGCCTTTCTTCGTCCACGGCAGCGCTCGCGGGAGGTCGCGAATCTTTGGTATGTTGGCGGCAGTGCTCACCCGGGGGGCGGCATTCCGCTGGTGGCCACCAGCGGAATGCTCGCGGCACAGAGTATCATCACCACAACCACATAGAACCAGTTCATCCATGCGCTCACTCCTTCTCGTCGGCCTTCTGCTACTGACCTCCTGCGCCAATGTGCGCCAGATGGCCAATTCCCTCATGTCGCTGCGCGACATGCAGTTTCGCATCGTCCGCGTCGAGAATATGCGGGTTGTCGGCGTGGATGTATCCCGCCTGCGCTCGCTTTCTGACGTATCGGTGATGGATGCCCTCAAGCTCGCTGATGCCTACCGCTCAAAGCGTCTGACAACCACCTTCACCGTCTACCTTGAGGCACGCAACCCGAACGATGGCGGTGGCGGCGGGAAGCCGGCAGATCTAACGCTGAAGGAGCTCCCGTGGCAGCTGTACATCGATGGTAAGCAGACCATCAGCGGTGCGATCCGCAAGGAGATCGCCATTCCCGGCGGGCAGACCTCGGCACCGATTCCGCTCGAGATAGAGGTCGATCTGACAAAGGTGCTCACCGACCGAGGCTATGACGAGCTCATGTCTCTTGCCCTGTCAATCGGGGGCGTTAACTCCGAACCCACCAAGGTGATGGTCGAGGCAACGCCTGTCATCAGCACACCGTTTGGAATGTTGAAGAGTCCAAGTCCGATCCGCATCGTCAATACGGAGTTCCGATCGCGCTGATGGACATTACCCTTGTCATCATCTCGGTGCTGATCAGCGGCTTCCTTGAGCTTCTGGCATCGATGCTGGCCAATCTTCCGATCTCGGTGATCTCGACCATGGCCGACGAGGGGTCTAGCGTGGGACGCCGTCTCAAGCAGGCACTCGACGAGCCCAATGAATCACGTCTGGCGATCAGCCTGATGGACGTGCTCGTACAGATCCTGGCTGTGGTCGGCATCCTGCTGATGACCCAGGTCGACGGTCCGCGTCTGGCCATCGATGTGGCCATTCTTGCCGTAGGGCTTGCCCTGATCAAAGTTGTTGCGACGGTCATCGGCGAGCGCACAGTCGAGCATCTGCTGCGCTTTGCCAGTGTCTCGCTTGCCGTCGTCACCATGCTGACAACGCCGATGCTTCTGTTACACCGTCTGATTCTTGCGCTTACCAAGCCCCGTTCTCAGGAGGAAGAAGAAGAAGAGGCCCGCGAAGAACTTGAGGCCCTCGTAGAGACGGCTCGCGAGGAGGGGGCTTTGGATCCGGGAGAGTACCGGATCATGACCAACATCATGCAATTGAGCAGCATCGAAGTTGGCGATGTGATGACGCCTCGCATGGTGGTCTCAGCGCTGCGCGTCGAGCTGACCGTTGGTGAGGCCATCAAACACCCCGAGCTGCATGTGTTTTCGCGTCTGCCGGTGTATGAAGGGGGCGATCTCGACTCAGTGGCTGGCTACGTGATGACGAAGGACATCTTACGTGCGGCGCTCGCCGGACGGCAGTCCGTAGAACTCGGTCGGCTCAAGCGAGAGATCGGTTTCATTCCCGAGAATATCACGCTCGACCACGCGCTGGAGCAGTTTCTGCAGAAGCGTCAGCACGTCTTCATGGTGGTCGATGAGCATGGCGGTGTTGAAGGCATCATCACCATGGAAGACGTCCTCGAGACCATGCTCGGCGCCGAGATCGTCGATGAGGCCGACCACGTGGTGGACCTTCGGCAGCTGGCCAAGCAGAGACGAGATGCGCGTGTGGCGCGCATCAGCCAATCGTAATGTTCTTTACGTTTACGAACTCCAGCATTCCCCAACGTCCGAGCTCGCGTCCGTAGCCCGAAGATTTCACTCCGCCGAAGGGTAGAGCAGCATGGCTGCGAACGAAGTCGTTGATGAATATTGTACCGCTTTGCAGCTGCGCGGCGATGCGAAGGGCAGTTGACGTATCTCTTGAAAACACGGCGTTGCCGAGTCCGAACTCCGTGTCGTTGGCCAAGGCCACGGCCTGTTGTTCCGTTTCAAACGAGGTCACGCTTGCCACCGGACCAAACAGTTCCTCCCGGAAGGCCGGATTGTTTTGATCAACGTCTACCAGCAGCATCGGCGGAACAAACCAGCCCCGTGACGGGACATCTTCAAGAGTCCGCTTCGTAGCGCAGCGGGCACCGGTGTTGAGCGCACGACGAACCTGATCCAGAAGGACATCCCGCAGATCTTGCCGCGCAAGAGGACCGACCTGAGTGTCAGGACTGTGCGGAGTTCCGACGATGGCCGCGTCAAAGGCCTCTACAACCCTGGTTACGAATGCATCATGCAGCGATGTATGAACGATGAACCTCTTTGCTCCGATGCAGGACTGTCCGGCATTCAGTAGGCGTCCGGCAACACAGGCGCTGACGGCAACATCAAGATCGGCATCACCCAGAACGACGTAGGCGTCGCTCCCGCCAAGCTCCAGAACCACGGGCTTGATATGGCGAGCAGCAACCTGCGCCACAGCCCGTCCGCCACCTGTTGACCCGGTAAACGTAACGGCGGCAACCGCGGGGTTGGCAACAACACGTTCGACATCCGGCACGTCGATCAACAGTGACGTGACAAGTCCGGCCGGCAAACCTGCTTCGCGGCAGACAGATTCTGCAAACAACCCCGACCCCATAGTGCTGGGAGCGTGCTTCAGCAGCACGCCGTTGCCGGCAAGAAGCGCCGGAGCAGCAAATCGAAAGAACTGCCACAGTGGAAAGTTCCATGGCATGATCGAGAGCACCAGGCCCAGCGGCTCGTACACAACTCGGCTCTGTCGAAAACCGGCATCGACGATCTCCTCGGCCAGCACCGTCTGGGCGATCGAGGCCATGTACCGGCAGACGCCTGCGCACTTGTCGACCTCGGCAAGCGCCTGGGTAAGGGGCTTGCCCATCTCCCTCATGATCGTACTCGCCCCCTCATCACGCCGGCCCTCCAACACATCGGCCAAGCGCTCGATAAGGCCAGTCCTCTCGGTAAGTGGCCGTTCGGCCCATTGCCGCTGAGCAGCAGCCGCGGCGTCTAGCAAGTGCCGGACGTCATCCGGCGTGTGCGCGGTGAACTCTGCAACTAATTGTTCCGTTGCCGGATCGATACTTCGGAAGATCATTGCGGCAAATTTAAATTTGTACCCATGGAAACACTCTTCTCGTCCGACAATCTCGTCTCCCTGCTCACGCTAACCGTGCTGGAGATCGTCCTTGGTATCGACAATATCATCTTTATATCCATCCTTGTTGGCCGGCTGGACCCCTCGCAACAGCAGAAGGCCCGTACCATCGGTCTGTCTCTGGCTCTCGTGCTGCGTCTGGTTTTTCTCATGGGCGCTGTCTGGATCGCTCGGCTGACGTCTCCGCTCTTCCAAGTTCCGCAGATGTTTGCCATGCAGGGACCATGGGGCGTGAGCGGACGTGATCTGATCATGCTTAGCGGTGGTCTGTTCCTTCTGGCCAAGGCAACCAGCGAGATCCACAACAAGCTCGAGGGTGCCGAACACGCCCCCTCCAAGGCGGCCAAGTCGGCTTTTGCCACGATGATCGTGCAGATCATCGTGCTGGACATCGTGTTTTCGATCGATTCCGTGATCACCGCCATCGGACTATCGCAGAATTTCGTGGTTATGGCCATTTCGGTCATCATCGCCGTCATCGTCATGCAGCTCAGTGCCGGTAAGATCTCCGCCTTCATTCACGAGCACCCGTCGGTGAAGATCCTTGCGCTGGCGTTCCTGATGATGGTCGGTCTGGTGCTCATGCTGGAGGGCTTATCTGTCCATGTACCAAAGGGTTACGTCTATACAGCCATGCTCTTTTCCATTAGTGTTGAGTTCCTGAATATGCGGTTTCGCAAGCAACGGGGTAACGCCCCGGTAGAACTACGGAACCCCACCTTTGAAGAATAGTATCGTTTTCGCTTGGAAACGATCATAACCCTTTCTATTATCGCCGCCAAATATTATGACTGAAAGGGGCCGTCATGCCCAAGAATCCGGCATCGGCTCTCGATGCCTCGAACATGTTCGATACCCTGTATCGATTCCCGGAGCAGGTTAAAGAAGCGGTCAACATCGGAGAAAATGCACCGCTCTGGCGGCAGCAGTCTACGTCTAACCGCTATGCTTTCTTCGGGTTAGGTGGATCAGCCATTGGAGCGGATCTGCTGCGAAGCTATGCCGCATCAACCGTCGGAGCCGACCATTTGAATATCTCGGTCCACCGCGGATATGGTGTTCCGAACTGGATGGACAGTGACACCAATGTGGTATGCTCGAGCTATTCCGGCGAAACCGAAGAGACGCTCACCGCATTTGATGACATACGCAAGAAGACCATGCGCGTGGTGTGTATCACCACGGGCGGACAGTTGGGCAAGCGGGCCATCACGTACGGCTTCCCGATCATCAACATCCCTCCCGGCTATCAGCCTCGCTGCGCCATCGCCTACTCGTTCTTTCCGCTGCTGATGATCATGGCGCGCTATGGTGCCATGGACAACCGCGCCGGGCGTATGAATGCCAAGGGCATCCGCGAGATCCTTGCTCATACCGACGAGGTCCGCGATCTCTACGCATCTTCGACGGCCAAGAATCCTGCCTTGCAGATCGCCAAGAAGCTACATGGTTCGGTGCCGGTCATCTACTCGGCAAATGAGCGTATGGACGTCGTAAACCTGCGCTGGAGGGGGCAGATCCAGGAGAATGCCAAGCAGCTGGCCTTCGGCAACCTGCTGCCGGAAATGAACCACAATGAGATCAATGGCTGGCAGCACCCGGTGGGTATGACCAAGAACTTTACAACCGTGTTGTTGCGAGACCCCGAGGATCATCGCCGGGTTCAGATCCGATTTGACGCTCTGAAAGACATCATCAAGGCCAATGTGGCCGAAGTGATCGCTCCCGAGGCTAAAGGGGCTACCCTGCTCGGACGCATGTTCGGACAGATATACCTCGGCGACTGGGTCAGCTGGCATCTGGCTGTGCTGAACAAAGTCGATCCCAGCCCCGTCCCGGTCATTCAGTCGCTCAAGGCAAAACTCACCAAGGCTCGCTAAGGGGCTGATTTTTAGGGCACAAACGCTCGGTTTTAGGATTTTTCTTCCTATCTTTGAGGCCCAAAAACCTCGTCGGAATTCCTATGCCCGCAGCGAAAGCCTCCAAGGCCGCTACAACCAAGTCCCCGAAAGCCAAGAAGGTTACGGCCAAAGTCATCGATTCAGTCGATTCCGATGGCGTCGAGGCACCGAAGAAGACAAAGCGCAAAGCCAAGTATATGGTTCTGTATTCGCCCTTCCTCATGAAGGACACGAAGCATGAGCTAATGGGCGAGCCAACCGAATCCGAGGCAGGCCGCATGCAGTGGGCTCGTTGTACGCTCAGCCGTCATATGCAAATGATCAACCTTGACACTCTGGCATCGAATACCGAGAAGAAGGTTACAGAGATCAAGCTGGCTCGTGAGGATTCGAAAGAGTACTCACCGAAGAATGTCTACAAGGTTGGCGACGTGATCTATCACAAGCAGTGGGATGATGTCGGCATCGTCCGTTCAAAGGAGATCATGTCTAACGGCCGTGGCGCAGTGCTTGTGCACTTCGAAAAGAACAAAGAAAAACGTCTCGTCGAGAATTTCAAGTAACCCCCCAACTTAGAGGTCATCCCGTGATCGGAGTCACCGTACAAAGCAATGAGTCGATCGACCGCGCCCTGCGCCGTTTCAAGAAGAAATACGAGCGTTCCGGCGTTCTGCGCGAATTCAAGAAGCGCGCTTTCTTTGTGAAGCCAAGCGTTGATCGTCGCATGTCTCGGCTCAAGGCGGCGCGCCGTCAGCACCGCGCACAATTGGAACAGGAATAGTTACGGAAGTACGGAGTTACGGTAGTACGTACCTCCTACACCTGTAAGATTCCAGTAAAATCGAAAATCATAAAACCGCAAGGTGTGGCGACGAAATCGCACGTCTTGCGGTTTTCTATTGTGTGCCGTCGTCATTCGCGCAAAAGCGGGAATCTATCCTCTACGTTTGTCACCGGTACTTCTCTTCCTCACTTCTTCTGCATCGCTGAACGGAAGCCGCTCTGCGCCGACGATCTGGTATTCTTCGTGACCTTTGCCGGCTACGAGTACGACGTCGGTTGGGCCGGCGGCAGACAGAGCGTAGTGGATTGCGGCGCGGCGGTCCTCGATGATGCGAACACGATGTCGGTGGGGACCATCGATGCCGCCCATAATGTGCGCGATGATGTCCGAGGGAGATTCGGTACGAGGATTATCATTGGTGATCACCACGTGATCGGCCAGTTCGGAGGCGATACGCCCCATCTGCGATCGTTTGCCGCGATCTCGGTCTCCTCCGCAGCCAAAGACGACGTGGACCTTGCCGCCGTCACCGCCGAGTGAGCGGATGACGCGCAGGACGCTCTCGAGAGCATCCGGTGTGTGGGCGTAGTCGACGATGGCCGTGGGGCCACCAGGTGTAGCATGGACTTCCATGCGTCCCTTCGGTCCGACAACCTCATGCATGTGCGCCAAGACCCGCTCAGGGGGCATTCCGTCGACCATGCACAGCACGGCAACCAACGCGCAGTTGGCCACGTTGAAGTCGCCGAGCAGCCTTGTATGGATCACGCATTGATCCGGCAGATTCGGAATGTCGCTGCGCTGACGTTCAAGGGTAAAGGTCGTGCCGGTGAGTGTGAGCGTGACGTCCGTAACTCTGACGTGATTATCGGCCCCCTGCCCAACGGTGATGACATGCCGGGCCGAGCAGCCACGCTTCATGTACGGTGTCCACTCCGAGTCGCCCCATAACACCGCCGTTGCATTGGCCGACAGTCCGTCAAAGAGGAGCTTCTTACAGCGGGCATACTCCTGCATGGTACCGTGGTAATCAAGGTGATCGCGCGTGAGGTTCGTAAAGATCGCCCCACGATAATCGATTCCGAGCACGCGCTGCTGCGAGAGCGCATGGGAACTAACTTCCATGCAGACAGTGTCGACGCCGCTTCTGCGCATCGTCAGGAACAATTCGGCAAGCTGGCGCGCGTGCGGCGTGGAATACTCCGTTGCGTGCTCGGCACCGGCAAATCGGTTGCCCGTCGTTCCGATGAACCCAACCAAACGTCCCTCCAACGTCAGTACCTGTTCGAGCAGCGTGGCGCAGGTGGTCTTTCCGTTCGTGCCCGTAACGCCATACATGGCAAGGGGCTCGCTGGGACGTTCGAACAGCTCCTGTACGAGTTCGGCGAATGCCCGGCGGGAATCCCCTACGCAGATAACTGGGACCGGCAAGGGGCTTGGCGGCTCCCGCTCGACAATGATGGCCGATGCGCCACGCGCGATGGCATCACCGATGGCTGAATGTCCATCGAAGTTCGCGCCGACCACGGCTACGAAAATCATGCCCGCCGATAGGCCGCGTGAGTCGGTCGTGACGTCGGCAACGTCGCCATCCCCGCTCCCTGGCGGCATCTGTGTGGAGATCACCTGAGAGAGTGCCGAAAGCACTGCAGACAGCTTCTTCATACCTGTAAATTACATCTTATGCCATCGGGAAAGTGGCGAGATTTGCAGCATGACACTGGAAGAATGGATAATCGCGCGGCTGCAACGCCCCCTCCCCGGGATCGCTGCACACGAGCGGTTTGTACCCGACATTCCTGATCGTCACTCGCGCCTGCAGCCGGCACCTTCGGATGCGCGGCACAGTGCCGTGCTGATACCCATGGTGTTTGACGAGGGAGGCAACCTCTCGACGGTTCTCACTGTTCGCAGCGAAGGGCTGCGCAGTCACCGTGGGCAGATCTCGTTTCCGGGTGGGCGTTCTGACGAGGGTGAAGATGCCGTGACCACAGCGCTTCGAGAGGCTTATGAGGAGATCGGCCTCACATCCGACAGGGTCCGCGTTCTGGGACAGCTCTCATCGCTCTACATTCCGCCATCACAAAGCGCCGTAACGCCGGTTATCGCCGTGGTCTGCGAGCCCCCTGCGTGGAAGCTCAACACCGAAGAGGTCGCCGAAGTCCTCGTCGTGCCGATGTCGATGTTCCGCGACCCGAGGAACGTTCGTCTGCGAAATGACATTATCCGGGGCCTGCGTGTGGACGTGCCACATTGGGATGTGCATCCAACCATCCCGCTGTGGGGAGCAACGGCCATGATGCTGCACGAGCTCGTGATGATCATCAACGAATATGACATGGAGTTTGCATGAATCGCTATCTACCGTATCAGCTGTGGCTTTGCCTGTGTGGCATCGCCATCCTGAGCACGTCGTGTGATAACCTGGAACAGGACGGACAGCGTCTTGTCACAACCTACGCGCGAGTGCTCGTCGAACGCCAGGCCGGAATCGACTCGGCAACGGCGGCCCGCCATATCGATTCGATCATCAAGGCATCGGGGTACTCCGTGGAGGAGTTTGAGCAGCAACTCCGAATGCACGGCACAACGCCGCAGAATCTGCGCTCGTTTTACGACAGCGTCAGCACAGAGCTCGGACGCATGCGATCAGACAGCACGCGATAGAGATCATGCCCGTGACGGGCGAAGTTTTCGAAGTAGCCAACATACCACTGATTGAGCAGCACTCCGATGCGGCGCGACGCTTCGATGTCTTCAACTGTCATCACCCCACCGCAGCGGATCACATGAAACTCATGGGAAGGGGCGAGAGATCGCACGGCGTCCATGGCAACGGTACATGACTCGAGTGAGGACTGCGTCAGCAATGCTCCGCTGATTCCACCGCCATACGACTCGGTAAAGTGGTCGTACATGGCAAGGTCGCGCCGATCGACATGTTTGCGCAGCTCCGCATAGCGTGTGGAGGTGTTGCCGAGGATCATCCCGTCAAAGCCACGTTGCACAAGAGCTGCAACCAACGATGGGATCTGATCGTGCGACGTATCAGTCGAGAGCTTGACCACCAGAGGGAGGGGGCGTGTGCGCTTGTTCAGGAACTCAGTAGCAACCACGTCAAGACGTCTCAGTAGGGCCTCATCCAGTGCCTCGTGGCGGCCATGGCCGGGCACGTTTGGACAGCTTTCATTGAGCTCGATGTAATCGACGCCGGCGTCCGCATACCGACGAAGTCCCTCAATGAGCTCCGGCACGGCAAGCCCCTCGTCAAGACCCGGTTCAGTACTCACGCTGATCCCCAACGGGCAGCCCGGCACGTGACGAACCTTGGCAAGCTTCGCGGCGACCTCTGCATGACCGGCATTGGGAAGCCCCATCCAGTTCGACGCCGAATGTGAGTACGGATACTGCGTCGATGGCCATGCGATACCCTTCACCACGTTGCCCTTGCGCGCTCGCGACGTGGTCGTTCCCGCAACAAAGGCTCCTGCTCCTTCAGCCGCTACCATGTCATATCCCGCACCGCTCTTGAACATCCCTGCGGCATTCCAGACGGGAAGCCGGAACCGCATGCCCCATGCCGTGACCCCCAGTTCCTCAGGGGGCTCAAAGGATCTCGATGGCACGTCATGTGCGAACCGTGGCAGATACACATTGCGCCCGGCCGTGAATGCACGCACACCGATCGACGGTGGAACGAAGGAGATCACCGGACGCAGCACGAACTCCAGTCGCCCGATGAATTCAATGAAGCTCATAGACTACCTCAGCTCCTTCTCTCCGATCTCTTTCTTCCATACCTCTTTGCCGTCGGCAGCGATGATCGAGAGGGTGAGTATGCGCGCGCCGCGCTGGCCATACACGGAGATGAGGCCGAAGTTATGGCCAACATACTCTGTTCCAGGCACGTTGAACGTGTTCGTTCGGTATGTCTGACTGGTATTCAATCCGGCGGAAAGGGGCGATGAGGTCAGCTCATACAGCGGGTACGTCCCCTCTCGGTCGAGCCTGGAGAGCTCGGCAAAGTGCACATCTCCGGAGGCGAAGACCACACCTGTGATCTTGTTCTTCGTGATGGCCTGAATCATCTCGTCGCGCTCAAAGCTTGAGCGTTCGAATCCCTCGCGCTTTTTGTTGTCGCTCAGCACCTGCGAGCCAACAGCAACGATCTTGAAGGTAGCGCGGCTGGCAGCCAGACCATCGATCAACCACTGAAGCTGGGCATCACCAAGAATCCGACGCTGCTGATCGATGCGATCATTGGCGTTACGAAACCACCGATCATCGAGCATGAACACCTGAACATCGCCGATCTCCATGCTGGTGCAGATACCTTCCTGACCCTTGAGACCGTATGATGGGTTTGGCCAGAAGAGCTTGAACACTTCCAGCGCCGTGCCCTTCATCCACCAGCTGCGATCGGAGTCGTTCGGGCCGTAGTCATGATCATCCCAAGTGGCGTAATTCGGAATGCTGGCGAACATGGCCCTCGAAGGATCATATGCCCTCGTGTGCGAGTAGCGCCTGAGCATGCCTCCGCGCGATCCCCAATCGGGCTCGCGCAAGTACACGTTATCTCCCAGCCACAGCATTGCATCCGGACGTTGTGCAAGGATCGAAGAGAATATCTCCGTCGTTGTTCCGTAGCCCTTTTCTACGCCCGATGAATCCAGACGCTCGTAACCGAGCTCGTTCACATAGTGACAGCTGCCGAGTGCGATCGCAACGTTGGGTATGGTCTTACCGCGGTACTTCCAGATCGGACGAGAGCGGAACACGGTCGGGAACGGCAGGCGCACCTCGGAACCATCCACGACAACGCTGTATCGATAGGTTCTACCAGGTTCAACACTGTCAAGATGAAACGTCAGACAGTTACCCTGATCATCCGCCGAGCGCATTGCGGGCGTGCTGTAGGACTTGCCGTCGGCCGAGTCGACGTAGCGAATCGACACCATCGAAGACTTGACGGTCTGAACGAAGATAGACGCGCTGCGCATGTCCACGTGTCCGATCATGGGTCCGCTTCGAAGAGCGCTTTGGGCTTGCAGCGACGCCGCGGCAGGCAGCGACATGATGAGGCAGATGAGGAGCCAGCTGAGGAAGCAGCGCGTGTTAGTCATACCGTAGATGTTTTATCTCTTCGCCATTGATGCCGATCTCGCGCATGGCCTCGATGCCAATATCGAGATGCAGCGATGCGAACTCATTCGTTACTCGTTTGTCGCTCTCCTCGGTTTTGACGCCTTCCGGAACCACCGGTACATCGCTGACTAGAAGCAGTGCACCGCGTGGGATGCCGTTCTTGTGTCCGACGATGAAGATCGTTGCGGTTTCCATGTCGATGGCCAGGCAGCTCAGGTCCTGCAGTCGACGACGAAACACTTCATCCCACTCCCATACACGGCGGTTGGTGGTATAGACCACACCCGTGCGATACTCCTGACCGAACATCAGCACCTTGTCCGAGACAAACTTGTGCAGTTTGAACGACGGCAGTGCCGGCACCTCCGGCGGGAAGTAGTCGTTGCTCGTTCCATCGCCGCGAATAGCGGCAATTGGCAAGATAAAATGCCCTATCTCGGTTGAGGCGCGCAGACCGCCGCATTTGCCCAGAAATAGCACGCCCTTGGGCATACGTGCCACGAGCAGGTCCATGATGAGGGCCGCATTAGGCGACCCAATACCATAGTTTATGATCGTCAAATTTCCGTGAGTTGCCGTCTGCATGGGGCGATCCAGGCCCCGCACCTCGACGTTGAACTTTTCGGCAAACGCTTCAACATAGCCACGGAAATTTGTCAGTAGAATGTAGTCACCGAACGCATCGACGTCCGTACCGGTATAACGCGGCAGCCAGTTCCGGGCGATATCGAGCTTGGTCTGCACGCTAGTACGCAGGCCTCCACATGTGGCTCTCGACAAGCGCCGTCACATCATCCGGACGCGCAATGCCGGCATGCCCATCTTCGAACAGGTACTCAGCGCAGGCAACAGCAACAACCTTGGCGGCTTTCTGAATGTCTGACATTGGCGGATAGATGAGCCCCTTGTCGAACTGCTCCTGCGAGACCATTCCGGCAAGTGCCCATGCAGCAACGCCGAAGGTCTTGTACGGAATGTTGGTGGCATCGACGGCGTAGGCGGCAAGGCCGACGCCGGGGAAGATGTAAACGTTGTTGCCCTGACCCGGGTGGATCGTTTGGCCGTTGATCTCGACCGGCTTAAAGGGGCTTCCGCTGGCGAAGATTGCCCTGCCCTGCGTCCACGTATAGGCCTCTTCGGCTGAACACTCGCTCTTGGATGTCGGATTGGAAAACGGGAAGATGATCGGACATTCACAGTACGAAGCCATGTGCTCGATCACTTCCTGCGTGAAGGCCTTGGCAGTGGTACTCGTGCCGATGAGCACCGTTGGCCGCACCGCACGCACAGCTTCGATAAGCGTAAACGCATCGGCGTGTTCATGCGCATAGGGGGCTTTCTGCGTGCCCTCGACATCCGGACGCGAGGCAACGATAAGCCCCCTACTGTCCATCAGCCAGCACTTTGCGCGCGCTTCTTCTTCGGTGCACCCTTCGTCGATCATCAGACGCCAGAGTAGTTCAGCGATCCCGATACCGGCCGAGCCGGCACCGAGGAACATGTAGGTCTGATCCTTAAGGCGCTCGCCCTTCATGCGTGTGGCGGCGATCACTCCGGCAACGCCAACGGCAGCCGTGCCCTGGATGTCGTCGTTGAACGATGAGATGCGATGACGGTACCGCTCGAGGATGGGGCTTGCATTCGGATTGGCGAAGTCCTCCCACTGGATGGCACACTTGGGGAAGACCTCCTGCACGGCCGTCACGAATTCTTCGATGAAATCATCATACTCCTGTCCCTGCAGCCGCCGCTGACGAACACCGATGTAGAACGGGTCCTCAAGCAGTGCTTCACTGTTGGTTCCGACGTCGAGGACGATCGGCAGCGTGACCTCAGGCGGCACACCTGCACACGCCGTGTAGAGGGCAAGTTTGCCAACGGGGATGCCCATGCCCTGCGCGCCGAGATCACCCAGACCAAGAATGCGCTCGCCATCGGTGACGCATATCCAGCGGACATCTCTTTCAGGCCAGTTGCGCAATACTTCAGCCATGACGCCGCGGTTGCGAACGCTGATGAACATGCCCTTGGGCCGACGATAGATCCGCCCAAAGGTCTGACATGCCAGTCCTACAGTTGGCGTGTACACAATGGGCATGTACTTGACGGGGTCTTTCTGCAGCATCGCGTAGAAGAGCGATTCATTGCGCTCCTGCAGATCGCTCAGATAGATGTACTTGTCGAGGTCGGTTGTCAATGAGTCGACATGCCCCTCGATGCGCTCCATCTGCATTTCCATCGACGAGACGATGTCCGGCAGCAGGCCGACAATTCCCAGTTCCTGACGTTCTCGGCGGGTGAAGGCTGTGCCCTTGTTCAGGCGCGGGTCGCGCAGGACGTCGAAGCCGCGCTTAGGTGAATCACTGTATGACATAGGATTCAAAAATACGGAGATGTCGTAGCTTCGGCCCATGTTTAGCGTAACCATTACACGCTGCATGGGCATTGCACTGGCACTTGCAGCTCTCAGCGTTTCAACTCGGGCCACTGAGCCCCATCTCAAGAACATCCGACAGCTGACCTTTGGCGGCGACAATGCCGAGGCGTATTTCAGTCCGGATGGAAAGAAGCTGGCATTTCAGAGCAACTACGCCGGCTGGGGTCACCAGTGCGACCAGATCCATGCGCTGACGATCTCATCCGCGGTGGATTCGTCGTACCGCCCGCCCCTTATCAGCACCGGTAAGGGGCGAACCACGTGCTCATACTACATGCCGGACAACTCGCACATTCTCTACGGCAGCACCCATGAGGCCGGCCGGGAATGTCCGCCTCTGCCGGCACCTCGCGCCGACCGCAAGTATCTTTGGCAGGTCCTGCCGACATATGACATCTTCGTGGCCGACGAGAAGGGCTCGATCGTAAAGAAGCTTACGACTACGATTGGCTATGATGCCGAAGGAACGGTCTCTCCCAAGGGTGACAAGATCGTGTTCACATCGGACCGAAGCGGCGACCTTGAACTCTGGACCATGAACATTGACGGCTCGGACCAGCGTCAGGTCACCAGCACACTCGGCTATGATGGTGGTGCGTTCTTCTCACCGGACGGAAAGAAGCTTGTCTTCCGCGCTTCACGTCCGAAGACCGACAGCGCTGCGCGCGAGTACAAGGATCTGCTGGCACAGGGCCTGGTTGCGCCCACGGAGATGGAGATCTTCACGTGCAATGTTGATGGCTCGGACATGAAGCAGATCACCATGCTTGGTAAGGCCAACTGGGCACCCTATTATCACCCGAAGGGAAAGAAGATCCTGTTCTCATCGAACCATGCCTCGAAGCGCGGATATGACTTCCACATCTACATGGTCAATGAGGACGGCACGGGGCTGGAGCAGATCACCACCGAGAGTATGTTCAATGCCTTCCCGATGTTCTCGCCTGACGGAAAGAAACTCGTTTGGTCGAGCAACCGCAACAACAACGGCACGCGCGACACAAACGTCTTCATTGCCGACTGGGAAGATTGATCCTCGCCGGGAGGGGGCTTAACGCACCGTTATGCGCTTGCCGCCGTTGGACACAATGCGTCCGATGGCGTGAAGTCGTCCAAGTCCCATCGTCTGAGCCAGTGAGACAAACTCCTCGGCATGGGCCGGATCAACCGACACCAGCAGCCCACCGCTAGTCTGCGGGTCACAGAGGATATACTTCTGCATCTCGCTCAGCTCCGAGACATGAAGTCCGTATGAAGCGAAGTTGCGCGTTGTCCCGCCCGGGAATGACTTCTGCGCCAGGTAGTCTTGCAGCACTGCACGGTCGATCAGCGGAACGTCATCGCCGGTGATCTCGGCCGAGAGGTTCGCCCCCTCGCAGAGTTCAAGAAGGTGACCCAGCAGGCCAAAGCCAGTCACATCCGTCATCGCATGCACATACGGCAGCGTACCAAAGGTCTCTCCTGCGCGGTTGAGCACGCACATCACATCGCGGGCCATTGTGGCATGTTCCGGCTTCAGGATCCCCTTCTTCTGTGCGGTAGTTAGAATGCCGATGCCAAGGGGCTTTGTGAGAAACAGCACGTCGCCTTCGTGTGCGCCGGTGTTTGTCTTGAGATGATTCAAGTCCACCCTGCCCGTTACGGCAAGACCGAAGATCGGCTCCGGGCTGTCGATGGAATGTCCACCCGCCAAGGGGATCCCCGCATCCATACACGCCATGCGTGCCCCTTCCAGAACAAGCTGCGCTGCTTCTACCGGAACAGTATTGATCGGCCATCCAAGGATCGCGATCGCCATCATGGGACGTCCACCCATGGCGTAGACATCACTGATCGCATTCACACTGGCGATGCGCCCGAAGTCCACCGGGTCATCCACGATCGGCATGAAAAAATCCGTTGTGCTCACGATGCCCGTGCCATCTCCCAGGTCGTACACTGCTGCGTCGTCCTTGGAGGCGTTACCAACAATCAGCCGCGCATCATGCGGCATCGGCAACGACGTCTGCAGAATCCCGTCAAGCACCGCCGGCGCGATTTTACATCCGCATCCGGCTCCGTGTGAGTATTGTGTAAGTGCGATCATGGAGGAGAAGTTACAGAGTCACGCATCGATTCCCGCGTTCGCGGTAATAACACACCCCACACCTCACACCTCAAGCCTCACACCTCAAACCTCAAACCGCTTCGCTGTGTACGCATACGTCCGATCGTAGTAGTCCAGTGCGATCTCTGCGGCCGTGGCGGCGTCGCCGAGAGTTAGGGCTTCGATGGCACGATTGGTGCGCTCGCCACCGAGCTTTTCGCGAATTCGTTCGAAGGCGGCAACGAGTTCTTGGGGTGGGAGCTGACCGTATTCGGCAACGAGGTTAGAGACGCGCACTTCCAGGGGCGTCTCCAGAACGTGACGTGGAGCGATCTTCATGGCCTCATAGAGGACGTCCGGTAGATGCACGCGACCGATGCTGCGGCTTTCGTCTTCGAGCCATACTGAACGCGAGAGATCGAAGCCACGCATGGCGTAATGGATGCGGTTCATCATGTGTTCGGTAGTGGGTTGCGCCGGCTGTTGAATGCCTCCGAAGGATGAGCCCTTGTGATTGGCCAGACCTTCGAGGTCGATCACCTGTTCGCCCCCTGCGGCAAGCCCGCAAAGGAATGTGGTCTTGCCGGAACCGGTCGGGCCGGAGACCACGCGCCACTGCCACGGCCGTGCAAGATTCATTGCTGCTGCGGTGCGGAATCCCTTGTAGCCGCGTGGGATTGTCTGCGAGGCAAGACCGCTCGTCGTAAACAACCAGCTCATCGAGGAACTGCGCATGCCCCCTCTCCAACAGTAGACGACAAGGGGCTTGCCGAGCGCGCGTGCCTGCTCAACATACCCGGCAAGGCGCGGACCAACGAGCTCGAGCCCGCGGCGAATGGCCTCTTCACGAGACTGCTGCACGTAGCGCGTGCCAACATCGGCTCGCTCCTCGTTAGTAAACAACGGGATGTTTACGGATCCAACAATGTGACCCTGCTGATACTCCGCCGGAGTACGCACGTCCACAACGGCATACTCCTGCGAGTAGATATGCTCAAGCGCCGAGGTCGTCATACTCAGGCAGCTGGGAATACTCGCTTGGTGGTGTAGCTCGGGCAATCTCAGCCATGGCCTGCACGAACTGACCGAAGGCCGCGTGGACAAGGTCGGCAACAAGTTCGGGAGCATGCACGACGCATGTATGGGAACGCTCGCGACGTCCATACAACCATCCGGTGATGATCTGCAGCTCGTTCAACTCGCGACTGGTAAAGCGTGACGTTGGCGCGGGTTCGGCAAAGAGCTGCGTCAGCTCGGCAACGATCCCATCCTTCGGTGCCTTCAGTCCCACTTCGCGCTGGAACGCCAGGCGCCCGGCACGCAGCGCATAGACCTCGATCGTGGAACTCTTCTGTCCCACCGGTACGAAGATCATCACGTTCGTGTCCGTCACTGCAAGCGGGCGATCAGAGGCATGCAGCATGGCACGCTCAACCTCGCGGATACCGTCGCGCAGCACCGCAGCACGCTCGTAGTCAAGATCGGCAGCGGCAAGCTCCATCTGCGTGCGCAGGCGCCCTACAGCCCCCTGCTCGACGTTGCTGAGAAAGCGCCGGGCCTCGTCGACAGATTCGTTGTAATCGTCAATGGTCTGATGCAGCGCACACGGACCGTTACAGCGCTTGATGTGATAGTCGAAGCACGGACGAATCTCCGCATGCGGGTGAAGCTCACCGGCACAGGTGCGGAGCTTGTTTTCGCGAACCACCATATCGAGGATACGCTCGGCCATGCGGTGACTGCGGAAGGGGCCGAAGTACTCCGCGTCATCGGACTCGATACTTGATGCAAGTTCGAGACGCGGGAACGACTCTTTCGTGATCTTCAGAAACGCCGGCGCTCGGTACTTGCGGGATGTGACGTTATGCAGAGGGAGGCGTTCTTTGATCTCCCTCGACTCCAGCAGAATAGCCGCCAGCTCTGTACCCGTAACTTCCCAGCGGACGTGCCGCACATAGCGGATCATCTTCTGCACGCTACGTCCATGCAGCGGCGCATCGTTGAAGTACGACATCACCCGCGCGCGCAGCGACTTGGCCTTGCCCACGTACAGCACCTGCTTCTTGGCGTTCAGGAAGTAGTACACTCCGGGATCTTCCGGCAACTCGCGCAAGTAGGGGGCGAGCATGGTCCGCCGCTTGGCCGCCGCTGCCGACATGGTCTTGGAGGCCGCACGCTGCACATGCTGCAGCGCAATAAGGTCCTCTAGCGTTACCGCTTCGTGCTCCGCGCGTGCGCGCTCGATCAGGCGAATCAGAACCTGGGCCGTAGCCTCGGTGTCGCCCATGGCGCGGTGACGTGCTGAGATCACATGACCATAGTGCTCTGCCACAGCGCCGAGATTATGCTTGGCGAGCCCCGTGCTGAGGCGTCGCGAAAGGCGGCACGTGCAGACCTTATGAACGTCGGGCGGCACCTCATCCATACGCTCAATGGCCGCCTCAACAAAACTCCAGTCGAAGCCCACGTTGTGTCCAACGAAGACCACTACCTGGTCGTCCGAAAACAGCTCGGCGATCACTGGTTGCATGGCCACATCTTCTTCGGGGGCCTGGGCGACCATGGCGTTGGTGATGCCGGTCATCATCTGGATGAAGTCGGGGATCGGCAGATGCGGATTCATCAACGACTCGTGACGCCGCACGATCGCGTCATCTTCGACCACGCACATGGCGATCTCCGTCATACGATGGTCACGCGGCGTCCCTCCGGTCGTCTCAACATCGACGACAACGAAGCGGACAGATTCGATTGGAGTGGCGAGAATGTCAGTCGTCATGAAAAATGGCCTGCGAGTGCACGAATATGCACATTCACAGGCCATTGAATCATGACGGGTTATCCCCTTATCGGAGGATCAGCGGGAAGGTCACTTCGACGTCGGTCTCATCAGCCGGATCTGTGCCGTTCTTGGATGATTCCGAATCGTAATGATAGAGCGACAGGGTCAGTACACCCGGCACGGCAGCGGTCGTTAGTGCGGTTGACAGCGAATAGACGAGTCCGAGTGGAAGCCCCCTGCCATCCTTGTCTAGTACCTGTAGCTGTCCGAGACTATTACTCACGGCATAGAACACCTGATGCTTGTTGGCATCTTCGAGCACTTCTTCGGTAACATCTTCGATCGGCGACTTCGCCCGGTTTTCAAAGCGCACCGATCCGAGGTAGATCGTTGCGGGCCGCAGAAACAGCGTATCGATCCGATTGGGATTGTTCCCCCCGATGCCGTCCAGATCCTCCCACGTAACACGCGTTGTGTCTGTGGTTCCCTGTGCAACGAGTGTCAGCGTGACGGTCGTGACGGCATCATGGTCATGATCATGATCATGTGGGTCGTTCAAATGATCGCACGATGTTCCGAACAGCGACATTGAGGCGGCAAACGCCGACGTCAGAAAAATGCGCCCGAAGCGACGGAGCGCGTTTGAGGAAGAGGTCATGCTGTGACTCCTTAAAATGAGGTGGTAAAACGAAGAATGATGTTGCGTCCAAGGTCATCGGCGAAGTACCGGTATTGACTCAGATACTCGCGGTAGGCGGCGTTGAATAGATTCGTACAGGCCAGCGTCAGCCGTGACTGCAGGCCATATGGTAGCGTGACGACGCCCCCTACCGAGAGATCGGTGCGTAGATATCCGGCAGGGGGCTCGGCGTAGTCACGTCCCGGCACAACGCGATCCTGACGTCGAACGCCCGCAATGGACACATCGACGTAAGCATCATGAATCGGGCCGACATCGTCTGCGTGCAGATGCAGTCCAAGTCGTCCCCTGTCAGCCGGGATGAAAAGAAGCGGTTCATTGAGGTCAAGATTATCGCCTCGCACAAATGAGGCCTGACCGTACAGGTTCAGGCGCTCGTGCAACGGCACGGTCAGACTCAGATCGCCACCGAACAGCCGAGCCGTCATCTGTGTAAAGCGATATGTCGGAAAGGTGCCCCGAATCGTTACGGTGGGATTGGCCGGGTCCGGTAGTGCCATGATGTAATCACCGATCCGATTGATGAAGGCCGACGTCTCTATCAGCAGTCCATTGGCCTCGTACCGCAACCCCACATCAGATCCGAGCGTGCGTTCACTGGCAAGCGAGCTGTCTCCGATCTCATAGTAGGCCGAGCCGTGATGAACGTCATTGCTGTAGAGCTCGTTGACCTGTGGCGGGCGCCACGACGAGGCTGCATTCCATGTCAGAGACAGGCCCTCGACCGGTGTCCATAATGCCCCTACGCTGGCGCTGAAGTTCTGCCAGCGTCGATACTGCAAGGGGGCTTGCCCGGTTACCTGATTGATGATCCGCGACTTGAGATCACGCACATCGTATCGGATTCCGACACTCAGCGTAACATCCTGCAGCATGATCGACTCATAGGCGAATGCACCGATTCCCCAGAGCCGGTAATCGGGGATCAGGATCACTGATCCTGATCGCTCATTCAGCTGCCACATGGATGTAATACCAATCGTACCGCGGACACGTTCCGAAAGAGCATGTTCCAGCGAGGCATCGAGCGAGCTGGTGTTGAGCACCAGGTTCATCGCCGGCGTTGCCAGCGCACGTTGCAGGCGGACGAGGGAATCAGCGGCACGGATCACGGGATCCGTTCCCTGACCGCGTATTCGAACATTGTGTCCGTCAAACTCGCTCCGGTCGTTCACTTGATGGCCGAGCGTCAGCACCAGACGCTCATCATCAGAGAGCTGTGCGTGCCCCTTGGCGGAGATCATGGTGTGGGTTATCTCCTGCCGTGGATTACCGATGTCGTAGGAAAAGGGGCGTGTCGAGCTCGGATGGCCGCGCTGGATGGCGCGGAGCATATCGGTTGCGTTGCCGATGTGTGCGCCGCTGAAGATGCCAAGACTTGTGGAGAAGATCGAGGCAACCGAGCTCAGACCAAGCCGTTCATCGCCCACTTCCATGGTCAGGCTTGCATTCAGCTCGCGCACGCCGGTGTTGTTGAGTGTGTAATCGGGTGCTGTCGCATCACCTCCCATGCGCGTACTGCCCTGCAGACGCAGTGCGATAGGCGCACCGGCAACCTGGGCTGTTTCGAGGAAGGCACCCACCGCCCCCTGACGTCCGTTGCTAAAGAGGTTGAGCGTGGCCTCGCCGTGCAGCCCCGGGTCCTTGCGGATGGGCCGCGACTCCACATCGATCACACCGCCCATGGCATTGGGACCGAACATCACCGCTGCCGGACCTTTCACAACGGTGATGCGTGATGGCGAGAAGGCATCGATCTCGGGGGCATGTTCAATTCCCCATTGCTGACCTTCCTGCACAAGATTGTTGTTACGCAGAACTAGTCGCGTGCCGGTCAGGCCGTTGATCATCGGCTTCTTCAAACTCGGGCCAGTCTGCAGCACCGTCACTCCGGCTACCTGCGTGAGCGCATCGGCAAACGTCTGACCACGGTGCTCATCGATCTCGGCCGACGTGAGTACGCGTGCCTGTTGGGTGGGCAACGCCGAGTGCGCGATCCGCGAGTCGGTCACCTGGATCTCCTGCCCTCGGATACTGATCGAGCGCATCGCGATATCCAGCCGGAGCTCTCTGCGGCCTTCGTTTAGCGGTACCAGCACGCGTTCGGTCTGGTAGCCAACGTAGGATACCACCAGCCGCACAGTATCCTGATGCAGATCATAGAAGTGAAAAGCGCCATAGCGGTCAGCAACGGCTCCCTTCTTTGTTCCGTCAAGGCGTACCACGGCCCCATGCAAGGGGGCTCGCGTGGCACTATCACGGACGATGCCGTGAATATGCGTGTCGGCAAGTGCCGACAGCAACAGCAATGTTGCGATCATGTATCGATCAGGTTCGTTGAACACGGACGTGACGCCGATCGCCACACCGGCGATGCGTCATCGAAAAGAGAATCATGGGTGCGGACGTAGCGTCCGCCGTGTTCAACCCCGTGGGGGTGCTCGTCCGGTGCGTTCCTGTGGGCACCGGTCACTGATCAGATTCCGTACAAGGGGGCTCATCGGCACCACGCTATAACTGACGACGAATGCCACGTTGGCATCAGCCATCGTCACCCGCTCCTTCGTCACCTTGCAGAGCGAACACTCCGCTGCCCCATCCTCGTGCTCACCCACCGGCGAAACAACAAGGCGTGCTGTCTCGTCCTCATGCCCATGCTCGTGCGCATGCACAACCGCCCCCGCCATGACGAGCGTCATGGCCAGCAGAAGCACCGATGCGATGAAGCGCTGGAAGAACATTGTGCAAATATAGGTACTGGGTACTGGGTACTGGGTACACATCGTCATCCCAGCGAAAGCGGGGATCCAAGCGTTCTATCGTCATAAGTGGCTATTGCTGGCTCTGGATGACGTTCAGAACCTCACACCTAAAACCCCAAACCTCAAACCTGTTCGTTAGCTTCGCACATGCGAGCACTAGTCCTTAACGCCGACGGAATGTCGGAACAAGACGTGGATGCGCCGGTATGCGCTGATAATGACGTCCGGATTCGTCTTCATGCGGCGGCGCTGAATCACCGCGATGTCTACATCACCGAGGGCAAGTACGCCAAGATCGTTCTGCCGGCCATCCTTGGCTCGGACGGATGCGGAGAGGCCCTGCAGGCGCCTCGGCATGCGCACCTGGCAGGCAAGCGGGTGGTGATCGATCCGTCGCTCGACTGGGGAGATAGCCCTCGCGCGCAGGGTCAGCACTTTACCGTGCTGGGCATGCCCACACAGGGAACACTGGCCGAGGAGATCTGCATTGATGCGCGGTACGTGCACGAAGCCCCCTCCCACCTGACCGATGAACAGGCCGCAGCATTGCCGCTGGCCGGGGTGACGGCGTGGCGGGCGCTAATGGTGCAGGGGGCTTTACAGGCCGGTGAGACGGTGCTCATCACGGGCATCGGCGGCGGTGTGGCCCTGATGGCGATGCAGCTTGCCCTGGCCGCCGGAGCGCGGGTGATCGTCAGCAGCACGTCAGATGCAAAGCTGGCCCGTGCCGCAGAGCTTGGCGCGCACGCTACGGTGAATGTGCGATCTGACGGGTGGACGAAGCTAGTCTCCGAACATGGCCCGGTGGATCTTGTCGTGGACTCCGTTGGCGGTGAGTACATCAATGACTACACGAATGTTGTGCGTCCGGGCGGACGTATCGCGGTGTATGGCGCCTCGCGCGGCATGGTGCCGAATCTGAACATCCACCGCATCTTCTGGAAGCAGATCTCGCTGGTCGGCTCCACGATGGGCTCGCAGCAGGACTTTGCCGATATGCTATCCTTCGTTACGACACATCGCATAGTTCCGGTGGTCGACTCCGTGCACACGCTCGACGCGGCGCATGAAGCATTCGAGCGCATGCGCGCCGGCGAACAGTTCGGAAAGATCGTCATCCAATGCAGCTAGAATCCCTTCTCGGACACAGTGCCGAGCTTGTCCGCATCATCCGCAAGAGCTCGCAGCCGAGCGACGTGATCGCCTCGGAATACTTCCGTTCGAAGAAGTACATCGGTGCCAGCGACCGGCGTTTCATCAGCGGTCTGGTGTTTCACACACTGCGCACGCTCTCGCTGTGCGAGGCCATTGCTAAACACGAGGGTATGGCGGACGTCGTGCACGCCGGACATGCGCTGATGGAAAAGGGGCTTGATGGTCTTGGCCCGTGGACGCACGAGCTGCCCGAGCATGTGCGCGTGTGCACGCAGGACTGGCTTCTGGCATCCACAAAGAAGCGCTGGAGCGATGCCGCCGATGTGTGGCAGAGCATGACGTCGGCCGCGCCACTTGTACTGCGCGTGAACCTGCGTCGCGTTTCGCGCGAGCGTGCGCTGCAGCATCTACACACCGACAACATCGAAGCCGTTGCAAGCCCCTTATCACCAGCGGCCATCATCATCAATCAGCGCGTGAATCTGCTGCAGCATCCTCTCTATAAGGGCGGCATTATCGAGGTTCAGGATGAGGGCAGTCAGCTCGTGGGATATGCCTGCGCACCTCGGGAGAACGATGTGATCCTCGATGCTTGCGCCGGTGCTGGCGGGAAGTCCCTACAACTGGCTGACCTGCAGATGTCGAAGGGGCAGATCATTGCCAACGACATCGAGTGGAACAGGCTCAAGGAGATCGGGCCGCGCGCTAACCGGGCCGGTGTGCGTAGCATCAGCGTTGAGCAGCGTCAACGGGGATCGGCAGCTCGTGATAAACGTCAGTACGATCTTGTCCTGGTGGACGCCCCATGCAGTGGCATCGGAACCGTGCGGCGCATGCCAATGGCCAAGTGGCGCATCACTGCCGACACGCTGGCACGTCATGCCCGCAAGCAGCTTCAGGTTCTCGAAGAGTATGTCTCACACGTGCGCCCAGATGGCGTGCTGGTGTATGCAACATGCAGCATCATGCCCGAGGAGAACGAGCGCGTTGTCGAGAAGTTCCTTGCTGAGCATCCAGAGTTTTCTGGTGAGCCCCTTGCGCCATGCTTCGGGCGGTACGGGGTGAATGTTCCCGGACTCACAGCTGAGCAGTTCATGCTGCAGATGGACCCGTTGCATCACGGCACGGACGGGCTCTTCATGGCACGACTGCGGCGATCTGCCGACTAGGACGGACTCGAGGAGAACGCGGGCTTCTTGCCTCTTCCACAAATGTCTTTATCGACTAAGTTCCGGAAGACCTTTAATCTCGAGGGCACTAGCCGGTAGCCAGCCCGAGGTGACCACTTCTTCATCGCCGGCAGCGTAATCGCCGAATGAACGGCGCATTGCCGCGTCGCCCTTGTGCCGTAGGCTCACAAAGTGCCAGGGGGCTTGCGAAGCATCAACAGCCGAGGCCACGATGTGACATGTGGTGCCCTCGGGCAATGACGCCTCAAACGGCCATCCCGAAGAGCGCGGTCCGATAGCCGTGCAGCCTTCCTGACCCGGAGCAAAGCCCAATCTCGTTGGTCTGATCACGCTTGCAAGGAGCGGAAATGGCAACCACTGCTTTGGAGGGATGACGCACGACGACATCACGGTCATCGTCCGCATTTTGTATCGTCCGTCTACCATGGAATCTGCATCCGGCAGTTGCCACCGGTAGACGGTCACCCGGGCAAACCGTGACGAGTCCTGCGACTCATCGAAGACACCGATCTCCGGTGGCGCATTGCGCTCCGGGGTAACGCTGACGATGGCTCCGCGACAATACACAAGGCGCTTGAGTGGGAAGTACCACAGCCGCACGACCTGCACGACGGACTGGCCATCCTCATCATAGCCGTAGTTAAGGACAGCCCGGGCTCCTGAGGATTCTTCGCTCAGTAGCCACATCGGTTCGATGCGGTCGATCTTGGCCATCGTATATGCTCCGGCCGAGAGCAACCGGCGGAACGGCTCAGACTTCAGATCGATCGGCTCAAGGTCGGCGATGGGGACCTTTGTCTCTCCCTTGTGGACCATGCGAGCCCCCTGCACCACATCGCGTGTCGAGGTCCATAGCGCACCGTCCACATAGCGCAGACGATACCCGTCTGCCCCGTCATCGGTGAGCACCGCATGACGCGTACGCGGAAACTTCTTCGCGCCTCGCTGGGCCGCATCGACCAGCATCAGCACAATGCCCGTGCTATCGGGAGTGCGGCCGGCCACCTCGACCCATAGGCCGGCACCGTTGATCTCACGAACAGGCGCAACGGAAGTGTCAGCGCCGCGCTTTGCCGCTCGGACGCGAACAAAAAACAGATCGTGCTGAGGAGTCTCACCACCAAGGGGCACAAGCCGCACTGAGCACGTCTGGGCAGCCGTGCGTGAGATCACGGCATCCCGGCTCTGAGCACAGACCAGGACTGCAGAAAGCAGAAAAGCAAGCAGAAACATCGGTGCGAAGATACGCCGCAGGCACGGACGGGATCATGCGCCGCTATCCTGACTGCCGGCTTCGATGTTTCTCGTGCTTCTACACTCCGGGAACCCGGAACAGCCCCAGAATGGACCTGAAAACCACCAGTCTGCTCACCGGTTGACCCCAATTGTTGTGCGATGACTGTAGGGGGCAAAACCTGCGCAGATCGCGCAGCGCCCCCTTCAAACGAAAAAGTCCCATCACGCTCAGCGCAACAGGACATTCCGTAACTCACAACGAAGCAGTCTGGATTCCTGCATTCGCAGGAATGACGGAGCACGTCTTCCGTAACTCCGTAACTCTGTAACTCCGTACCTACTCTTTGCAGTCCCGAGTGGATTCGAACCACCGACTTTCAGCTTCGGAGGCTGACGTTCTATCCAGCTGAACTACGGGACCGTGAGCGGCAAAGATACACGTTCTGGTCTGAAGAGCTGCGCGGCCCAGCTTGGGGCTACTTCGACTCGTGCCGAAGCTTGCGAAACAGCAGTCGCGCACGCACGCGGATGTGACGCCAGAGGTGACGCACGCCTTCGCGACCGATGAACAGAGCCGCCACAACCCACAAAAGCTCCGGCAGACCCACCGAAAAGGCCACCGTCAATGCGGCGGCAAGCCAGCCATCAAGACGCATGAAAAAGATGACCGGAATGAGCCACGGCAGGAACAGTCCGACAGCGAAAAACGTCACGCCCAGACGTCGGCGCCACGCTGGAATGCTTGGCGGGAGGAACATGCCCCGTCAGCTCAGGGGAGCGGGCACGCGTGGCATACGCGGATGGATCACTCGACGCCACAGTGGTGGGATGAGCGACAGCAGGACCATTGCAGGATATCCCTGGGGAAGCTGCGGGCTCTCCTCATGAACGCGCAGAGACTGATAGCGACGCTGCGGAAGCAGATGATGATCGGCGTGGCGCTGCAGTTTGAACAGGAACACGTTCGAAGCGGCAAACCGGGCCTCCCAGGCATGCTTTGGACCAAACTTTTCGAAGACTCCGGGTCTGATCTCGTTGCGGGTTAGACCGTAATGCTCCACGTAATTGACGGCCTCAAGGAGGACAAAGGCAAAAGCCCCTTGACCCAGAAACAGCATCGCTACGCCGGAACCGTACACGTTGCCAACGAGGGCCGCTGTGGCAGCCGGGATCATCGACCACCACCACATTCGGTTGCGAAAACCATAGGGCAGCTTGCCGCAATTGCGAAGTCGGCGTGCCTCCATTTGCCAGACGTGCAGCCAGCTTTGCACGATGCATCGGACGATGAAAGCGTACACCGTCTCGCCCTTTCGCGCCGTGGCAGGGTCGTGCCGAAGTCCCACATTGCGATGATGTCCGGCAACATGCTCCATGGCAAAATGCACGTAACTCACCTGTGCAAGCAGGACGTAGCCGACAAATCGCTCCCATGCGGCATTGCGATGTCCAAGCTCATGGGCGATCGTGATGCCCAGTCCACCCGTCACAGCCCCAATACTTCCGACGCTCAGGGCATACTGCCACCATTGCCAGCTGGCCGTGCTCCAAATGTGGCACATCCGCCAGAGCAGCAGAGTCTGCACAACAGCATAGACATACAGGATCACGCGGTAGGAGATCCTATCGTCGAGCGCGATAACCTCTTCCTGATTGGGCGAGCGGTGGTCCTTGCCAACGATCAGATCAAAAACCGGCAGGCCCACGAAAGCAAAGGCCATGCCGAGGGCCGACATGGCATACCCCGCCTCGATACCGATCCAGGCAATGACCGGGAGCGACAGCGAGACATAGTACGTCAGGGGTGCGGTGACGCGGGAAGTCGGCATGACTCAAAAGTAAATCTTGGGAGCGTTTATTCCTTCATTTCCAGCAGTCGAACGAATCCTTCCTGCGTAATCTCAAGGGGCGAGGTGGCACTGCCGCGAACGAGAACCTCCAAGACGTCTCGGCTAACGCGATGTCCGCCCTGCCGAAGTCGCGAAACGGCCTCATCAGCGGTCACCGTGCAATTGGGCTCGGCGCGTACAAGCTCAATAAGGGCACGCTTCGCACGAAGAATTTCATAGGAGTTCATCGTTGCGAATCTACGCTGGGTATTTTTGCCGCCATGGTCAAATCAATTTTTCTTCTCGGTCTTTTCGGTGCGGTGTGCCTTGGTGCACAGGGGTTGCAGACCCCGCCTCGCCCCCTTGCTGGTGTGATCAATGGCGACACGGTATGGCTCGAGGAGTACTCCCGCGAGATCGGACGCCGCACCGAATATGCCCAGCTCAAAGGCGAGGTCAACCCGCCCGAGATAATGCAGGCGGCCTGGGATGACCTGGTGCGTCGGCGCTTGCTGCTGCGTGCCTCGTCGACGGAAGGTGTGACGGTGCGTCTGGATGCCGTGGACCGTATTCTGCTGGAATCGACTCCGGAGTATATCCGTCGCGGCGTGGTCGATGCCAAGGGCCGCTTCGACAAGGGGCTTCTGTCGGCCATGGTTCTGCGTCCCGACTCGATCGTGCGTGCAAACACGCGTGGAATGTCGGCCGCCGATCAGGAGCAGGAGATCAAGCAGCTGAAAGCCACCATCGCACAGTGGCGGGAGTTTATCGGATTCTCCGAGACAGAGAACCGCCTTCGCAGCAAGGTCACCGGTGCTGTCGCGCTCGATACCACTGGCCTTCGTGACCGATTCCGACTGAGCGCTTCGAGCGTCAGCGGCGACGTGATCCTCCTGCCATGCGTAAAGGATCTTCCACGTCCGAATGTTTCGGAGCTCGAGGCCTACCACAAGGCGAACTCGGCACTTTACACAACGCCGGCCCCGATGCGGCGGCTGGCTGTGCTTTCCTGGCCGATGACGGCAGCGCCGATCGACTCGACGCTGGTCCTGGGAAATGTCAGCCGATTTATTGGTCTCCTTAATGGCGCTCGTTCGGCCAAGGTGCGCGATTCGATCTGGTCGAGTGTGGCCTCGACAACCTCCAATGGCACCATCCGGCTGTCGGCCGACTCGGCAGCGCATGAGATGTTCTACTCCCGGGTGCGCGGCAAGAAGGTCGGCACGGCCATCGGCCCCATCATGCATCCGAGCGGCGCACATATCGTGCTCATCGACTCGGTGATCAAGCAGAAAACGTCTCGCTCGCCCCTTTTCAGCGTGCGCTTCGTGGTCACCCCGATAGACCCCTCCAAGCAAACGGTCGACAGTATCCTGGCCGTGGTCAACGAATCCGTTGGTCTCTACGAGAGCGGGGTCGAGCTTGGCGGCGTGGCCGGACGTTTTGGTCGCTCCATTACGCTGTCCCCATGGTTCACGGAAGACCAGAAGGTCTATGGCTCGTACCGTCTTGCTCATGTGGCGTTTAAGACACAGCTGGCTGCAGCCTGTGACCCGATCGATACGCCGGAGCGAGGCGTGGTCATGGCCGTCGTGGTCGATAGTGTCCCGGCCGGCCCCATGCCCTTCGAGGCGGCCATTGCGGCAATGTCCGAGGCGATCATGCGCCAGCGGGGCTGCGATGCCCGCCGAGATCTGGCGAAATCGGTCAGGGGGCTTTCCAGCCGCCTGGACGATGGACTGCTGTTTATCGCTGAACGTCCGAAAGAAGCACAGGTGGCCCGTGGGCTGACGATCACCGGCGACGGGTACTTCGGCGATTCGATGTACGACCTCATGGCGGCCCGCGAGATCCTCGCCAAGACCGTTCCTGGATTGTACGGTCCGTTCCTTGGCGACAACGGCTGGTACACGGTGAACATCACCGGTATCAATGCGGCGAATCCAGACGAGTTCCCGATGTGGCTGGAGATGCGCAAGGCCGATATCGAAGAAGAACAACGTCAGGCAGCATGGGACCGTTACGTCAAGAAGCTGCGCTCTGAGGCCGTCATCGACGATCAGCGCTGGCTTTACTTCCGCTACTGAGGCAATGGGTACGCTGCTGATCATCGACCTCGGAGGGGTACTCTTCGACATCAACTTCGAGCGCACGCGCACAGCCATGATGCAGCTGGCCGGATACAACGGCAGACTGATCACTTTTGGCGTGGAGCAACAGGACGGAATCTTTGTTGCCTATGACCGTGGTGACATCTCGACGGCGGAGTTCCGCTCGGAGCTCCGAAGACTCTATGGATTCACGTCAGATGACCAGTCCATCGACCGTGCATGGTGCGCTATTCTCGACAGGGGGCTATTCCCCTTCGCCGTTGACGAGGTCAGCAGACTGACGTCTGCATACGCCGCAATGCCTGGCAGCCGTGTGGTGATTCTGTCGAATATCTCCGAACTGCATTATCAGGACTGCGCCGAGCGTTGCCGTCCGGTGTTCGACCTAGTCGAACGGGTGTACCTGTCATACGTGATCCGGCGCCGCAAGCCCGATCCGGAGGCGTTTCTGTATGTCTGCCGGCAGGAAGGATTCGCCCCCTGCGATACCGTATTGGTTGATGATTCGTCAGCCAATTGCGCATCGGCACGCGAGCTTGGGATGACGGTGCTCCACGTACAGCGGTAGGACGCGCCGGACCCAGCAGAGAAATGTGGGTAGGTTCTGTTGAGAGCCTCTTGCGACGGATCCGAAAAAAAAACTCGGGGCCGAACGCGAGTACCACGTGCGCATCCAGCCCCGAGGTAACACCGAGAATAGCACAACTACCCATCAGAGTACGTGATACTCCGGATGACAAATTGTGACATTGTTCAGGAGGTATCAATACCCCAAATGGGGTATAATTGAGCCATTTTCGAGGATTTATGTGGCCCTGGGAAGGGGGCTACTCGGGCAGCATCGAGCCACGGGTTTCGCGGGCCCAGTAAAGCGCGGCGAGACCGATCAGATAGGCAAGGCCAAAGACGGATATGGCATTCTCATAGCCGCCGAGCGTTGAGATCAGAACACCCACGAAAAACACGGTAACTGCCGTCAGGAGACGTCCGGCATTCATCGCAATTCCGGTAGCTGAGCCGCGCAGACGCGTCGGAAACAGCTCGGGGATATATCCGCTGAGAACGCCCTGGTTGATACCGATAAAGAAGCTGATCATGAAGGTGCTGCCAAAGAGCAGTGACCCCGGCTGCTGTTTCGTCTGAAAGATCAGCAGCGTCATGCCGATGCAACCGAGATAGGCAATGGCCGAAGCGGCGCGGCGTCCAAGTCGATCCGATAGGAGTCCGCTGAACAAGCCCCCTGCCACACTCCCGGCACCGAGCATGATGTTGATCATGGCACGGTTGGACTGTGCCTCTTCGGGCGCACTGATATGGTTAACCCATGTGGGCATCCAGGCAAAGACGGCCCAAAGGCCAACAAGCATGGAACCGAACAGCGTTACCCCGATCAGCAAATCCCGTCGGTGCGGTACTGCCATGATCTCACCGACGGAGACCTTGCGTTGCCGGGCAGCAGCAGCCGACCACATGTCCGACTCGCGAACGACCGCAAGCACAAGAACCGGAAGAATGAGCGTCAGCGCAGCGATCTGATACGCAACGCGCCAGTCGGCTTGCGACGAGGCAATAAGACCGGCAATGATGAAACCAACCGGGAAGGCATTGATGAGGATTCCGACCAGCACGGCGCGACGTCCGGTGTTGAATGCCTCGCTGACGAGCACGGTGGACAATGCCAGCACGCTGCCTGCACCGAATCCGGTGATGAAGCGGACAGCAATCAGCAGCGAGAACGATTCTACAAGACCCGTGACGGACATACCGACGGTGCTCAGCAGCACGCATAGAAACATGGCTCTACGTCGACCAACCGCATCGGCAAATGCTCCAAGCACAAATGCTCCGATGGCCCATCCGGAAAGAAACGCACCCGCGGCCGCAGAGCCAAGCGTAGGGATGAAGTCCTTTACCGGAACCGCCCCGGCAAAGTCTTTTGCAATGGCCGGCAGGTACACACTGAAGAGTGTGGCGGCAATGCCCGATGTGGCCGTTGCGACCCATGCGATGAGGTAAAGCCAATGGCGGTGTTGCATTTGCGAATATAGCCGCTCACTATATTTGCGCTCCCGATGTGGTCACCGGCCCCAAGCCGGTGCGTTGAGGGAAGCACGTGAGATTCGTGCACGGTTGCGCCGCCGTAACGGAGGACAACCCGGTCTGGTCCGAAAAGGACAGCCACTGAGAACCTGGGGATGCCAGGACTTGGGAAGGCGACCGGGAAGGATGAATCCGAAGTCGGAATATCTACCACATCGTTTTTGATCAAACGAGGTATCGTCCTCGCCGCTGCGCATCACAGCGGTCATCCTGAAAGGGGCACGCCATGCGTGTTCTCAGTCTTTTCTGCGCACTCCTATGTGCTTCCCTTCCAATCTCTGCTCAAGAGATGCTCTCCACTCCACTGCAGCCTGTGCGCATCGTCTCAACGGGCAACGCCGTACATGTTCTGTGCGCTCGCACGGATCTGAACTTCAACGGGAATCTCGACAATGGAGATATTCCCGCTTCGTGGCTGACGATCGATGCAGATTCGCGCCAGGTCATCCG
>CALRYC010000010.1:0-69532 GCA_943372295.1 Chitinophaga pinensis
CCCGCTTGTGATTGCACCAAAGGCTGGGTTCAGATCATCGTAGAACGTTGAACGTTGTCGTGGCAGAGAACGGACCGCTAAGCATGCGAACGAAGTACACGCCGTTGGCAAGGTCGGTGACGTTCACCGAGAGCTCGTACTCGCCGGATGGAACAACCGGACTATGTACCTCGAGGACAAGGTCACCCATGGAGTTGACGATCTGGAATGATGTCGACAGGGTCAGACCGGTCGTGTACGGGATCGTCAGCACGTCGCGCACAGGATTACCCCGTGGAGGCTGAATTCCGCCGCGGTTCGATCCGAACTTCACCAGACGACCTGTCGTGTTGCAGACCTCGGCCATTTTTACCGATGAACGATCACCCACCGGAACAAGACAGTTGATCGGGGTGGTTACGCTCATCTGAAGCGGAAGTGACGAATCGGCGTTCAGGAAGACGTCGAACGTCGGCGTTACAAACACGCCCTGCTGGAGCGTCGAGCCCCCTGCCTGAGCATCTATGTCAACACGTCCGATCGCCGCGGCGGGCGTGAACGTCCAACCGTTCATCTGCTGCGCACCAAGTGAACGGAAGCGCATCGATGCAGCATCGTGCGTGATCGAGATAGCAAAACTCTGCGGACGTGCCCCGGTGAATTCGGCAGCGTTGTATGACACGTTGATCGGCACGGCAACGGCCTGGCCGACACGACCTTCGGCGATCGTGCCGAAGCTGAATTGCACCGGCGTCGTAACGCCCTCACCGTCGATGCTTACGGTGAGCTTCAGGCTCTGGTCGTTCGGGATCGTAAAGGTGGCTGCTGTGCGTCCGATAGCGCTAGGCTGGAACGTTACGGTGATGACCTTTGACTGGCCGGGCTTGAGCACGAAGCCCGTCGTCTGATCCAGTGTGAACGATCCGACATCACCATTGCCAATCGGTGCTTGGCAGGTAAGGTCAAACTGCGTGCTGTTGTTGGTGATCGTAAATGTCGCCGTCCGCGTCGCACACGTAAGCGTCTTGGGGAAGCTGATTGGGTCGAGAGTCGACGCGTCACGTCCGAGTCCTTCGACAACTACCAGCGTGTCGGCATATGGAGGCACCGGGCCCGGACCGGTCTTGGCATCATGGCTTATACGCACGTTGACGCGGTTGTTTCCGACCACTTGAGGTGTGAAGGACACGGGGATCTCCAGCGGAGCAGAGTTCGGCTTGAGAGTGATCGGAAGCGTTGGTAGCGTGCCGGTGAGTGCAAAAGCCGCCGTTGGAGAATCGAAGGCGATCGTGCCGATCACCAGATCGCTCGTTGGATCGGTGTTCTGGATCACGATCTTTCCTGTCTCCGGCGAAAGCGTAGAGACCGTCCACGGAGCAAACGCATAACCCGTTGCCTTGATCGCCGGAAGGAATCCGCTTCCCGTGACGCGGCCGGTCAGAGGTTGGCCCTCCTTACCCTTGATCACTACCTTAACGTTGGCGCTGTGTGCACCGCGCGACTGCGGCGTGTATGTGACGGGAATTCTCAGCACCTCGCTGGCAGCAAGCTTCTTTGGAGAAGGCACCGTGAAGGCGAAGTTCGGATTCGATGGATCAGAAAGTGTGATCGAGGAAATCTCGGCCTCTTCAGAGTTGAGATTGCTGATGCTGATCGAGCCGGTGCCCGGCGTGAGCACACGCAGACGACCCAGATCGATACTGTCAATGGTGACCCTAGGCTCGATGATCTCTACATCGATCGTTGAGATCTGTTCGCCACAGATCTCCGGAGGCAGACCGAAGTTGATCGTCGTGGATTTTACACCCGGTGACGCAGAGAGGATGTCGACATCGACGTCCAGACAGCCACCATTCGGAGCAAGGGTGAAAGGACCGGTGTTGCGCACCACGATGTCGGCATTAGGAATCGTGACGCGAAGATTGCCATTGATCGCAACCTTGCCGGAGTTCTTGATCATACAGGTGATCTTCTGCTGTCGGGGCTGGCCGAGGGGAACCTTGCCCAGCGAGGCTCGCGCATTGGTCTCGACATCGCAGGGGGCTGTGGCGAGCCCGTCCAGGCTAAGCTGAACAGGAGAGCCACATGTACCGGCGACCTCGATGAGCGCCGTGCGAGTGCCGATGCCCTTCGGCGTGAAGATCAGCTCGATGTTGATCGACTTACCAGCTGGTACGATCTGACCGATGAGGCTGCCGGATAACTGAAAATCCGCGCTGTTCGCGCCGGCCAACGTTACGCTCTTCACCGCAACGTCAAAGTTCCCGATGTTGGCCAGAAGTGCCGTGGCCGTTGTCGACTGGCCTTGCTGGATGGTAGAGAACGTGACCTTGTTGGGGCGGAACTCAAGCTGCGGTGCTTTCACAGAAAAGACGTTGTCGGAAACGTCATTGGAGGCCGGGGCCGACCCTTCCTTGGTGACGTACACATCGTCCGAGCCCGGACCCGAATTGTTCGGCAGGGTGATGCCCGGGGGTGAGAACGTGATCGGTCCGCGGAACATATCGGTCTTGTAGGCGAAGTTCAGCCGGTCGGTTGCCGTCGTCTGCTGGTAGGCTCCCGTCGTCGGCTTGGTGCCGGTGGTGAACGCCAGTGGATAGCCCTGCGAATCGTAAGCAACGTAGAAATCTCGGTCCGCAGCATTGGGGAACGCTGGTGATATTACCGGCGTGCCGGTGCGGCTGATGCCAACCTCGGCAAATCGCTGAAACTTCCCGGCCACGATCACCGTCACGTTGCCGGCCGGGTCATACTGAAGGCCAATGTCGGTCAGCATTGCGTAGCTGATGCGCGTTGCCGACCCCTTTGAGCCTGCCTGCCAGTCGAGCTTACCCGTCGAGTCGAACTTGAACAGGAAGAAGTTGCGCTGATCGAGAGGTCCTCTCGAGAAGGAGTAAGGACCGAATGTTGCAGATGGACTTGAGTAGTAGCCGGCGACGTAGTAGTTGCCCTTGTTGTCGACAACGCAGCCTATGACCTTCTCCTCGTTGGAGGCCGATCCCGATAGAACGAGAGCCTTTGATGGGTCCACGATCTTGCCGTCACTGTCAAGCTCCACGAAATATCCATCGATGTTGCCTGCTGCACCTGTGACGTTCACCGGACCAAACTTTGAGTTGCCTTCAAAGAAACCGGTGGCGAAGACCTTGAAGCCACTGGGCAGAACGGCGACCGACGTTGCGGTTTCGTCGCCGAAGCCACCCAGCCCCGTTGCCCATGCATACTGACGTACCGGGCTGACACTGACGCGAATCTTGTAGTTGACGCCAGCGCGGGGAGCGATCCACTTATGGACAAGTCCGGTTGCCTGCGGGTCAATCGACTTCCAAGTGGTGCCTCCATCTTCGGAGTATTCCAGGCTGACCGGCTGCGTTGGCAGAACGCCGGCCCACTTGATCAAAATTGTATCGCACGTTGAGAAGAGCTCGCCGCCGACAGGGGACTGAAGAAGCACCACGCCCGTGCCACCGACGAGGGTGAACTTTGGCGGACATGGTGAGCCGGTAAATGCCAGCTCGGCCTGACGGAAGACCTGCGAAGCCCCTTGCTTGAACTCCACGCGAAGAACGCGCTTAGCTCCGGGCGCAAGGTTGAAAGGGGCGAACGTAGGCTGGTTGAACGGGAAGTTCCAGTCCACCACTCGGAAGTACGTCGATGGAGAAATGGTCTGACCCGTGGCGGCAAAGGTGGAACCGCGTGCCGTAAGTGTGACATTAGCAAATGACACTTGATTGATTGCGGGGTCGCCGCAGAACAGCACAGGATCACTGATCTCAACTCCCGATACGCTGTTGGGAGGGGTCACGACCGTCACGTTGGCCGTGGGGTTTACACCGCGAAGCATGGTAATTCCGGCTACACGCGTGCGTCCCTGCTCCGTGCAAGTGGATGGAGAAACCCACGTGATGCGGCAGATCTTGCGCACCTGCGTCTCGAGAGCCAGGAACGACATGATATCAACGAGCTTCATTTCATCAGTTACGATCGACTTCCCACCGGTTCCCTTCGACAAAGCTTCAAGTGTCCAGTGCGTGTCCGGCATCAGGATAGTGACGCTGTAGAAGCGGATTCCCTGCGCAAGCATCTTCTGGGTGTTGTCGGATACGAACTTCGTCTCACTCTTCGTGATCGAGACGTCCGCAATTCCCGGGTTAGGATGTCCGTCAGTGAGGAAGAAGACATACTTGGGAAGATTAGCAGGCCGCTTCTTGAACAGGTCATATATGTTCTTCGATGGGTCTTCGAATGGCAACACATAG
The DNA here is from genome assembly GCA_943372295.1 of Chitinophaga pinensis. Classification (GTDB taxonomy): domain Bacteria; phylum Bacteroidota; class Ignavibacteria; order Kapaibacteriales; family Kapaibacteriaceae; genus UBA10438. The sequence goes on from CALRYC010000010.1 coordinate 4,239, forward strand.
TTCGTGTTCGTCAGCACCTTCATCTTGGCGAGAGAGTCGATGATCGGTTTTGCAGAGCTGGCCCATTCCACCGTCGTTTCGACCGTACCTGAGAACGTCACCAGCGACACACGTGTTTCGCCGGTGAACTTGACCTGGTTGACGAAGGCGCGTATGGCATCCTTTGCGTACTCGAATCGCTTACGTCCATCGACATCATCGTCCATGGACTTCGATCGGTCGAGGATGATCACGATGCTTGCTTCCGGGTCGCTTTGCAGAACGTCGCAGTCGTGTGTCACCGATGCGGTAAGGTCGATCGGCGTGCCGCCCTGAGCCGTTTCCGTCACCCGGAAATCAGACTTCGCAAGGTCGGTGATCGGGTTACCCGACGGGTCAAGCGCGATGTAGTCCACCGTGATCTTGGGGAACGACAGCGTGTTAACGCCATAGACATTCAGGGACTGAGCGAGCGTTGCCGCACTGGCGATCGCAAGGATGGCCAAACTCAGAAAAGCCGTTCGAATCTGTTTCATGGCTGCTCCCACTCCGGACTGTTTGTGGTTCATGGAATTCTCGTAGTTCAAGACACTCGAACTGAAGTTTCGGTTACATGTGGACATATCCTCAAACTTTCCTCCCGTCACACAACCGCCTGCTCAAGAAAGCGGAACGTTCTGGCCGTGGCGTTGAGTTCGGCATTCACTCCCAGCGGAAGCGTGAGCTTGCTTTTGACATGGCCGAATGGTAGGCCATACACGACCGGTACACCGAGTGACGCAAGTCGCTGCTCGAAGACCTGAAGAAGACTTAACGACGGTCCGGTCACGGACGTTCCGCGCGCTTCGCAGTCGCGGAAGTTGCCCAGCGCCACGGCCTTTGCCGCCTGAAGCTTTCCGGCCAGCCAGAGCTGCGTAAGCATGCGGTCGACCCTGAATGGCTCTTCGTTGACTTCTTCAAGAAACAGGATAGAGTCTGTTGTGTCGATCTCAAACCGTGTGCCAAGAGTGCTTACCACCAGGGCAAGGTTTCCGCCTGTTAGCCGCCCCTGGGCGCTTCCCTCGCTGATGACCGTCAGACGTGAGTTGGTGAATGAGGTCAGCGGTGGTGCGTTCTCCGGCAGGATGACGCCCTGAAGGGACTGCACGGTGAAGGTGTCAAACGTCGATGAGGCAACAGGGCCGTGGAACGTGACAACACCGCTGAGCTGATGCGCCGCTATAAGAAGCGCCGTGATGTCCGAAAATCCCATAATGATCTTGCCGGCCTGTCGGATGGCGTCAAAGTCCAGCATCGGCAGAATGCGCATCACGCCATAGCCACCGCGGGCGCAGATAACGGCGTCGACCTCCGGGTCTTCAATGAACTCCATGAACTCCGATGCGCGGTCCTGATCGGGTGCCGAGAGGTAGCCGTTACGCCGCGAGACGTTCTTGCCCAGTTTGACGCCAACACCCCACTCGCGGCAAAGAGCCAGGAAATCGACAATATCACCGGCAGAGGCGGCGCTAGCAGGGCAGACGATGCCCACCGTTGAGCCGGGGCGAATCCCCTTGGGGAGGACGCGCGCGAGGGGCTCACGGGTGCCGCTTTCAACCGAAGCCACAGGCCTGCCGCTGGCGGCACCAGCCGCCACGGCTGCCGTGACCATGGTTGTAACGAAGGATCGTCGTTTCATGCGGTGTATTCAGGATCGAAAGTGGCAGACTCCTGCAACCGACAAATGTACGAATCTTTGGGCCTCTCGGGGAAAGTGTGCGTAGAGGTGGAAACGGCGCTTCCGGCCACTTGATCCGGCCATGAGCCGGCGACTGCGTATATTCGCGGCTTCGGAAAGGTGCAAGAGTGGTTGAATTGGCACGCCTGGAAAGCGTGTGTGCCGGTAACGGCACCGCGGGTTCGAATCCCGCCCTTTCCGCTAACCCTTCGGGTTGGCACGGACTTCCGTGTCGAACGGTCATGGTTTTCGGTGTCCAAAGAGTTACGCATGAAGCTATTCGGACGTTCCCTCCCGAAGGGCGTGCCAAAAGTTGCCGGATGGATTTTCGTCAGCCTGGCCGGCCTTGTGACCCTCGTTCTGCTTGGATCATTTGTCTGGCGTTTTCTGCACCCACCGATATCTCCCCTGGCCGACGAGTCAGACCCCCGCAGCGCCATCCAGCTGGAGGTTGTTAACGCTTCGGGACGCAAAGGGGCTGGCAAGGCGGCACTTGACTTCTTCCGTCGACGCGGTTTTGACGTTGTCGAGATCACGACCTCAGCCGAGAGGCCGCGCCGGACGTCGGTTGTGGACCGGGTCGGTGACCGACAATCTGCCCTGAAAGTCGCTCGCGTCATGGGCGTTGCCGACACGATGGTCATGGCCGAGATCGATTCGATGCGTTTTCTCAAGGCCTCCGTTGTATTGGGAGCCGACTTGGACAAACTTGAACCCTTCCGCGACTAACCTCACACCTCACACCACACACCCATCTTGAAACCCCGCAGCACCAAAGGAAGAGCCGTTCTCTGCGCGCGTATGGCGCAGGAAAAACTGGCTCATGATATTCTGATTCTCGACCTGACAGAGATCGAGACGCCCCCTGCCGATTTCTTCGTGATCGTCACGGTGGACTCGGAGGCGCAGATCAAGGCCGTCACGGATTCGATCGAGCATACCCTCAAGTCCATGGGGTTCGGGTACCCGAATCACGAAGGTAAGGGAACCTCCACGTGGGTTGTCCTGGACTACTTCGATGTGGTCGTCCACGTTATGCTGGCCTCGGCGCGCGAATTCTACAAACTTGAACGTCTCTGGGGCGATGCCAAGGCCTACACACTCAGTCCGTCCGGTACTCCCCGCGCTACAAAGCTCACTCCGAAGAGGCCCGCAGCCGTATGATGCAGAAGTACATCGAGGCCGAGCTTCAGGCATCGGCCGCAGCCGCCGGGCTGGTGATCGAGGGTCCGATCCCTTTCGGTGTGCCGAAGCAGGACGGGCACGGACATCTTTCGACCAACATTGCCATGATGCATGCAAAGCAGATCGGCAAGCAACCCCGCGCACTTGCGCAGGAAATCGTCGATGGTGTAGCTGCCTCGCCGCTGATTGCAAAACTCGAAGTGGCCGGTCCGGGGTTTATCAATGTGACGTTCAGCGACGCAGTGTATCATGCCATGCTCAGTGATCTCAACCTGCTGGGCGATGAGATCGGCCGCTCGGACGCCGGCAAGGGGCGAACGGCCAACATAGAGTACGTGAGTGCAAATCCCACTGGCCCCCTTCATGCCGGCCATGGGCGGAACTGCGCGGTTGGAGATACGATCGCCAATCTCCTGGTTTGGAACGGCTTTGCCGTTACTCGTGAGTACTACTTCAACAATGCCGGCAACCAGATGAACATGCTGGGCCGCAGTATCCATGTGCGCCTGCAGCATGCACTCGGAAACCTCGATGTTCCGTTCCCGGAAGACGGATATCACGGTGAGTACATTCAGGTGATAGCCTCTGCGCTTGCTACCGAACATGCCGACGCGATGCGTGCAATGTCAGGCGATGAAGCAATGGCATTCTGCCGCAAGGCCGGCGAGGCGTGGTGTTTTGATTCGATCAGGCGCACACTTACGGCGCTTAACATTCACCACGACGTATACTTCAACGAAGATTCACTTTACGGATCGGGTAAGGTCACTGCAACGGTCGAAGCGCTGCGGGAGCGAGGACTGGTCTATGAAAAGGATGGCGCAACGTGGTTTGCGCTGACACAGGTTGGCAATCCGCAGGACAAGGTCATTGTCAAGTCGACCGGTGAACCTACCTACCGCCTTCCCGACATTGCCTATCACCGCGATAAGCTCGAGCGGGGCTTTGATACGGTGGTGGACATCTTCGGCGCTGACCATATCGCCACCGTGCCGGACGTGCTTGCTGGCGTCAAAGCACTTGGTTTTGACACGGACCGCGTGCGTGTGGTGATCCACCAGATGGTAACGTTTGTGGAAGACGGACAGGTTGTAAAGTTCTCCAAGCGCAGTGGTAAGTCCTTCACACTTGACGATCTTATCGAGGAGGTCGGCGCAGACGTTGTCCGCTTCTTCTTCATCATGCGCGCCGTTGGCACGCATCTGGAGTTTGACCTGGGGCTGGCCAAAGAAGAGGGCGATAGAAATCCGGTGTTCTATCTGCAGTATGCGCACGCCCGAATCTGCTCGATTCTTCGCAAGGCTCAAGAACGTGGTGTCACTCTCAACACAGAGTCAGATCTATCGGTCCTGATCAATGCCCGCGAAATCGAGCTAATCTCCATGCTGTCACGTTTCCGATCAACCATCGAGCGTGCCGCGGAAAACCTTGAGCCGCATGTCATAGCCGAGTTTCTCCGCGACCTTGCAGGAGCGTACCACAACTTTTACCATGACTGTCGCATACTCGGCGCTGAACCACCTGTGGAGTCAGCCCGGCTTCTACTGGCCGACGTCACACGCCGGGCCATGCGCAATGGACTGCTCATCCTCGGTGTCGGCACACCCGACAGGATGTGAGCTTTGATGGTCAGCCGCGAGTACTATTACGAACTTGACGCGCGTGGCGTACTGACCCTTGATGGTGTAGAGCAAAGCGATCCGTGGTTTGTTGACTTCTTCTTCCGACGCCTGGCAGAAACGGCCAACCCAGAGTATCCGGAGTATCCATACGTCAGCCGGTGCGGCGAGGAGATGAACTACCTGCGCGTGACCGACACACCGATCGTGTATACTGGTTACAGGGACGGTCGTCTTGAATACGCCCATTCGCTGTCTGTGGCCTTTATGCCCGATCGGCTATCCTGTTCGCCTGATGGAGTTCTCTATCACTGGGCACCTGTGGGCGGGCGCGGCCGGCTCGTTCCGCATGTTGCGGTGGAGATTGCCAGGAACATTGAGCCATGGGGACCCTACTACGCATACCGCCAGAGCGATTCTTCGATCATGGTTCCGCTTACGCCCCTTGCACAGACAGATGACCTACAGATTCTGCGACCTAAGCCCGAGAATCACTGCATCGGTTGCGGCCAGGCCAATCCCAGCTCGCTAAGGCTGAGCTTTGTGCGCGGCAGGAAGGACTCAGTCGTGCGTACCTGGATCCGTCCTGATGCGCGCCTGCAGGGGGCTCTGGGGTTCACGCATGGCGGGATCATCACGCTGCTACTCGACGAGACGATGGGTAAGACGCTTAGTGCCATTGGAATCCGCGCTCCGACGGCCAGCCTGAAGGTCGACTTTCGACGCCCTATGGTGATCGGGCAGGAGTACGAGGTGCGCGCCTGGATCCAATCGCAACAAGGACGCAAGCAGTTCGTCAATGCCGAGGTTGTTTCGGCAGAAGATCAAACCGTGATCGCTCAGGCCGAGGCGCTGTTCCTGCAATTGCAGTCACCAACCCACGACGCCCAGCTGGGATGAATCATCAACCGAACATGCTACTCTTTGGTGCCGTTCTCGGTACCACATTGCTTCTCGTGGACCTTTACGTGCTCGGGCATTGGACTGCCTTTGCCCGCCGACGTCACCTGAACCGATGGTGGTACCGTGTGCCGTGGGCCGTGGGCGCGGCGATGTTGGTTGCGCTCGTTACGATGCTTGTTCGGCGTCACATCTTCCGCATGGACGGCTTCGACGTTTCACTCTTGGGCATTGTCTCGCTTTGGTACCTGCCCAAGTTCGGTATCGCTGCGGTTCTTCTTGTACGCGATGCCATGTTTGGCGTGGCAAGGCTCTGGAGGCGTCTGCGCCGCACTGCAACCGCTGTTCCGGTTGTTGCGGACGATGCAGCTCCGCAATTGCCTGCCGCAGCGGCAGAACCGTCCCGCCGTGCATTCCTAGGCAGCGCCGCATGGTCGATCTCCGCCGTTCCTTTCGTCCTGGTGGGAAGGGGCATGTGGAGTACCCTCTACGACTTTCAGACGTACCGTGTCGAACTTGTGCTCGACCGGCTGCCGCGAGCTCTTGATGGCCTGCGCATCGCTCAGATATCGGACGTGCATGCGGGATCGTTTCCGGATCACCGACCGTTTGAGGAGGTGCGACGCATTCTTGATTCCGAGCAGGTGGACTTGGTGGTCATCACGGGTGACTTCGTCAACCAGCGTCCGGGCGAACTGTCCATTATCTCCCGGGAGCTCGAGAAGCTGCACGCCCCCTACGGTGTGATGGCGTGTCTGGGTAATCATGATCACTACAACACGCCTGAAGAGCACCGGCAGTTGCAGCGCGCGCTCCGGTCCATGGGCATCGATCTGCTGGTAAACACCAACCGCCGCATTGGTGCCGAAGGTAGTTCTCTTCTGATCGCCGGTACGGATAACACAGGTTTTCGTCAGTCATTCGCCAGCATCGATCGCGCGCTGGATGGGGCAGGCCACCAGGAGCCGGTCGTGCTGCTGGCGCACGACCCGACGTTCTGGGACCGCGAGATCGTCGGGCGTCACGAGGTCGACCTCATGCTTGCCGGACACACGCACGGCGGACAGTTCGGTGTTCAGCTGCTTGGGTTCGAATGGAGTCCTGCGCAGCACGTCTACAAGCAGTGGGCGGGTCTGTATACCAAGGGCCAGCAGCGCCTGTATGTCAACCGCGGGATCGGCACCGTCGGGCCCCCGATGCGCATCGGAATCCCACCGGAGATCACGGTCTTTACGCTGCGCGCAGCCCCCTTCAACAAGGGGCTCGCCTGACGCGTCAGGTCTTGAGGTACTGAAGGGCTGACTCTGCCAGAAGAGCTGCGCCTATCTTCATCGATTCCTCCTCCGGTGCAAAACGCGGATTGTGCAGTCCAGGCATCGCATCAAGCCGTGTTGGGCGTCCGCCTAGCATCCAGAAGCAGGCCGACATCATCTGAGAGTAGTACGCAAAATCCTCGGCCCACATTTTGGGCTCGAAGTCCAGAACATTCTGCTGTCCCACGACGTCTTGGGCAACACGGCGCGCAAAGTCCACGGCCTCGTGACTGTTGACCAGCGGAGGATACCCCTTTGAGATCTCAAGATGGCCCTCACACCCATGAAGCGCACAGTATGCCTTCGTCTGCTCGGTGAGAAACTCCCAGGCGTGTTCGCGCCAGGCGGCGTCAAACGCTCGAAGCGTCCCCTTCATTTCGACAACGTCCGGGATGATGTTGGTGGCCGAGCCGCCATGAATGCTAGTGACGGTCATCACGCCCGGATCTAGTGGGTTGCGATTCTTGGTGATCAGGCTCTGAAGGTGATGCACCAGCCCCGTTGCTGCCATGATCGGGTCGCGCCCCTTGTGGGGCTGCGCCGCGTGTGCCCCGAAGCCACGGATCGTCCAGTACAGCTCGTCGGCCGAGGCAAGCATCGGACCTGCCACAAAAGAAACCGTTCCGAAGGGGGCGTCGGGGTCGATGTGCTGACCGAAGATGACCTCAGGGGTGGGATCGTCCAGAGCCCCTTGGCTGATCATGATGCTTGCTCCTCCGGGCGTCTTTTCTTCTCCTGGCTGGAAGAGAAGCTTCACCGTGCCGCTTAGGTCCGACTCCCGCTCTTTGAGCAGGCGCGCCGCTGCAAGAAGCATCGTTGTGTGTGTGTCGTGTCCGCAGGCATGCATCACGCCCGGACGTGTGGAGGCATACTCCAGACCGGTCTGCTCATCGATAGGAAGCGCGTCGATGTCGGCCCGCAGGGCCACCGTACGCCCGCCGCTACCAATATGTGCCACGATGCCGGTTGTTGCAACGCGGCGATGCCCGATTCCGAATGAGGTAAGCGTATGCGAGATGAAGTCTGCCGTCTCGAACTCCTGAAAGGAGAGCTCAGGATGTCGATGAAGGTGGCGACGCGTTTCGATCATCCACGGATAGATCGACTCGATGTATTCACGCGTTGTCATAGTTGGCATCTCCACGAAGTTCAATGGAAGTAATGTGTCCGCCGTCCTCACTGATGCGCACGGCAAGCCGACGTCCGCTCGGCGGAACGATCACGTAATCATGCACGGCCGGCGTGCGCATCCACATCGACAGCGCTGCGCTGACGGCACCGGTACCGCAGGCCTGCGTGACAGCCTCGACACCGCGTTCAAATGTGGCAAGAAGCAGCGTCCCGTCGACGCCGGTCTGTAGCATATTGACGTTCACGCCGCGTGGAAACTCCGGATGATGCCGAAGTCTTGCAACGAGCGGGTCAGTTGCGTCGTGCATCGCGTCTATCACTACATGGTCACTGTTGACGTTCACATACCAGACCGGAACCGAGATGTCCTCCAGAGTTCCGGGCGCGTAATACCGTAGTTGCGCCGGCGGCGGAAGGACCACGCTAATGGTCGAGTCCTCATGAGACTCTCCGGCATATGCAGAGCCATTAAGAATCAGCTGCAGTGATTCAACGGCGGCAGATCCGCTGTCGAGGCCGTACCGAAGAGCGCAGCGAGCACCATTGCCACAGAGCATCCCGCGCGAACCGTCCGGGTTGTAGAACTCCGCCACAATGGTCGATGCCGAGATCGAGCGCATACGAATCAGACCCTCAACCGGTCGATGATCGACGCGGGGATGAAGGACGATGAGATCCCGGACAGAGGCTGCCGAAAGCTCACCCGAACCAGGAGCATCGTGACGGTCGTCGAGCAGGATGAAAGTGTTGCCCGCACCACTCATGTGGCGCAAGATCATGGGTGGACCTCCAGGGTCGACACGAGCTCGGCATGGATCTGGCCGTTGGTAGCGATGATCGAATCTGCTCCGAGTGTGAACCGGCGTCCGCCGTAATGCGTGACTGTTCCTCCCGATTCCTGAACCATCAGCACACCGGCAGCCATATCCCAGGGCGAGAGGGCAACCTCCCAGTATCCGTCAAAACGGCCATCGGCAACATATGCAAGGTCGAGCGCTGCACTGCCGAGACGACGCACCGGAAGCCCCCTGGCAACGATCGACGCAAACTGATCGATGCAACGTCCGGGATTGCCCTCGACATTGTACGGAAAGCCCGTTACGAGAATGCTTGAATCCAGATTCGACGTCGACGAGACGTGCATGGGCCGACCATTGCAAGAAGCGCCGCCGCCGCTCTTTACCGTGAAGGTCTCGTGCAGAAGGGGCTGATGGATTACTCCGCACAATATCTGCCCATCAAGCACGGCGGCGATCGAGATGCAAAAGATCGGAATGCCATGGGCGAAGTTGACCGTTCCGTCGAGTGGGTCGATAACCCACAACAGCTCGCCAGGTCCCTGATGCCTTCCGCTTTCTTCGGCCAGAAAACCGGCATCGGGCGTATGCGCGCGAAGCACGTCAATGATGCAGCGCTCGCTGCGATGGTCGAACTCAGTCACGAGGTTGTGCCGACCTTCTTTTGATTCGGCGCGATGTGTCGATCCGAAGCCACTGCGAAGGATGTCTCCGGCCTGGCTGGCCGCATCCAGGGCAGCTTGAAGAAGAGCGTCGTTGGACATGTCCGTGATGTTACCCAAGAACCGTGTTGGCCTCGTGCCGGATAAGCGTCGCAAGCATCTGCAGTCGGATATCAGCTGCCGCCTCGGCGATCGGGACATACCTTTCCAACGTGTTCGAAACGTACAGAACAGGGTTCTTTTTGAGGTTGAAGTTCAGGCAACGGAAGTTATCCAGCCGGGCTGCAAGCTTCACCAGAAGGCAGTCCTGACTTGCTTTACGAAGACGTTCGGCATAGTAGGCGTCGACGCGCTCGGGGTCGACCTTTGCCGCGTTCAGGTCTTTTGTGAGTGTCTCGACGATGTAGGCCACATACGAGCCGAAGTTATACTCCAGCACTTCACGGGTTATCGTCCGGGAATCCTCCAGCACGTCGTGAAGTAGGGCTGCAATGACCACATCCGTGTCATAGATCTTCAGCTCATCCATCAGGATAATCACCGTGCGGGCGATGTGATCAATGTATGGGGTACCATCATTTCGGAGCTTGCCGGCATGAACCGACGAGGCCATCTCGAAGGCGTCGAGTACGCGGTTGACCTGGATAGAGTCGCCGTGCAGAAGCACCCGCGACTCAAGATCTTTAGCCGTTAACGTTCGCCGATTGTAGTCAGGCATGGACTGATCCGAAAAACGTTCCACTCTCAGCCGGCCTTTCGTGCTGTCTTTGGCGAAAACCTCTGCATGAGTTCTTTGGCTCCGTTGAGCGACGTCTCCGTCACGTCTGCTCCACTCAGGAGCATTGCCACGTCGCGCTGTGCTTCTGCCGAATCAATGCGGACAGCCGTAACGCTCGTCCGATCACCCAATGAGCTCTTGGTGACGCGGACGAAGTTATCAGCCAGCGACGCGATCTGTGCAAGGTGCGTGATGCACACAAGCTGCAGGCGCTGGGCCAGCTGCTGCATGATCACGCCCACCGTGCGTGCCACGCGGCCGCTAATGCCCGTGTCGATCTCGTCGAGCACGACCGTTCCGGTCGGAATCCTCTCGAGCAATGCACGCTTGATCGCCAGCATAACGCGGGAGAGCTCGCCTCCTGAGGCGATCTTGGCAAGGGGGCGATGGGGTTCGCCGGAGTTGGCCGCAAAGAGGATCTCCACGCCATCGGCACCTGTTGGCCCGAGTTCGCGTGGAGTTACGTCGAGTCGAATGGCTGCGACCGGCATGCCCATCTCGTGCAGACTTGCATTGATGAGAGATGCGAAAACTTCGCTGCTTGCGCGGCGCTGCTGACCCAGCGTTGCGGCCAGATCATTTGCAGCCGACAGTGCGATGGCATGCTCGCGCTCGGCATCGGCCAGTGCGTCATCAAGATGTTCCACTTCGTGCAGTTCGCGGGCGACGGCCTCAAGGCGTTCGACGGCGTGCTCCAGTGAGCCGTACTTGCGGATCATGCGCTGCAGAGCCGCATAGCGCAGGCGCATGTCTTCAAGTCGCTGCGGATCGCGGTCGTCCGCATCGGCAAGAATCGCAGCGCTCGCAGCGGCCTCCTTGCAGACGATCAGAGCCGACTCTAGGTCCGATGCCACGCTTTCCATATGCGCGTCATACTGCTGCAGATGTCGCACCGACTCGACAGCGTTACGGATCAGATCGTAGGCCGATGGGTCTCCGGAGTAGAGACGTTCGCGGACGTTCACGGCAAGGCCGACAACATGCTCTCCGGCTTCGATGCGCCGGAGTTCTATTGCAATGTCGGTGTCTTCTCCCGGTGTAGGGTTGATCGCGGCGATCTCATCGTGAATGAATTGCAGTCGAGCACGGTCGGCGTCGGCTTCCCGGGCGCGTCGGCGAAGGTCCTCGATGCGCAGCGAAGCGCTGGAAAGCGTATGATAGCGTTCGGCCATTGCAGCTCGTAATGCCGCGGCATCAGTGAGCGCAAACGCATCATAGGCGTCAAGATGCGTTGATGGTGACATCAGGCCCAGTGTATCGTGCTGACCATGGACATCAACCAGCATGGAGGCCAGCTGACGCGTGAGCGTGCTCTGCACGGGGGTGTCGTTGATAAAGCATCTCGAGGGCCCAGCAGCGGCGATCTCGCGACGGAGAACTACTTCCGGGGCTTCCCAGGAAAGCTCATGCGAGGAAACGAACTCGCTTGCAGCGGGGCGCTGGGATATGTCGAAGGTGGCCTCGATCACGGCCTTTCGAGCCCCCTGACGGACAAGATCAGCCGATACGCGTTCGCCCATTGCGGCGGCCAGCGCGTCGATGATGATAGACTTGCCTGCTCCTGTTTCACCAAGCAGAACGGTCATGCCGCCATCGAATTCAAGATCGATCTCGTCGATGAGGGTAAATGATCGGATGGTCAGACGTCGAAGCACGATGCATGCGGGTAGGAATGGTTCAGAGCCGCGTCAGTCGACGCTGGAAGAGTTTGAATGCTCCGTATCCGCAAATGGAAAGCAAGGCCGCACCGGCCAGAACATGTACTTCCTGTCCGACGAATATGACCAAGATGGTGGCCATATAGGTTGTCAGAATCAGCGCGAGGATCCACAAGGCAGCCATTGGTGCTCACAAAGCAGATGTTTGGGAAGGGACTTCGTTGGTGACGTATTGCCGATACTTGGCCGTGAAGGGGGCTAGCAGATCGGCCGGCACGCGAACAGATAAAAATACATCGGAATCTTCATCGCTTCGGCGCAGAACTTCGACCTCCGTGTAGAGTCGCGCGACGATATTCATGCTCTCATAGGGGATCCGGAGGGTCCGCAGAACGGCCGACTCTTCGTAGGTCGATTGCATGACATGAAGAAGCCGGTCGATGTTCAGACCGCGATAGGCGCTAACGAACACGCACCCCGGTGACTCGGCCTCGGCATCATCGAGTAACTCACGCCCGTTCACGTTGTCGATCTTGTTGAAGACGACGATCACCGGTGTGTCGGAAGCCCCAAGTTCGGAGAGTGTCGATTCAACAACGGCCATCTGCTCGCGATAATGCGGATTGGAAACGTCAACCACATGCAGGAGAATGTCGGCTTCGAGAGTCTCGGAGAGCGTTGAACGGAAGGAAGCGACCAGCTGCGTCGGGAGCTTACGGATGAATCCGACGGTATCCGAGATAAGCGCTTTTTGTCCGGAGGGAAGCGCAAACGTCCGCACCGTCGTATCGAGCGTCGCAAACAGCTGGTCCTGCACATACACATCGGCCTGGGTCAGCACACGCATCAGTGACGACTTTCCGGCGTTGGTATAGCCCACCAGTGCGAATCGCGGAAGACCCTCACGTCCTTTGCGCTGCACCATGCGCTGGACATCGATCTCGTTGAGTTTTTCCCGCAAGCGCTGCATTCGTGTGCGGTACATACGACGGTCGGTCTCGATCTGCGTCTCGCCCGGACCCTTGGTGCCGACCCCACCGAATTGCTTGGAAAGGTGTGTCCACATGCGCGTAAGCCTTGGAAGCAGATACTCCAGCTGAGCAAGCTCAACCTGCGTGCGTGCTTCAAGTGTGCGGGCGTGGGAAGCAAAGATGTCCAGAATGACATTGCTCCGGTCGAGAACTTTGACATTGAGCGCTTCCTCGAGATTCCGCACCTGGGCAGGGGAGAGCTCATCGTCAAACACCACGGTTGACGCGCCGGATGTTTCGACAAGTTCCTTCAGTTCCTCGACCTTGCCTTTGCCGAAGGCCGTCGAGATATCGGGACGTTCGCGCTCCTGCGTCAGACGCCCAACGACGTCGACGCCTGCCGTGTCGAGAAGCATGACGAGTTCTTCGAGGTGCTCATCGACGACGTCCGGATCAGCCCCCTTTTTAATGACGGCTGCAATCACGGATTGCTCACGGGGCAATAAACCAATATCGTGCACGGAACCTCGGTAGAGAAACGAAGACACAAAACTACTGCTCTGGCCGGCCATCCTTGCATGTGGCGTAGATTTGGGCGGTATGCAAGCTGTTCTGTTCATCATGGTGGTCATCAAGTTGCTGGCCGCATCGGTCGTTTGGGCGCAGGACGGCGTCGGTCCGGAGATCCCGATCGTTCTGGAACATGCTGACAGTCTGATTGGCAGCGGAGCTATTGATGCTGCAGTACGAACGTTTCAGGGTAATGTGCGTTTTTCGCAGGGAAACGTGACAGGGCGATGCGACCGTGCCGTGCATGACGTGTTCCGGAACACCATTGAGCTAACAGGCGCTGTTGTGATCCGACAGGCAGAGCTTACCATAACCGCCCCATCGGTCCGTTATGATGGACGTCAATCCATCGCCCATGCTCCAAGGGGGCTACGTATAGACCAAGGGGGAAGAACCATCACCTCGAGAATTGGCCAGTATGATCTGCGGAAGCGCATCGCTGCATTCCAGCAGAACGTGCATGCCGTGGATGACTCGATCCGCATGTGGTGCGACACGCTTGTTCATGACCGTAGCATCGACACCATGCTGGCACTTGGAAACGTCGTGATTCAAGATTCGGCCCGGCGATCATGGTTTCGTGCCGATCAGGCCCGACGTGACGCCCTGACCGGCAGGCTGCGGCTGAACGGGTCGTCGCGTGCTTGGACATGGCCGCAAGACCCGAAGAGGTCCGATGACACCGTCTTCATCGCTGCCGATGAAATGCGCACCGAATCAGACGGCGACACCTTCTCGAGTCGGATGATCGCCGCCGGCAGCGTCCGAATGGTGAGCGCTGAGGCAGCCGCCACTTCCGGAAGGATGGAGTACTCGGACCGCGACAGCCTGATCGACCTGACCGAGTCGCCAGTTGTCTGGTCAGATTCATCTGTCCTGCTGGCAAAAACCATCCAGGCGCGCAGTTCAGGAGGGGAGATTCGCATGATCGTCGGTGACGGCGATGCCGTACTTATCTCACGGTCAGATTCGCTCGTGCCAGAGAGATACGACCAGATCGTGGGTAAGCGCATTACGATCGCGATCCAGTCGGATTCAGTGAAACTGCTGATGGCGTTTGGCGATGCCCAAAGCATAACGTTCCGTCAGGAGTCAGGCGATCGAAAGGGGCTGGCCAAGGTTGCCGCCGACACGATCAACGCAACCATTGTTGACAATGCTCTGACGGACGTGTTCTGGCTTGGTGGCGTAAGCGGCGAGAATCATCCGGAGCGTCTGGTCACAGGACGTGAGGCCGAGTTTGCTGTTCCAGGTTTTCGACCTCCGCCAGTTCGACCAGTCTACGAACCCGCGCCCGTGAGGCGATCGATGTTGCGATAGCCGCGTCAATGTCGTAACATGGCCGCGATGTGAAAAGAGTCCCCCTTATCCTTGTCACCTTTGGCCTTGTTTTCGGTCTGCAGCTTTCAGCGCAGATCGAGAAGGTTCTGCCGAAACGGGGCTCATCATCACTGGAGGGGACGTCCTTCGTTGTCGGGTTCATGCAGAATGAGATCCTTGAAATCGGAGCTGACCCGCGGCTGCAGATCTTCATCTCGTCTCAATACGATGCGACGGTAACTATAGAGTCTGCGGCTTTAGGCAGGGTGATCGTTCCGATCGCGGCGAAGACCGTACATGTCGAGACGCTCAGTCCCTATCATGCCAACAGCGCCTCGGAGATGATCCAGCAGAAGTCTGTCTTTATCTCATCGGACGTTCCGATCGTGGTCTATGTTCTGAACACCCTGTTGCGGTCGACGGACTCCTACGCGGCAATCCCGATACGTCACCTCGGAACGCAGTACTACAGCATCAATAGGCCCACTGACTATTACCTGCCGAACAACCGTGATCGTACTGCCACGATCCCGCGTGTGGGTGAGTTCATGATCATGGCTTCCGAAGACGACACCCGTGTGACCATCACTCCCGCGGCAACGACCAGTAGAATGGGTATCTCTGCTCGCACACCATTTAGCATCAGCCTCGACAGGGGCGATTGCTATCTCGTGCAGGCTCGCGCCACGGGTCATGGCAGAGACGACCTTACGGGATCATCGATCAGCTCCACCAAGCCGGTCGCTGTGATATCCGGCCATATGCGAAGCAGCATCCCGCTGTCAATGAGCTCCTCGAAAGATCATCTTGTTGAGCAGCTGACGCCGGCCGATAAGTGGGGACGCGCCTATGTAACAGCACCACTTGCCATGAGCAACAGACCCGACATGTTCAGGATCATGGCGTCGCTGCCCGGTCAGACGATCCGGCTGACCACCGCCAACGGGCTTAAAACCTTTCAGATGTCAGCGGTGGGGGCTTGGGCCGATACGCTTCTGTCGGAGCCTGCCTCATGGAGTTCGGCGGACCCGTTCTTCATGGTTCAGCTGATGTCGAGTCAGATCGATACCTCGCGGGCATTCGATCCGGCAATGGTGATCGTTCCTCCGATCGAGCAGTTTGTTAACGAAACGCTGTTCCGTTTCCCGACGCTGGAACCAGATAACAGCGTTCGCAATCAGCGCTTTTTCTATTGCATCAACCTTGTGGCAACTCGTGATGCACTTTCCTCGCTACGGATCGACGGGCGCTTAGCAACCGCCACGGCACCGCTTCTTGCAATGCAGGTCGTTACCGGTACGAGCATTCACTGGGCGCATGTATATCTGCAGGAAGGCACGCACGTTGTCACCTGTGACAGCGGTTCATTCAGTGCCATCATGTACGGAACGTCAAGAAATGATTCCTATGCCAATCTTGTGGGGCTGGCTTTTGAGCCTCTGAGGAAACGCGACGATACGCCCCCTATCTACAGCTCGAAGATAGACTG
Source organism: Chitinophaga pinensis (assembly GCA_943372295.1). Taxonomy (GTDB): domain Bacteria; phylum Bacteroidota; class Ignavibacteria; order Kapaibacteriales; family Kapaibacteriaceae; genus UBA10438. Next base: position 20,328 of record CALRYC010000010.1, read on the forward strand.
TGGGACAATCACGGGTAGCATTCGAGATACCTCCCGCGACACAGCAAATCTCAAGGACGTTTCGGTGATCGGTTCCAGAACGTTCAACTACGCATGGTCGATCTCCCAGCCCCTTGACTCCTCCGGCAGCGTCGAGTTTCAGGCAAGTGTGCGCGATATGACCCGAGATGCTCAGCTGGTGATCCACTCCTATGATGATCGAGGAAACGGCAAGGAATGGCTCTATCGATATGATGCTCCACTGATCGATGTTGCGCGAGACGTTGTGATCGACGCCCAGCGGGGAAGAGAGCGCTGCACAACAATGGTGATCCGCAATAGAGATTCGACGCCGGTGACCATTCGCGCGATGAGCAGACAGGGTAATCAGCGCATCGTCATCACAGATCCAATAGGTCCTTTCACGATCAAGGCACGAGACTCGGTCTCCGTGCGAGTATGCGCAACGCAGTGGGCCGACACCACGGCAATGGCAGCGTCGATCGATATTGAACTGCCCTGCGGACTGCTTCGAACGTTCTACGTCAAAACGCGCGTCAGCTCGAGTATCACTGGCGATACGATCGACTTCGGTGAAGTGCGACTTGGTGACACGGCATGTGGGCGCGCTGCGATCGTCAACAACGGAGACAAACCAACCGATCTCGACAAGCTTATTGCAACGAAGCTCGACTCCAGCTTTACGCTCGATACGGTGGCGCTTGGACTTCCACGGCAGATCCCGCCGGGCGATACGGTATGGGTCGAAGTTTGCGTTGTTCCACGCCAGCAGGGGGCGATCACGCGAGTCGACTCGATCGTCTCATCGTCCGGTGTGGAGGCCTGGGTGGTCTGCCGAGCTCGAGGTGTGCGACCTCGTGTTGCATCGGTAGTGATCGACTGGAAAGAACGCCGTGTGGGCTCTGTCAGTGACACGACGATCGTTCTGCGGAACACCGGCGACGGATGGTGTTGGGCTGAACCCTCTTTTCCGCGGGCTTCTTCCGCGTTTTCACTCTCAGGAGTTCCCGGAAATGGGGCTCGTATCGACGGTGTCGACTCACTGGTGATCAGGTCTTCATTCCGTCCAACGACCCGCGATACGCTTTCGGAGGTGTTGCCAGTGAGCATCGACTGGGCACCACACGCGCCCGTGTCGATCACGTTGATGGGCATAGGGGTAATGCCGGACATTTCTGTGCAAGACGTGAACTTTGGCACCATCGTTGTAGACACGCGGCGAGACACTCTTGTTGACCTCATCACCACCGGATTTTCGGGTGGGAATACGGAGTTGCTCGTACGGGGTATAGGCATTGTTGGCCCAGACTCATCGAGTTTTGTGCTTCCGGCATCAATCTTAACCAGCGTCGGAACAACTCGCCCCCTTCCGTCAAGGCTAAATGACGTTGTTGTCTTTGCTCCCACGCGACTTGGCTTACATGAGTGTTTCGTCGATATCGACCACGACGCCATGCCTTACGGGCAAGCAGGGCGCAGCCGATTCCGACTATATGGTCGTGCCATCGATCGGCCGCGTCCAGACGTGACGCTGGATTTCAGCACTCGTGTGCGCGTTCGGCCGTGCAATGACGAACCCATCACGATCGATCTTGTCAATCAAGGCACAGCCCCGACAAGAATCGACAGCGTTACCGTGAGAGCAGGCGATGATGTGGTGGATGTGAGTGGCAATGTAGGCCTGTTTGATTTGCTTCCCGGGGAGCGCTGGACGTTCTCATTCATTCATCGGTGGATTGTCGAGTCGCCGAGTATTGCAACGATCCGAGTTGTGGATTCCGCAGGGGTCGTTCTGCTTGATACCATCTTGATCGAGATCATTCCACCGAAGACGTCTATCGAGGCAGCGTTTGTCGGTGGTGCTGGAAGCCTCGCCGGTCCTGCACGGATACGGCTCACGGCTGGTCTTGCCGATGTGCAGGATGTTTCACTACCGATCAGTATGAGCCTGAGCATCGAAAGGCAAAGGTTCGTTCTCGGACCTCTGGACTCTTCGCAGGTTGTGCTCACCACTGCTGCGGGGGCGAGGTTGATACCGGCGAGTATCGAGCAAGACTCCGGGCACATCGCGTTGAGAGTGCTGGAGCCCGTGAAGGGACCATGGACGATCGACTGCCGAGTTTTTGGAACGGTGCTGTGGAAAGATCCGGACCCCGACAGCATGCGAGCCACACTTCAGGTCACGCCCTGCTACTTACAGCAGCAATCGAGCTACGTAGAATTCGGTATCGATCCATGCGGATCACGTCGGCGTATCGTAACCATTGGTTCCATCAGTGGACTCGCCCTGCGTCCACTTGGTCAGCCATTCAGCCAGGTGATCTCTCTTGAAGTCGAATCTTCTCTGACAGCAAACGCTCGTGTGTGGGCCGAATCACTCGCGGGCGATCAATTTATGTTGACTGAACATTTGTCTTTGCAAAAGGGACGTCAGCATTGTAATTTCTCTTGTTCTGGCTGGCCATCAGGGGTTTACCGACTGGTGTTCATGCTTGAGCTGGGAGTCGAAGTCACGAACATCATCATCGTAAACTAAGGCAATCGGGTATGAGAAAGTTGGGTTACGCAGTCCTGGCAACACTCCTCTTCGCGACGTCCACAGCCGTTCTTGCGCAGCAGGAAATCGGTGCTCGCGCCACACCTCTGCAGCCGGCGCGCCGCTCCCCGAGGATCTATGTTGGTCCGGTTGCCGGTTACAACCGCTCGCTGCATTCGTCGAGCTTCCAGTCGGTTTCCGGTGACGTTCTCTGCCCGACCTTCACAAGCGGAACGGAAAACGGATATTATGCGGGTCTGTCCTTTGAGTATCTCTTGGGCAAGCCCCGTGAATCGAAGTCGTCGATCATTGCTCGTGTTGTGTACAATACCTTCCCGGCGAACTTTTCGCAAGGGGGCGATACACTCCCATCGCTTGATCCGGGCACCGGTGAAAAGTATCTCAGTGCCATCGAGCATACGGCGTCAATCGAGTACTCGACGTTCGATATTGAGTTGATCTACAAGCTGAACCTTTTTAACTCGAACTTCGGCGTGGTTGTCGGTCCAACTGCTGGTTTCGTTGTTGGTTCGGATCGCGTTCAGCGAATGACGATCATTGATCCGGATAATGCGACCTTCGAGGTCGTGCCGGGAGTTGAGTACGAGAATTTCAACCGCACGCAGATCACTGCTCGCGACCAGATCGAAGGCCGTTCTGGCATGCGTTTGGCGATCAAAGCCGGCGTGCAATACGAGATCGCCGTCGGACGCATTCTCGTGGTTCCGTGTGCCTATTACAACTTCGGAATCACGAAGTTGAGCGACGCCGACAACATTCGCGTCAACGCGCTTCAAGTTGGTGTGGACATCCGCTTCGCACTCTAAGAACAGCTCACAACGTCAAAGTCGACGATCGATGCCCGCCCCAAAGCGGGCATCGCTATTTTTGAGCTTCACCTGTACTCTGCACGATCGAGGAAATACTCCCAAGATGGATCAGCTTTGGGCAGCATGGCGAGGCGAATACGTCAGAAACCCGTCGGGGAGCGATCCTGGTTGCTTCCTTTGCGTAAGCGGGCAAGTTGACGCGCCTTCCATCGACGCTGGGGTAGTGTATGTTGCCCGTCATTCGATCATTCTGCTGAACCGCTATCCTTACTCGCCGGGTCATGTCATGATTGCTCCCCGAGTTCACTCTGGTGACCTACAGAAGCTTGGCGAAGAGGTTTTTGACTGCATGATGCGCTCGATGCGTAGAGCCGCAAAATCTCTTGACCTGGCCTATGCTCCGCACGGCATGAACATCGGGATGAACCTTGGTGCTGCGGCTGGCGCCGGTGTGCCCGATCATTGCCATATCCATGTGGTACCGCGCTGGAGTGGCGACACGAATTTCATGCCCGTAGTCGGTCAGGTAAAGGTTCTCTCCGAAACACTCGAAACGACCTGGCTACGAATTGTTGATGCGTTGCATTCGCTCGAGGCGCAATAGTGGGCAGTGGCTTTGCGCCGCAAAAGCGGTTCAGTCAGAACTTCCTCACGGACGTTTCAACTGCCCGGTCGATCGCTGAGGCGTTGCAGATCAGTGCTGGCGACAACGTTGTAGAGATCGGTCCCGGAAAGGGGGCTCTTACGGTGCACCTGTGTGAATCATCTGCCGATCGCATTGTTGGTGTCGAGCTTGATGATCGTGCGGTCCAGTTCCTCTGTCAGCAGTCGTGGGTCCGCTCGGGGCGTGTGCAGATCGTCAGCGGTGATGCACTTGCACTTCGTGTCCAAGATCTTTTGCCATCGACCGATCGTCAGCACAGATGCATCATCGGGAACATTCCGTACTCTATAACCAGCCCCCTGCTGTTCTGGCTCTTTTCACAGGCGCACGAAGTGTCTCGTGGTGTTATCATGATGCAGCGAGAGGTGGCCCGCCGATGCGTGGCCGGCGTGGGCTCAAAGGACTACGGGATTCTCTCGGTAGCAACGTGGCTGCACGCCCGTGCTCGTCTGATGTTTCACGTCAAACCCGGATCGTTCTTTCCCCGCCCTGATGTTGTGTCTTCAGTTGTGCGCTTTGATCTGCTGGCAGAGACGCCAATGAACTTGAATGTTGCACCCTTCATGGAGTTCGTACGTGCGGCGTTCTCGCAACGCCGTAAGGTGATGACCAATGCCTTGGCAGATTGGGCTCGCAGACATCACTTAGACCTCAAAGCAAACGCGCGGGTCTGCGCCATCGATCTTGCCAAGACGCGGGCCGAGGAGTGTCCGCCGCAGCTGCTGGGGGAGATCTTTTTGTGTTTGGTTGGGCCAGGCGTTGTCAAAGTGAATGGTCAAGAACTGGAGGGCACGAACAGATGACGCGAATGAGTATTCGAGACGTCTGGAGCATCCTGAAGAGCGATTTCGTGTCGGCCGATGTTTATACGGTCTTCATGATGGCGCTCTACGCGATCATGGCACTGGTCTTTCATAACTCCATTGTCGGCAGCGTGTCGGTCGTCTGGACCAATGTCCTTATCATAACCCTCGTTGTAGCCTCTATCGTACTCGTGCGCCTTACAGGATCGGCCGCGGTGACGTTTGTGCGATTCTTCTACGTGGTTCCTATCGTTTACATGATGTATGATCAGACGCATCTTTTTGTGCCCGTCGTCAACCCACACCTGTATGACAACATGCTGATTGCAGCCGATCGAGCGCTTTTCGGACAGGATCCGACGGTGTGGCTCTATGAGCATGCCAATCCGTTCCTCACAGAGTTTCTGCAGATCTGCTACTTCCTTTTTTACTTCATGCCCGTGTCTCACGCAATAGAACTGTGGATGCGCGGTGAAACATCGAAAGTGATCTACTTTGCGCGAATGATGGCATTCATGTTCTTCGTCTCATACTTGCTTTATTATCTGATGCCGGCGATTGGACCACGATTTACGCTGCATGATTTTGCCATGACGAGCATCGAGCTACCAGGGCGTTGGTTCACCGAAACACTGCGTAGCATCGTAAACATCGGTGGGGGAGTGGTCGTCGGTACTACAGATCCTGCTTCAGTGGTCAACCGCGACTGCATGCCCAGCGGTCACACCATGCTCACTTTGGTGAATGTTATCCTTGCTTTCCAGAACCGAAGCAAACTCCGATACGTGTTCGTGGCGTTTGGCACGGGGCTCATTTTTGCCACCGTGTACCTTCGCTACCACTATGTAGTCGATCTCATCGCCGGGGCAACACTGGTCATTGTCTGTATGCCCCTTGAAACTCATGTGGATAAGTTCATTCGCCGTTTGGCCCAAAAATGAACTTTTTTGCCTTCTTGCATGTAACCATTATTGTCCGTCGCTGTTATTCAGGTTGTCGCGAAGGAAATCGAAGGTGTTCCTGTTGAATAATCTTCGTGAAATGCAAGTTGGATGTAACCGAATTTCGGTTATTTTCTGAGGTCACGGCACGGATTCAGGCGAGGAACTACGTGTCATCCCGTTGAAAATGTTCTCACAATCCCATCTCATTTTTTTAGGGGAAAGTCCATGAGACTTCTTTCCAAAGTGCTTTGCGGGGCTCTCGCAAGTGTGGTTTTCACACTTGCGGTCGTTACTTCCGCTACAGCATCAGACGTTAAATCGTCTGAGCGTCGGGGAACTATGGTTCTGACCGAAGGCCGCAACTACGTTGTTGGCTTCCCTCAGGTTTGGGCCAGTACGTCGGAAAAGGCGTTGAAGCCTGCCATGCAGTTGTTCATCTCGGCTAAGCAACGCACCAAGGTGCGCGTGCGTACTCCGGCTCTGATCAACGACAACGCACGTCTCGACCGCGAGTTCACGATTGAGGCGAACAAGGTTCTGAAGATTCCGATCACGGAAAGCTATATGCCAACCGCATCGGAAACGAAGACCGGATACGGCATTGTGGTTGAAGCCAACAAGCCGATTTCGGTTTCGACGTTCCAGGCATGGATGGGTAATGGAGAGCTTGCACGTCACCTTCCTGTCGAAGCGTGGGGTCGTGCGTATTACACTGCTAACATGTATCAGGACCGGTACGGCAACAACTCCGGCTACAAGTATCGTCCGTCGCAGATCCTTGTGATCGCCGCACGCGACAACACGGTTATCTCCTACACCCCAACGTGGGACACAGAAGGTGGCATGGAGACACCGCCAGTTCGCAAGGGGCAGACAGCAACGGTAACACTTGAGAAGGGTGAGACGATCCTTATCCGCGGCAAGATCGACGAGGACATGAACAAGGAATGGTCGACGGACATGTCGGGCACATTCATTCGTTCCACAAAGCCATTTGCAGTCGTTTCCGGGCATACCAAGGTTGCGATTCTTCGCTACCCAGACGTGCTCCCTCCAACGGGCATGTACGCCGCTGAAGCGCATTTCGTTCGCAATAATGTTCACGATGCTCAGCTGCCAGTCGAAATGGCCGGCACAGAATTCGTGACAATTCCAACCATGTACACTTCCGTTCGTGCCAACCCTGTTGGAACAACAGGCGCGGAGATCGGTATCGAAGATGACCGTGGTGATGTTGTTCGTTTCATCGCCCTTGAAGATGAAACCAAGATCTATCGGATGCGCAGCTCGGGTGATGGACTTGCCGCTGAGCGTACCCTTCGCCGTGGTGAGTCGCATATCGTTCCGGTGATGTCGGTCGCGACGTTCTGGAAGACTGATAAGCCGGTATTGTCAACTCAGTATGGTAAGTCCTATGCGAAGGTTCTGCCTCCTGCCTTTGGCAAGGATGGTGGTGACAATACGCAGGGTCATCCGACGGTAGAAGCTGGCATGCCGATGATGGAGTACGTTCCATCTGTTGACCGCTGGACAAACTACGGTGTGTTCTCGGCTCCAGAGGGCATGGACAACTTCATGAACATCGTCTACAAAACAGACGAGATCAACAAAATCAAGTTTGATGGCAAGAATCTCGGATCATCAGTTGGTGGAGCGTCGTTCAAGATCCAGGGTACGCCGTATTCGGCCATTCGCGTCAGTGTGTCTGTTGGTGATCACTATCTCGAATCCAACGAACCAAACATCCGCTGGATGGCATGGACGTACGGCTCACTCGACGGTATGCAGATGGGTCGTGCCTATGGCACTCCGATCTCCGTTGATGTGTCTATTCCATGCGACGATTCGCTGTTTGTGAAGGACGCACCGATCTGCGGTGATATTGAAGCTGAAGGTCAGATCATTCAGCGCGGCGGTAACTGCGGTTCGATCTTCGCCGTGTATCCTGAAGAACTCTCGAACTATCGCCTTGAAGTCGATCCGGAGTTTGTCGGTGGTGATACGAACGTCAAGTTCAAGCTCATCGTTGAAGACAAAACGAAAGATGCCATGGCCGTCGTGCGCGTTGTCACGCGCTCGGGCAAGTTTGTTGAAAAGACCTACACGTATGTCGCTGACAAGATCAGCTGGACTCCTGCGAAGATTGATTTCGGTACGATCGCCTTCAACACACCGGAGTCTAAGACGATGACCATCACGAACCTGAGCAAGGATCGTCCGGTCAACATCAAGAAGATCTTTGTGCGCTCAGCTGCTCAGGTGTTCAAGATCGCACCTCCAGGTGGCTTTATTCTTGGCCCAAGCCAGGCCCGTGACATCACGATCACGGCCACGATTAAGACTGCACCGCTTGTTCTCGACACTGTGCTCGTAGAACTCGAGTGCTACACGCAGAAGACGACGGAAGTCCGTGTGCGTGGCGAGCAGCCACAGATCTTTGTCGGTGATGCGAACTGGGGACAGGTTCCTGCTAGCTCACCCGGCATTCGTCGCAAGGTTGAGATCATCAATGGTAGCCGCGTTGAGCTGATCGTGACCGGCTTCCAGCAGAGCCTGCTTGATGGTACGGGCAAATTCTTCGACCCAACGACACTTGACGGTAAGCCGCTTGCTTCAGCGTTCCCGATGACGATTGCGGGCAACGGTAAGTATGAATTCTTTGTGTCGTACTCGCCAAAGGGTGAAGCAAACGTTCCTCACGCTGTTTCGGTGCCATTCTACTCGAATGCAACGGAAGTTGACTCGCTTGCTGTGCTGACCGGTACAGGCGTTACGTTCAATCTTGCAGTGGTTACTGAGCCATGGAATGAGCGCGTGATCGACAACGTTCAGCGTGGTCTGAACATCAACGAGTATCGCAAGACGGTTACGTTCTCGAACTTCGGTGATCAGCCGATCTCGTTCAACGCTCCGGTTATCCGTGGAACAGATGCAGCTGCTTTCCGTATTGTTGATAACGGCACTGCAGGTTCATTCCCAATTCAGCTTGTTGGCAAGGGCGACGGACAGACTCGGTCGATCACTGTTGCATTTGTTCCTAACGAACTGCCTGGTCGTGGAGCTGAGCGCAACAATTACAAGGCTGAGCTTGTCTTCCCAACCAACTCAACGGAACAGAAGGAAGTCTCTGCTGAGCTTGTAGCGACTGCATGGCAGCCACATGTCAAGGGTGCCGATCTTGACTTCGGTCAGTTCAACCGTGGCGAAGCAGCGATCGTGAAGAACATTCAGATCGCGAACATCAGCAAGGACGACGAGTCGAATCCGACAACCGGCAATACCTCGGGCACGGCCAACGTGATCGTTACGGGTATCCGTCTGCTGGATCCAAACTCTCCGTTTGAGCTGCTCAATGCTCCAACTCCACAGAGCCCATGGATGATCAAGTCAGGTGAAGTTCCTACTGACCTTCAGGTGCGCTTCGATCCTAAGCTCTCAGGTACGTACTCGACACCGTTTGTTATTGAGACCAACGTTGGCACGAACGGTCAGGCACCATACGTTCCGCAGTACACGATCAAGGCTCAAGTGCAGGGTGGTGACTTCTACCCAACGGGTGGAAGCGTCAATCAGTACGTCCACAAGGATGCCATGATCAACGTAACGGTCAAGCACGACGAGAACGTGACACGTCGCTTCCAGTATGCTGACATGGTCGAAGGTGCCGACGCGGCTCGCTTTACCGTTCTTCCGAATAAGGCAACGGGCGCCTACTATCTCGACGTAGCTCCCGGCGAAACGGGTAACATTGAAGTGCGCTTCTCACCTGACCATGTAACTCTCATGGCAACGGGTCAGCGTGATATCGCTACTCCAAAGGCGGCAGCGCAGAGCCTGATCAGTCGTAACGAAGAGTTCAAGGGAACTCTGAAGATCACCGATGAGCTGACGAAGATCGAGAAGGAAGCACCGGTCTCTGGTAATGGTCTGTACGTCGAAACAACGAACATGATCGGTGAAGGCTATCAGGCAGCTCCGGGCGGTTCAGTTGATGTCGCAATCGAGCTCAAGGCAGACCCAGAGTCACTTGACAAGGCTGACCTGACGGAACTCCGCGTACGTCTCTCTTATGATCCACGTATCGTGAAGCCTCGCTCGGGTAAGGCCGACATCATCCTGGCTGGAACGCAGATGGAAGGCTGGACAGTTGTCAACGATCCAGTTCCTTTCGGAAAGCCAAGCGATGACTTCAACTCGATCGAAATCGATCTGGCTGATCAGCGCGCTACGAAGTCGCCACTGCGTAACATCAATGCGCCAGCCTTTAAGGTCAAGTTTGATGTCTTCCTGAACCAGTCCAAGCAAGGCACGTTCTCGACGCCGGTCAGCGTGTACACATACTGGAATGACCATGATCGTTCTGGCAACGATGAGCGCTACGTTCTCTTCCGTGACATCCCTGGCAAGATCACACTGACGCTTCCATGCGCCAACGTGAAGCGCCTTGTTGGTGTCAGCAACACGCGCTTCTCGGTAGCTCCGGTCCGTCCAAATCCAGTCGTGAGCACAGGCGTGATCACATACGGCGTCGGTATCGCAGCTCCAACACGTGTTGATCTCTTCAACGCGATGGGCGAAAAGGTTGCAACGCTTGTTGATCAGAAGCTTGAAGTTGGAACGTATGATCTTACGGTTGATGCAAACATGCTGCCAGCTGGAACGTACTTCTTCCAAGTTATGTCAGGACCGTTCACAAGCGAGCCACAGACGCTGACGATCGTCAAGTAAGACATCTCGAAACTTTCACAACACCCTCTCTCGGGGAACTGAGAGAGGGTGTTGTGTTTTATATGTCCGAGTGTCGTTGTGTTCCATTCATTTCGATCACCCATGATCAACAAGCTTCCATTCCATTCGGTCCTTTGCGGCATCTGTTTCATCCTGACCTGCGTCGGCTTGTCAGCACAGGAACCAGGCACTATTCCGTGGACACCGAAGATCAACCCTCCGATGGAACGCGTCAGCATTTCCGTGCCCACGCGGTTTTCGTCACTCGGTCTTGACCCAGTTGCCAATGGCGTTTCTGTACCTGTAGGGTGGAAGGTGAGCGTCTTTGCGGCTACGGGACTCAACAAGGCACGGTTTATGGCCTGGGGCCCCGATTCAACGCTCTTCGTTGCGAATATGAACGGCAACAACATCCTTGCTCTACCTGATCGTGACAAAAACGGCGTTGCCGACACGGTCATCATCGCAGCAAGGGGCTTCTCTTATGGACATGATGTGCGATTTGTCCGCGACACTATGTACGTGGCTCAGGAGGCTTCTCTCGTACGCCTATGGCGCAGTGATCCTCAGAGTCTGATCTACGATCAGCGGCTAACGATCATCGACAAGGCGGCGCAAGCAAATCAACTCGGAGGAAATCACCGCACTCGGACGGTGGTGCTTGACACGATCAGAAGTAAGATCTACTTCAGTGTCGGCTCGCGTGGTAACGCCGATCGTGAGGCTGAAAGAGCACTTATCGAAGAGTATGATTACAACGGAGCGGGTCGGCGCATCTTTGCTTCAGGCGCACGCAACAGCGTTGGTATGACCCTCCACCCACGAACCGGCAAGCTCTGGGCGAACAATAATGGTAGTGACCTTCAGGGTAACAACATCCCGCCGGAATGGATCGATATCGTCCGCGATGGTGGATTCTATGGATACCCGTATGCCTATCACCACCAGCGATTCTTCGGCTTTGGTGGTGATTACGCGGATCTGCTTCCCATCACCTCAGCCGACTCGGCTCGCGTGAGATCCATGTCGCCCCCTGCCGCTCTCGTTGATGCACATTGTGCGCCCATGGCTCTCGAGTTCGCACCGTCGGGCTTTGGAAATGGATACGATAATGGGCTCTTTATGGTGATGCGCGGCTCATGGAATCGCACGCCACCGAGCGGGGCTAAGGTCGTGTTCCTGCGATTCGATTCAGACATCGATACCATCGCAAACAGTGTGGAAGACTTCTGTACGGGTTTTATCCGCGACACTAACAATCAGGCCACGCGGTGGGCACGCCCGGTCGGTATTGCACTTGCGGCTGACGGTTCGGTATACCTCTCACTCGATGAAGGCAAGCAGTGCATTCTTAAGTTCACACCTCCAGTTAAGCCTACCTCCGTCCTCGAAAACGATGGTGTGCGCGAGGGCTTTGCTCGGTGGGCCGATGAGCGTCTGCGTCTGCGTATCTCCAACAAAATGGCGAACGTTGATGTGAGCGACATTGCGGGACGCATCGTCTATTCTGCAGTTCTGGAAGGGGGCGAGCAGTTCATCGACACATCCTTGTGGCCTGCTGGTACATATGCCGTGCGGTTGCTGTCGGAGGAGTCAGTCTCGAGCGCTACCGTACACGTTGTCCGCTGATCGCCAGCCGACGCAGACTGTCGGCTACAAGCTGTGTGATCTGTTCGGATGATCCCGTGTTCTGGCTCACGAACCTGTTGCAACGCTCGCGTGCGGAAGTACGCATGTCGTCGCTGTGGGTCGCTGTTAACCACTCGACGGCGTCCTTCTGGGTGCGAACGACCGTAACAGCATCGTGCTGGATAAGCCCCTTTGCGTCACGTGAGCGTTCGATGGCTGGACCGCAGGCAATCGGAAGGCCGAATCCGGCCGGCTCAGCTAGGGAGTGGACGCCAACGCCAAACCCTCCGCCAACATAGGCCGCGTCGGCCGCTGCATAGAGCTGCAGCAGCTTGCCGACCGAGTCGACAACGATATGGGGCGAAGCAGCGGCCACTTCGTCGAGGGCAATACTTGACAACCGCCGGCAGGGAATTTGGTGCTCGATCGCCGAAACAGCTTGGTCGGTGGGCTCATGCGGTACGATCACCAAACGCCAGTTTCTCGCAGAAACACGCTTCCATGCGTCCAGCAGCAAAGCTTCGTCAGCAGGCCACGTGCTACCCAGCACAAGTGTGTGACCATTCCATGGCGGAAGCTCACGAGGCGCAAGTGCCGCAGCGTCCCGACGCTGCAGGATGCGGTCCATGCGTGTGTCGGGCTTCCATTCGATCTCGCGTTCGAGCAACGCTGCAAGATCATGAGCGTCCTGCTGACTCACGGCGATGACCGTATCGATCATCTGGTAGAGCCGGCGAGTGAACGCCCGAAGCAGCGCATTGCGTCCCGCTGATGGCATCGTAGCATTGACGAGCATGGTGACGATCCGTCGATGGTGCAACGTGCTGACCATCACGGGCCAGAGATCATATCGATCGATCACCACCACCGAAGGTCTGATGACGTCGATGATCTCTTTCATGGCATGCGATTGGTCTACCGGAAGGTACAGAGCGTGATCAATGCACGCCTGACGCGCCGCATGCTCGCGTCCTGAAGCGGATGTACACGTGCTTACGATGCACACGTCGTCGAAGGATGCGCGAAGCTGCTCGATGACAGGGATCAGCTGTTCAAGCTCTCCCATTGATGCTGCATGGAACCACACGCGCGGACGCGTTTCAAGCACCAGCTTGGCTTTGGCCTGCTGCATAAGCCGCGTCTCGTCTCGACGCCGCATGGCAAGCTTCGCGTTGAAGGGGGCCAGCACGAACAGCCCCAGCCGGATCAATGGCACCACGAGGCCTCGGTAGAGGGTCGAAATCAGCGGACCCATGGGGCTTAAGCCTTAGCGTCCGGTAAAGACGGCCGGCCGCTTTTCGAGGAATGCAGCCGTACCCTCCGTGAAGTCCTGTGTGCCGCAAGTGCGACCAAACACACTCGCCTCAATGTGCATACCCTCAAGCGCTGATGTGTCGGCAGCGGCCTGCGTTGCCTCCAAACATGCACGTAGCGCAAGTGGCGCTTTAGCGGCCAGCCCGGCCGCGAAAGCCATCGTTGATTCAAGAAGTTCTGCTGCAGGGTAGACGCGGTTGACGAGGCCTAGGCGATGCGCTTCCTGTGCGGTGAGCATTTCACCGGAGAGGATCAATTCAAGGGCCTTGGCCATGCCGACAAGACGTGGCAAACGTTGCGTGCCTCCAAATCCCGGGATGATGCCCAGATTGATCTCCGGCTGACCGAACTTAGCACTATCGGCCGCAAAACGCATGTGGCATGACATGGCAAGCTCACAACCACCGCCAAGAGCAAAGCCGTTGACCGCGGCGATCACGGGCTTTCCAAAGCGCTCGATCAACGAGAACACTCGCTGTCCGCGTTCGGCAAACAGACGTCCGGAGTAGGCGTCCTGCGCATGAAGCTGCGCAATGTCAGCTCCGGCAGCAAAGGCCTTGCTGCCCGAACCGATGATCATCACCGCGCGAGTGGTCGCATCGGACTGCAGATGCCGCAGTGTGTGTTCAAGGGCATCCAACAAATCCGCATTGAGCGCGTTGAGCTTATCCGGGCGATTGAGCGTGATGGTCGCAACACCATCATGCTGAGCAAGAAGTACTGTGTCGTTGGTCATGTCGCGAAACTACGACGCCTGCCCGCCATGTGTTCCGATTCGACTGGTGCATGTGAATAACTCCACACTTTCGGCTCGGTGTGGTGCCATAACTTTCCCTGCTATGCTTCGCATTCTGACTCGACATATCCCGAGCTGGTGCCGGATGATCACCGTTGTGCTGATGATCCTCGAGTTCGGAATTCTAGCGTTCGAGCTGCCGGCGGCGCAGAAGACACGCCGTGCAAAGTCGTCAACCAAGCAGGTCGTGAACAAGACCTCGAAACAGGGCACGAAGAAGACAAAGGTCCGCTCGACGAGACAAACCGCATCGCTGCAACGGGCCTCTAGCAAGCAGGTCTCTCGCCGGCGTCGAATTCGTCGCTCCCGCCGCGCACGCCCCTTTGTCATTTCGGCACTGACGCCGCTCAGGGACTCATTAATCGGTCAGGGGGCTCGCTATGTCGAGTTTCGAACCAACGGCAAAACGCCGATCGTTGTTCACGCGCTGTTGGTTGACCGGTCTATCCCCGGCAATGCTCTTCGACTAGTAAAGGCAGAAGATCATACCTTCGGCCTTGAACGACTCGGCCAGATGGCCGAGAGGTTTTCTGCAACTTCACGGCACACGGTCTATGGCATTGTGAACGGCAACTTCTGGCGCGCCGTTCGTAACACCCTCATCGGTCCGTGCGTGATCGACGGCGAGGTCGTCGAAATGAACAGCTACAAGAAATGGTCGAGCGCTTTCTTTGACGTCCGCAACACTATGTCGATCGACACATTCACCATCACCGGAATGGTCGACATCAGTGGTCGTCAGCTGCCGATCTCTGCTGTGAACCACCGGGACGATCTGGGTGTCGTGGTCTATAACTCTTATGCCGGAAACACCGTCCCGTATGTCAGCCCCAAGCAGATCGAGCGCGCCTATCAGGAGGCCATCAAGGACACGGTGTTCATCGAGCAGGACTCAACAGAGGCAGCGCTGACACAGGATGTGCTGCGCCAGGAGATCGCCCGCGCGCGTCGTGAGCGTGATGCAGAGTACCCGATGCTCAAGATCCGCGTACGGTATCTGCGATCGACGAGCGTCAATGTGACGATTCCCTGTGAAGTGCTCAGCGCCGACACGGCAACCGTGACCATGCCGATACGCGGTGCGGTGGTATCCGTGCCGAGGTCGACCTTTTCCGGCGGAGAGATTCCGAAGATCGGCGATACCGTGCGGCTGCTCTATCGAACGAATATTGCCCCACAGACTCCGTTCATGAACGCAGTCTGCGGCACCCCGCGGCTTGTGCGAAAGGGAAGTGCCAAACATGAAGCACTGCTTGAGGGAAGCACCGGACAGCGATTCATAAGTCATGCGCTGGCTCGCTGCGCCGTTGGTACCGATTCGACGGGTACGCGCCTGATGCTTGTGGCCGTGCCGGCTGATCGACCAGAGCGTAGGACCGTCGGCGCTACGCTACAGCAGATGTCGCAGATCATGGCTCTTCTTGGATGCAGCGATGCTCTAAATCTTGATGGAGGGGGCTCGGCAGGAATGATCATTGGAGATGATCATGTCTTCTTTGAGGGGGTCGACCCACTGACGCGGCGCGTCGGCCTCGGAATAGGCCTGGTTAAGCTCTCCAAGATCCTGCGCGGCGGAGTCCGCTAGGGGGGCTACTCGTTACTTGTCGTAAAGCAGGTACCTGCGCCGTGTGAGGAGAAACTCTTCGTAACCACGCGTAAACAGGATGTCGATGCGCGATAGCTGAGCCCCTTGACAGAGGGCAAGAATGACATCGCTCCTGCCGATGGCCTTGGCAAGCGTCTTGCCGTTTGATGTCTTGATGAGCGTGTCGGGAAAGGCGTTTGGGAACTGACGGCGAACCTCCCACATCAGCAGTGACAGCGCTTCCATCGGACGCCATGCCTTGTTCGGGAAGAGATGGTAGCCGTCGCAGATCTCTCCCGAAAACTTGCCGCCACGGGGTTTGAAGCGCGCCTTGACAAGGTCAAGCCCCCGATCCTTGAGGCCGTTGATAATTGACGAACTGAAGCTAAGCCCTGGTGCTCCGATGATCTGGAACGGCATGTTCGTGCCCATACCGATACTGAGCAGTCCAAGTTCTCCCAGAACTCCGGCAATAGAGTAACCGCGGATTGATTCCACGGATGGGATATTCGGACTTGTGGGATACCATGGACGGTCGAGCTTGTCCCACGTTTCGGAACGAAGCCAGCGCTTGCACTTGACCACCGTAAGCATGCACCGCTGCTTTTTACGCATCGGGTTCTGCGTCAGCCAGTGCTCTTCATTGGCCATGGTGGCAAGCTCACCCAGCGTGCAACCGTGCACATACGGAATCGGCAGTCTGCCAATGAACGATCGCAGCGAATCATCGATCAGTCCGCCGCTAACAATCAATCCACCGAGTGGATTCGGACGGTCGAGCACCATGCAAGGCTTGTTGAACTGCGCACAGGCATCAAGCACCTCGATCATCGTGGACATGAACGTGTACGAGCGAACGCCAATGTCCTGTAGGTCCACAACCACAACGTCTGCATCGGCAAGCATCGACGAGTCGGGACGACGTGTTGAGCCATACAGTGAGCGGACCGGACGTTCGAACAATGAATCGTCTTCGACGTTCTTACCCGCCTCGATGATGCCATAGAAGCCATGCTCGGGTGTGAGGATCCGCAAGAGCGTCAGCTGCGGCGTACCGGCAAACTCTTCGGCCGTTGTTGTTCCGCGGTAGGTCTGTGCCGCGGCATGACTTACAAGCACGACGCGCTTTCCCCGTAAGAGGGCAAAGTCTGTCTCAAGGAGATTATCCACGCCGAATCGCACATCGACCGCCACGGCGGAGCACGATGCAAACAGGTAAACAATGAGATGCACAAAGGTCTTCATGAATTCTCCTGGGCAGGGGGCTATCCGGCCGTAAATGTCGATCGCGGATGAAACAACGTATGCACTTCCCGAACATAGTCCCGATCGATGTGCGTGTAGATCTGCGTGGTGGCGATATCGGCATGTCCGAGCATTTCCTGGACCGCTCGCAGGTCTGCTCCGCCTTCAAGCAGGTGGGTGGCAAACGAATGACGAAACAGATGCGGATGAAGATGCATCGTGATTCCCGCCTGTTGAGCCCCTTGCTGGATGATCTTCCAGACCGCCATGCGAGAGAGCCTGCGTCCGCGCGAGCTCAGAAACAGAACGTCGTCCGTATCGGATGTGGTAATCAGCTGCCCCCGCGCCTGCTGCTGATAGCGCTCAATCCATGAAAGGGCCTCCGCTCCGATCGGAACGATTCGTTCTTTTGATCCCTTCCCGAAGACCCGCAGAAGTTCGACGTCTCGCATCACGTCGGACTGACGAAGAGAGATCGTCTCAGTGACGCGCAGGCCGCATGCATACATGGTCTCGAACATGGCGCGATTCCGCAGACTGTACCGATCGGCAGCATCGAACGCCTCGAGAAAACTGATCATCTGCGCCACTGACAGACATTCAGGAAGGGGCCGACGCGGGCGGGGCATGTCGATCGCCTCCGTGACATCGCGATCAAGTCGGCCATTACCAACAAGAAAATGCTGGAGGTGCCGCACCGAGGCAAGGTATCGTGCGCGGGTTGTGGCCGAGAGTTCTAGTGAGGCAAGATGCTCGAAGAAGCCCCTGACGATTTCGAGCGTGGCCTCGGAGAAGGATATCAGGCCCCGTTCGTGCAGATACCCTCCGTACTGCGTCACATCGTGACGATACGCCTCGGTTGTCGTGGCTGCAAGGCCCCGTTCCAGTCGGGCATAGTGTATGAACTGTTTGATGTCTCGCTCAAACGCCGCTGGAAGAACACGTTTCATGCTGCCGATTCGTCGCTGGGCCGAACTTCCATGTAGCGTACACGTTGATGCGAAGATCCGAGCAGCGAGTTGACGAAGGATTCGCGGATGAGATGCAGATCGCTTGTCGTTAGCGGCGTGTCATCCAGCTGACCATCAGTAAACCTGTCGGTGAAGATCGAGTCGACGGCCTTCTCGATCTCTTCACGATTTCCTGCTTCGACAAGTCTGGAAAACGCTTCGGCTGCATCGGCGAGCATGACGATCGCGGTTTCCTTTGAGTCGGGCTTTGGCCCGGGATATCGAAACTCACCGGCATCGACCGGTGCACCTTCTGCCTCTTCGACGGCCTTGGCATAAAAATGCTTGATCAGGATCGTGCCATGATGCATCGGGATGAACTTCCAGATCCGGTCAGGAAGCCTGTACTCCTTGGCCAGATCGATCCCATCAGTGACGTGTTGTCGGATGATCTCAGCACTCTTGCGAGGTGTCAGACGATCATGCTTGTTACCGATGTCGATCTGATTTTCGATGAAGTACTCGCTCTTGGTGATCTTGCCGATGTCGTGATACAGTGCGCCAACGCGCGCCAGCAGGGGATTTGCACCGATTGCAGCTGCTGCCGTTTCGCTAAGGTGCATCACCGACATTGTGTGCTGGTAGGTACCCGGGGCGACCTGGTTGAGCTGATGGATCAGCGGATGATTGATGTCGTCGAAGTCCTCCAGCCTCAGATCCGTTGCCACATTCAGCGTCCGCTCCATGAGCAGGATCGCCGCAACGGCAAACAGTGGAGAGATGATCGCATTGACAACCGTGCCGCCAAGCTTTGTCGCAAGGTTGAGAAGGGGCGTGCCGTTCTCCAGCTCAATCGAGAGGGTAACGATCACCAGTCCAGAAACAATCGCAAGGATAGACGTGAAGATCTGTGTACGGCTGCGAAGGTTCGTTGCCGAATAGGCCGCCATAACCCCTCCTGCGATCATCACCACGGCGATGACGTGATCATTGCCACGTGCAGCAGCCACGGAAAGGGCACATGAGAGTGTGACGACGATCGACGTACGCACGTCGTACAGGATCGACACGAGCATGGCAAAGCCCGGTACGACAATCGTGTACTCCAGAGGCAGAGACGTTGGCAGAGCGATCGACAGCCATCCAAAACCTGCCGACGCAACGGGCATGGCAAGGAGCGCTGCAAGCTGGCCGTTTCGAGCAAAAGACGTATACCGCACGAAGTACAAGTAGAGGCAGACGATTGCGATCAGCACAAGGGCGTGTCCGGCCGACCCAAGAGCAACCAAGAACGAGTACTGCGAGGTTGATCGGATATACTCGGCATAGCGGTATGAGGCCAGACGACTCAGCAGATGCTCGTCGATGCGATCACCTTTGCGAATGATGACATCGCCCTTGCGAACGATCTCCCGAGTGATCGAAACGCCCTGTTCGGCAAGGCGCTGCTGCTGTTGCCACGTCGGCCTGTCCAAGCGCAACGTGGGCACGATCGACGCATGCAGACGTGTGCGGACCTCCGGCCTTAGATTGACCGGTACATTCATCAGAAGATGGTCAAGCCCCTCGGCCACTGATGCCGAATCACGCAGCCGATCATGGCGACAGGCCAACACCTCGTTGCCGTCAGCGTCGATCATCATCGGATCTGTTCGCGGAATCTGCCGAAGGTCGACGTCGATGATCTCGCCGGCATCAGCCCCGTACAATGATCGTATGGCCGGCTCAACAAGTTCGGAGATGATCTTTTCGAGTTCTGCATTACCGTTCGCTGTGAGTCGCCGCAGTGCCCTGGCAAGGGCATCACCTGTGCGGCGGACGTATGCAGGTACGTCTCCGCGGGCAGCTGCCCGGTCATTGGAGACTGAGTCGACATTTCGCTGAACCGGATATGGGTAGTCGGCCACCAGCGATTCTTCGGTCCAAGTCGTACCCATGCGAGATCGGTCAAATGCCGCCTGACGGATCTCACCGAGTCGTCCGGGAAGAAACGCCATCATCAGAAGCGTCGCGACGGTAATGATCACCACGCGCAGCGATGCAGAGCGATTGAGCCCATCCTGCGACTGGGCTTCGCGGCCGTCGTCGCGAATCTGCTCAAACAATGTCGGTCGGGAACGTGCCATGCTGGTGCGGGGAAGGGGACTTACCGGCCGGAAAAGTTCGGGCGCCGCTTTTCAAGAAATGCCTGAACGCCCTCGCGGTAGTCGGCAGAATCGCCGGCCCTTTGCTGATACTCGGCTTCGAGTTCCAGCATGTCATCAAGCGAGCAGGATAGCCCCTTTTGAAGAAGCATCTTTACAAATCCGTATGACTGCGTCGGACCCTGCGCATACTGCGATGCAAGCGACTGCAAAGCCGACGAGAACGCCTTGGGATGAGCGACGCTATTGACCAGACCAAGCTCGAGCGCCTGTTCGGCAGTGATCGGCGCATTGAGTGTCGCAAACTCAAATGCCTTGGCATAGCCCATCGTGCGCGGGTAGAACCACGTAGCGCCGGAGTCGGGAATAAGGGCGATGCCGATGAATGCTTCGACGAGTTTCGCCGAAGCGCTCATCACGCGTGCATCCGCAGCAAGGGCAATTGAGAGTCCCGCGCCTGCGGCCACGCCGTTAATGCCGGCGATGATCGGCTTCGGCATGTCGCGCATCAGCCGGATGATGGGATTGTAGCGGCGGTTGAGAGAGTCGCGTAGGTCGCGCTTATCGCCCGACTTTGGAGCATCCTTCAGATCCTGACCGCTGCAGAAGGCCTTGCCCGCACCAGTAAGCACCACGCAGCGCACGTCGTCTGTGTCGCGTGCGTATGCCAGCGCATGCTGCAGATCCGCAGTGAGCTGTTCATTGGCCGCATTGTATGATTCGGGACGATTCAGGGTGATGGTAAAGACGCCACCATCGAGACTCGTCAACAGTGTTTCATAGGTGGTCATCACTTGCCCTTCCATTCAGGTTTGCGCTTCTCAACAAATGCCGCCATGCCTTCTTTCTGATCCTCGGTTGCAAAGAGCATATAGAAGTTCTTGCGTTCGAACTCGAGTCCACCTTCCAGGGTGGTACTGTGCGCCTTGAGAACGGCTTCCTTGGCCAGGCGTGCGGCGATTGGTGCTTTCGAGGCAACGTCGCCGGCAAGGGCGAACGCTTCCTGTAGGTAGAACGCCACCGGCACAACACGGTTGACAAGGCCGGCGGCCTGTGCCTGTGTGGCCGAGATCATGCGTCCGGTCAGGACGATCTCCATCGCAAGTGCCTTGCCCACGGCGCGCGTCAGACGCTGCGTTCCACCGGCGCCCGGCATCACGCCGATGTTGATCTCCGGCTGACCGAACTGGGCCGTATCGCTGGCAATGATCATGTCGGCATGCATCGCCAGCTCGCAGCCCCCTCCCAACGCAAAGCCGCTCACGGCTGCGATGATGGGTGTCTTGACCTGACGGATGCGCTCCCAACGGGCGAACTGATCTCGTGCCAGCATGGTAGTGAGCGTTGCGTCGGACATCTCGGTGATGTCGGCTCCGGCTGCAAAGGCCTTGTCGCTTCCGTGGATCACGATGCAGCGAATTGCCTCGTCGGCATCGTACGCTTCAAAGGCCTCGACGAGTTCGATCATCGTCTGCAGGCTCAATGCGTTGAGCACGGCCGGACGGTTGAGTTGGATCGCGCCGACGCCCGGCTGAGGGACGTAGGTGCGAATGCACGTAAATTCAGAGTTCATAGGCTACTTGTTGGTGAAGGTCGAGGCCAAAAATACCACATGGACAACCTCTATTGCGCGCAACTTGAGAAGGGGGCTTCTGCCGTCCCGCTCGACGATGACCTCAGGCGTCATATTGCTGCCTTGCGGCTTCGTGACGGCGAGCACGTGCGGGTTCTCAACGGTAGGGGGCTCATCGCTCTCTGCAGGACATCTCGCGGCATGAAGGAGCTGGATCTCATGGTCGAGAGTGAACAGATGAGTGCTCCGCCCGAGCCCGACGTCACGGTGGTCCTGGGCGTGCTCGATAACCGTGATCGCTTTGAGATGGCCGTGGAAAAACTCACCGAACTCGGTGTTCGGCGTATTGTGCCTCTTGTTTGTGATCGCGGGCAGCATCTGCGATCGTCGTTGGATCGACTTCAATCAAAGGCCGTTGCCGCCATGACGCAGTCCGGCAATCCGTTTCTGCCGATGATCGATGCTCCCACAACGATGGATGCGCTCGATCTTGCAGGTGCACTGGTTATCGTGGGCGATGCCGATGGCGATCAATGTCACGCCGATGCAGAACATGTTCGCACGGCACGCCGGATCGTTGTTGTTATTGGTCCTGAGGGCGGACTCTCTGAACGTGAGCTGAAGGTCCTGCGCGATGGTGTGTCGGCGCGGTTCTGGCGGATCGGCTCGCTGCGTCTGCGCGCGGAAACAGCCGCCGTGGCCATGGCGTCCGTTGTGCGAAGCATGCTGTAAGTCAGCCCCCTTGAAAAGAAAACGGGAGATGTGCATCGTGCACATCTCCCGTTGGAGTGTCCTTCAAGATCTTTCAGCGCGTTACGACGATCGGCATTGCTGTCGATGAGCCATTGACGGTCACGACCAATGAGTAAGCGCCGGGCGCGAGCTTGTCAACAGGAAGCATCAGCAGGCGGATCTGCGGCTGCAGGGTTTCGTTGACCAGTGAGAAACGTTCGCCGGTGACGCTGACGATCTCTGCCGTCAGGTGGCCGCCCTGCTCAAGAACGATCTCCGCCATGCCAGTTGTTGACATCGGGTTTGGCGAAACGCGGATGGTCGAAGCCAGGCCCTTGTCGTTCTCATTCACAGATGTTGGCTCAGGAGGGAACATTCGCAGTGTGACGGGACGGTGGTCCGACACGGTGGTCGAATACGACGTCAGGTACCGCTCAGGCGATTCAAGCGTGGCGCGGTGGAGCATGAGTCCGCCGGGCGTGCGAGTCAGAATATGATCCAGGAAGCCACGATTGAAGCCCACGTAGGAGGACAGGCCCTGACGTTCCATTTCGGCCGTCGTTGCGGTCCACGAGCTGTCATTCAGAAACACCGAGTAACACGACGGGAGTGTTGAGTCAACGGTAGTACCTAGCAGACGATCGTTAAAGTCCCCGACGACGATCACGAGCGAGTCTTTGTAGAAGTTGTTCAGATACTCGTGGAATGTCTCGGCGTCGGTCTTGCGACGCTGATAATCATCGGCCGCTGTTGAGTCACTCGTTGCTTTGGCGTGAATGTTGAAAACGACCACCTTGAAGTCGGCGAGGTTGCTATACGAAAATGTCATCCGGTATGGGAACCGTCCGTTACCCCATGCGCGAGCGCCACCATTAACGGCAAGCCCCGTTGATACCGGCGTGACTGTTGCCGGATTGTAGATGTAGGCAAGCTTTTGATCTGAAGTCACGTCGCTGGCAAAGAAACGCTTGTAGCCTCCCTTGATCGAGTCGGACAGAGACGCCAGGGCTTCATCACTCAGGACTTCCTGCAGGGCGTAGATGTCTGCCTTGATCGTATCCATGACCGTGCGGATGCGCTGACGTTGCAGGACTTTGTTGAAGGGGCCGCGAAGCGTGTCGTCGGAGCCAAACCATTCAAGGTTCCATGTCGTGATATCCAATGTCCGATTCTTGCTGACAGTGTCAACGAAGATCGGCGGGAGCCCCATGTCCTGTGCCAGACGCGGTAGAACCTGATAAGCACCGCGAAACTGACTCACCACTCCGATGATGTCAATCTCACCCGTCGGGATCTCAAGATTGTTCGTACCGATCTCACAGGCACGGTCGATACGGATGACGATGTCGTTGCCGAAGTTGTCCATCGCATTATAACTGCGGTTGCCCTCGAAGCGACCCGTTTCCACCATCTTGACCTTGCGCAGACGCACGAGTGTAGCCTCGTTACCCTCTCCGATGTTGGGGATCGTTGTGCTGCGTGGTGATGGTTCCTGGCGTGACCCTGGAATGACAGTGAACTTCAGCCCCGAGCCACCAAGTTGTGCAAGCCCCGTTCCCGGAGCGCCAGTTGTGTTGCCGAACTCTGTCAGCGTGGCATTTTCAACGACAACCGAGTCGCCGATGCGCACGGCAGTGCGCATGGATTCGTTGAACACCGCAATGCCCCCGGTGTTATCCTGCAAGTAGCAGGTATTGGACAGCTGTGCGGCCGACGAAATGCGTCCGGCGATCTTGGTCACCGTCGAGTTGAACTCCTGTTTCTTCGCTTCGGCGATGGAAATGGGATCTTGCGCCCTTACGGCGATTGCCGAGAACAGCAACACGCAAAGCATAGTACGGGTGAACATGGGTAGTCCGCAGTGTAAATGTGAAACGTCAGAAAATTGCAAGGGACATGTCATCGATCGAATCGGATGCGTCGTACGTGTAGAGCATGTACGATCGACCCGAATCTATCACGACGTTTGAGAGGCGAGCAAGCACGTTTGTTGTGCCGGCCTCTCGCACTTCGAAAGAGTAGGTACCTGAGGTGAGTTGGAAGAAGGACCTCGAGCTGATACCCGGTTCGAACTCGTCCGTGAACACACGAGGGCCACCGGTGATCCAAAGCTCGAGAAAGTAACCGCTATCGACGTTCTCGGCCATGTGTGTAAAGCGCACGAAGGAGCTCTTCGTGCTGACGGGAAGAACAGTATCCTGAATCTCACGGCGAAACTCGACAAGCTTGGTCGTATCGCCGCGCACAAAAAGAATCACCCTGCCGCTGCCTCCGAGCGTGTAACGGAGGTTTGACCGATAGATGCGGTTGCTGCTGCCGAGCTGGACATTGATCTGACGTCCGGCAGCGACCTCAACAAACTCTGATGCCTCGCCTCGGTTGGCTTCGATGACGGTAGTACTGTCGATGATCACACGCGCACGAGGCACGTTCAACGTGACATTGACGATGCGCATTTGTGCCGGCTCAGGAGTGGGGAATGTCAGCACTCCGTCCTGGCACCCCGCCACGATGATCATTGCGGCGGTAACGAGCAGGAAGGCTGTGAGGATTCGCATCATATGCACCATCAGAACGAGTAGCGAACGCCCAGCTGGGCGCGCCAACGTGAGAAGAAATTGTCGATAATGTAGATCCCCGGACGTCCGGCGGCAAGGGGCTCGCTGTAGGACATCCGAAGGCGGCCTTGGGCGTCGAACGGCTTGTTTTGACTATCGAGTACAAGACCGAAAAGATTGGAGCTTTGAAAGTCCACGAAGCGTTGCAGGCCCCATGACGGATCGATGAAATTCAAGAGGTTCTGCACATCAAGAGTGAACTGCCAGCCAGGCAATTCCTGTGAGATGCGCAAATCGAGCTGGTTGACCCATGGCTCGCGTAGAGCATTGCGCGGCAGGATCTGACCCTGATATTCTTTCAGCAGTGGATTGGCATCGATCAGGGCCATCATCTGCGCCCAGATCTGTTCGGGTGAGCGCAGGTCCGTCACGTCTGCAGGTTTGGGAATCACGACTCGCGTGTTTAGGTCTTCGCGACGTGGGATGTAGATCAGGTCATTGCCACCCGCAGCGTTGTCACCGTTAAAGTCCTGCGCATACGAGATCGAGTAGGGACGTCCGGAATTGCCGGAGTAGAACAGCCCAAGAGTGGTTGCATGGCCATCTGTCCATGTGATTCTGTACGACGCACTGATGGCGATACGATGAAGTTGATCGAAGTTAGAGATGCCAACCTGCAAATTGTTGGGGTCGATCCCGTCCGTGCCTGTCCACTGTGACAATGCGGTGGCCGCCGTCGAGGACGTCAGATCCTGCGTGCGGCCATAGGTGTACGACATCATAGCGCTCAGGCCGGGAGCGATGGAGTTGTTCTCATCCAGCCGAAGCTGTGCGGATGCCGAATACTGGTTGCCGGCATCGCGACTGCTCATGAGGATCACATTCGTAAAGCGGCGATCCACGAGCGAGTCTGCCAAGCCCCCTGCGTAGAGTTTGCGACCGTCGATCGGGGAAACTCCAACGAGCGTGTCCCCGTCGACCACGTAGCGCATGTTTGACGGGCGCAAGTTGAGGTTGCGGTAGTCGACCTGGTTGAGAAACTCGCCATACATCCCCTCGAGTGTCAGTGTCAGCCCGCGCATGAGCTTGACGTCGGTGGCGAGTGTTGAGCGCCATACTTGCGGCAGAGTGAAATCTCTGTCGGTGATGTTGATCGACGTGGTGTTGATCGCACTACCGGGATAGAGGCTGTCACCCGGACGTGGCGGTCGCTGCGTGATGTCCCATCTGAAAGGCTGCCCAAGCGCGTTGTTAACGGCATTAGGCGAGTTGTTCGCCCCGAGCTCGGCACGGAAAAGATCCATGCCGGTATTGGAATACTGGTTTGACAACCAGACGGCTGCTACACGCCCGGTAAAGATCCCCGATCCGCCGCGGATCTGGACGGATTTCGTACCCGTGGGGTCGAAGTTGAATCCAAATCGCGGCGAGAACAGCACGATACCGTCCGGCACGGCGCTGGTAGACCGACCCGGGAATGCCTGTGCAAACGTCGGATTCTCATATGGCGTGCTGAGGAAGATCGGCATATCGACACGCAATCCGCCGGTGAGGCGGAGCCGATCGGTCACCTGCCATTCATCTTGCACGTATGCGCCCACCTGAAGCATGTTCCATGCTGCTCGCGGAAGGGGATTGCCCCCTGTCACAGAGTCATTGGCATAGCTGACGCGATAGAAGTTGGCCAGACTGTCTGCAAACGCGTCGACCGATGCGTACTGGATGCTACCGTAGTAGTCCTGGATGAACAGGTTGTTGAATCGGGAAAACTCGTTGTGCGTGCCAAGCGTAATGGTGTGGTCGCCGGTGAACCATGTGAGATCATCGGTAAGTGCGATGATCGTCTGGTCGAGTGCATTGGCCTGCGAGCTGCGTTCCGGACCGAGCACAACGTTCAGACCCGACCCGACCTGGATGCGCACTTCAGGAAATGCGATAGGGTCTCCGCTTGCGCTGCTTGGCAGAATGCGCCGGTCGTTGGTCTGCGTCATGGATACACGGAGCTCATTGCTCAGTGAAGGTGCCAGCACGCCGTTCCACTGGGCAACGGTCTGATTGTTCACACTTTCAAACGTATTCATACGACTCGTCAGGCTGTAGTTCAGGTTGTTACGCAGAAGGTTGCGGTCCTGAATGCCGTACGTGAAGTTATGCCGCAGCTGGACCTTATTGTTCTCGTCTATGTTCCAGTCTAGTCGCGCGATCACGCTGGCGGAGTTATTGCGAATGTTCGTCGTGCCATACGATCCGGGGTCGTATCCGTATTGATTACGGGCGATATCGATGATGCGGTCGAGCACCGGCGCGTCGGCTGCGAAGTTGTTCAGCTCTGTCGGGTCATTCAACCCCACCACCAGAGGTGTTGAGCGCAGACGGCCCTCGGCGGTGACGTGGAACAGCAGCTTGTCCTTGATGATCGGACCGCCGACGCGACCGCCAAACTGCACATCGTAAAACTTATCGAACGGCTTCTGAGCTGCGTCAGGGCTCAGGCCCACAAGGTCCTGGTTGCGTCCGAAAAGAAAGACTGACCCCTTAACGGTGTTCGTTCCGCCGCGCGTGATGGCATTGACCAAGCCGCCGGTGAATCCGCTCTGACGGATGTCATACGGTGAGACATTCACACGGATGCGTTCGATGGCATCGAGCGACAC
The DNA here is from genome assembly GCA_943372295.1 of Chitinophaga pinensis. Taxonomy (GTDB): domain Bacteria; phylum Bacteroidota; class Ignavibacteria; order Kapaibacteriales; family Kapaibacteriaceae; genus UBA10438. The sequence continues at coordinate 48,013 of CALRYC010000010.1, forward strand.
GAAATTCGAATTCGCCTGTGAGCCGGCCGTGCCGGCAGCGCCGAGTGCGAACACATCATTGGCCACGGCGCCGTCGATCTGGAAGTTGTTGAAGCGTGAGTTCACGCCCATGATACTCACGCCCTGTAGTCCATCACTGCCGGCCGTCTGCGTCTGATTGGTGTAGGGGTTCATGCGCGCCAGATCGCTGATGCTGCGATTGATCGACGGGGAGGCCGTGATGGTTGCCTCGCTTATGACCGAGCCCGAGCCATTGCGTGAGGCATCGAAGATCGCATCGCGCTCGGCGGTAACGACCACTTCCGACGCCGTTGAGGTGGACTGATTCAGCTGTATGTTCAGGGTCGTGGCATCGCCAACGTCCACGTTGACGCCACGGACCGTGTCGCCGCGGAAGCCGACGTATGTGACGCTGACGTCGTAGGTGCCCGGACGCAGGCCACGGATCAGGTACTGACCTTTGCTCTTGGTGATCGCGCCGTACATGGCTCCGGTGGATGTCGAAACCGCCCTCACGGTTGCGCCGGAAAGGGGCTGAGCGGCGGCTTCAGATTTTCCGGTAACGATGCCTGTGATCGACCCGGTGGTAACGCCCTGGCCATGTGCGAGCAGAGACGTCAGCACAAGGACGATCGCAACGAAAAGCAAGGGGCGCAGCAGCATGGGCATGACTCGGCAGGGAGTGTCTGGGGCGCCCAATTTACGGCATTTGAACGGTGCGCGGCGTCAAGGGGGCGTATCTTTGCGCAATGACTACCTTCGAATCATGCGTGCGTCAGGCAGCGCAATCCCTAAAGGTGGACCTCGGAGGTGGAGTCGAGCCCCTTGCCGCCCTTGATTACCGAACTGAACAGCGTGTTAAGACGGCTGCGTGGAAGACATTTGTCTCGGAACTCCGCATTGGCAATGCCCGGGTAGATGCGCTTGCGGAGGCACCCCGGCCGCGTGGATACAGGACGACCTCGCGGCGAAGACTTGGCGTATGGGACGGCAAGGTCCTTCTGACGCATGGTGATGGCACGCCATCACGGGAGCCCAGCACGCTTGAGCCCGAACGGCACGGGCAGATCTATACGCGGCTTGAGGCATTATTTGCCAAGCAGCACATCAGCGTCGTTGAGGCGGTGAGCCACGTGATCCTGCGCGGAACCTATGATGAGCATGTGCTGATCGTCAACGTCCGCGAGCTTGACGCGCGCATTGTCCGCACGGTGCGCAAGGTCTGTGACACGCTATGTGAGGAGTTTCCTGCGCTGCAGCACGTTTGGATCTATCACGATCCGAAGGGCTCGCGCTATTACCTCGACATTGAACGGCCCGCAACCGGCGTCGGGTCAAAGAAACTTCGAGGCGCTGCGGCGTGGAAGCAGGACGTCGGTGCAATGACCTATCAGGTGGGCGTGTTTTCCTTCTCGCAGATCAACCTGGCCATGTTGCCCGATCTGGTCCGCACGGTGGCCGATCATGCTCAGGCGCAGCCGGAGGATGTTCTATTCGATCTCTACAGCGGTTACGGCCTGTTCGGAGCTGCAATGGGCGGCAGCGTCCGGCACGTGGTCACGTGCGATGCCGACGCCTCGACAGTGGACAACGCCCGGTATAATGTTCGCCGCAGTGGCGGGCACGTCAGCGCCGTGCAGCAGATCTTCACAGAACCGCAGGATGTGGGACGTCTTGGGCGGAAGCTCGACAAATCCGTACCACGACAGCTGGTGGACGCGCCGCGACTGATGGTGCTCGACCCGCCGCGTTCTGCCACGCCCCCTGGCATGATCCGCGAACTTGCCCGCATGCTCGAGCCGCGCCGCGTGGTGGAGATCTTTTGCGGTCCGGAGGAGATCCCACGCAGTTTGCGCGAGTGGCGTGCTGCCGGCTATGAGCCGGAGCGCATCACTCCGCTTGATCTCTTCCCCGGCACGATGGGGCTGGAGGTTGTGGTGACGCTGATGCCGGCAAACGAGGACGAAGTCAGGCGTGACGTTCCTGCGCCCAGGAGAACACCTCGAGGTAGTGGCGGGCCGCGACGCCGATAGAGTTATCCTGCAGCATGGCATTGGTACGAATCTGCGTCCAGTGCGGCTCGTCATTGTAAAGGCCCAGAGCATGGTCGAGCGCAAAGGCCACGGCCGACTCTTCGTAGTTATGGAAACGCACGCCCGTGCCTTGCAGGGTGGACCGTTCGTAGTGTGTCACCGTATCGGCCAGTCCGCCGATCGATCGGACGATCGGAACAGTTCCATAGGCCATGGCATACATCTGCGTCAGACCGCATGGCTCAAACTGTGATGGCATGAGATACAGGTCTGCTCCGGCCTGAATGCGATGGCTAAGGGGCTCGTTATAGCCTTTGACAAATCGCACAAATGCCGGGAAGCGTTCCTGGCAGCGCAAGAAGAAGTCTTCGTACTGGCGCACGCCACTACCGAGTACGACCAGCCTCGCTCGGCGTTGCTCGAGCATTTCCCATACGGCCCGCATCAAGATCGGAATACCCTTCTGCTCTGTAAGGCGGCTCACCATGCCGATGACCGGCAGGTCTGCCGCGTCTGCGCCCGAGGGCAGTCCGGCCTCGCGCAACAGGGCACGCTTGTTCACGGCTTTCTTTGCCAGCGAGTGGATGTCGAACGGCACTGCCGTGTGCACGTCAGATGAAGGGTTCCAAACTGTTGTATCAATGCCATTGAGGACACCTACCAGGTCGGCCGTGCGTTTCTGCAAAGCCCCCTGCAGTCCCATTCCCTCATTGGTCCAGCGGATCTCCTGACTGTAGGTGGGGCTGACGGTTGTGACCTTGTCGGCGAACATGATGCCGGCCTTCATGGCATTGAACATTTCATGGTGTTCATACCAGCTATCAGGGTAGAACTCCGACGGCGGAAAGCCGCCGAACTCCATTGCGCGCGCCGGATCGTACACCCCCTGAAACGCCATGTTGTGGATGGTGAATACACCGGCCGTTTGGGCAAAGAACGGGTCTTGCCGATACTGCGTTGCCAGCATCGGCATGCAGGGGGCTGTGTGGTAGTCGTGGGCGTGGATTACATCAGGACGAAAGCCGATAGTCTTGGCTGCCTCGATGGCGGCACGACTGAAAAACAGATAGCGGCGATCGTTATCCCCAAATCCCTCATGGTATCCGTAAATGCCTTTTCTGTCAAAGTATTCCGCGGATCTCAGAAAGTACACGGGCACATTTGTTCCCGGAAGCAGCCCCGTCCACACTTCCGCGTATTCGGTCCAGTGTCCCAACCGCACGCTCACTACGTGATTGGTCCGCTCGATGCCATACATGTCACGGTCGATCGATCCGTAGAGGGGAAGCATAACGGCCACCTGATGCCCCTCGGCCTGCCAGGCACGCGGCAGGGCACCGGTCATGTCAGCCAGCCCTCCAACTTTAGCAAAGGGGGCGACTTCGGCTGCAACAACAAGGATGTTCATAGTAGGCGGAATGATTCCGTAATGGGTGCGCAAATATAGGTCGACATCCCGGCCAGCGCTCTGGCAGCTTCCGCGGCCTCGGTTGCACTATCAAACAGACCGTAAATGCTTGAACCGCTTCCACTCATCGATGCAAACCTTGCTCCAGCATCCGACAAACGCTGTTTAACATCAGCAAGAATTGGGTTCAGTGGAAAAACGGCCCGTTCAAAGTCGTTCTCAAACAACGCGGCATTAATATCTTGATTTGCAATGGCATAGATGAGTTTTCCACGCAAACCTGGGGACGGGTATACACATGTTATCCCCAATGTGGAATATGCCAATGCCGTGTTCATGTGGATACCTGGGCAAACCACCAGCACCGTCCACGGCAGCGTGATGTCGATCGGCGTTACATGTTCGCCCCGACCCGTGACCAGGGCCACGCCGGCATGGAGGAAGAACGGGACATCCGATCCGCATGCAGCGGCAAGGGGCTCAAGAAGTTGCACGGTTTCGTCCGAGATCGGGCGGCCGTTCAGATGTGCCATCGAAAGCAGCGTGGCGGCGGCATCGCCCGATCCCCCTCCCAGACCGGCACCGGTCGGGATGCGCTTGCTGACAACTATCTTTGCGCCGCATCGGTCATTCGGAAAGCGCTCGGCATAGAGTTTTGCGGCCCGAAAGACGATGTTCTGTTCGGGATCCTGGGTCACCGTGGGGTGGCATTCGACGGTCAGCTCGTCGGCGCCTGTCACTGTTATGGTGTCGCCCAAGTCGATGGCCACAAAGATGGATTCGATGTCGTGGAAACCATCGCTGCGTCGACCAAGTACCCGCAGGCCGAGGTTGATTTTGCTGTTGGTTGTAACTGTAAACGAAGGAACGTGCATGTCGGGACAAATATCGTACACAAGTGAGCTTGCCCGTAAGGGTATTCACTTGTCGTCGCTGTGGATCCCGGTAATGTACCTCAACGTTGGGCATGGTACGGCCATCGGAATCCTGCTTGCCCTGACTGTGGCATCGCTTATTGTGGACCTGCTCATGCACGTTCATTCCCCGACGCGCTCGTTCATGTTGAAGTACTTTGGTGGGATGTTGCGTCCGCATGAGGCCACGTCTGAACGCATACAGCTGACAGGGGCATCGTGGGTGCTCATTGCCGCACTGCTCACGTTCGCGGTGTTTCCGAAGATCATCAGCGTTACAGCCTTCACGATCCTGAACGTCAGCGATAGCTTTGCAGCCCTGATCGGACGTCGCTTCGGTAAACGACAGTTTTTTGATAAGTCCCTCGTAGGCTCCTTGGCATTCATGCTCTCGGCTTCAGCGATCGTGATCTTCTACGGTTGGCTCTTTGCTTCGCCTCCAGCGTTTTTCCTCGGTGGGTTTGCCGCTTGCATCATCACGGCGATTGTCGAAGCAAGCTCCACACGCCTGAGCATCGATGATAATCTCTCGATCCCGTTTAGTTTTGGCCTCACCATGATGGCTCTTCATCAGGTCGTCCAAACGTTCGGGTATCGCTCTTTTTTGAGTTAAGTACGAATGAGCAAAAGCACCAAGATCTTCTTAGCCATCCTGCTGACCTGCTCGATCGGTCTGGCAGTCGCCTATGTCGTCTACCGGTATTCGTATGCCGTGAGTTTTTACGAGGTCACTGATTTGATCCGCGAGCAGCGAAGGGGCGAGCAGACGTCCGTCTATTTCATCCGTGTGGCCGACTATGATTCGCTCAGCGTGCGGGGGGTGGCTGAGGATATGACGCGAAAGACGCTGGACTCGAATGTCCTTGATCAGGCAGCAACCCGCAGGTTCCTCTACCACGTCTATGCCACCAGTGACACGTCGGAGCTGACGCAGGACATGCTTGACGAGCTGGCGTATACCAATCCCGGAATTGAGGACCCGGCCACGAAACTTCGAGTGGTGCGCAACGGCTGGATGATCCAGTATATGTTCGCTGCAAACCGTCTTCAGCCCCGTGAGTTCAGCATGAAGCGGACGTATTTCTTCATCCCCAAGACGGGGATCAAGGCCCGAGACATTCAGTAGTGACAAACCTCGGAAGGTTCAGCGCCACTGCGCGTCTTTCCACTCGGCAAACAGGTGTTTAACACTGTTGCGTTGGTACTTTCCGGTAGACGTCACAGGCAACGCCTCAGTGAAGATCACTACCTTCGGGCGTTTCGATGCGGGTAGGTGTTCGGCGCAGAAATTCAGTATCTGTTCCTGGCTGACCGAATCGTCCGTGCGGATGACCAGTGCGCCCACCTCTTCGCCGTACATGTTGTTTTCGAAGCCCACACAGATGCCGGCCTTCACGCCCGGTGCACGGTTGATGACCTCGTCGATCTCCAGCGGCGCAAGGTTGACGCCCCCTCGAATGATCAGCTCCTTGAGCCGTCCCGTGATGAAGTAGAAGTGACGCCCGAATGCATCGGCCAGACGAAAACCCTCGTCTCCCGAGCGGAACCAGCCGAACGCAAACGCCTCGGCATTGGCCTTGTCGTTCTTGTCATAGCCTCGCATCACATTTCGCCCGCGGATGACGATCTCTCCACGCTCTGCGTCGGCAACGTCACGTCCTGTGGCATCGTGAATCGCCATTTCGTTGCACGGGATCGCCACACCTATCGACGGGAATCCATAGTCCTGCATCCAGTGGCGGTGCTCTTCGTCGGAAAGATCAACAGGCAGAAAACACGAGTAACAGGTGGTTTCCGACAGCCCGTAGCCGTGCAGAACCCGAATGCCGTAGGCCGATTCAAATCGGTCGGCAAGTTCACACGTCAGGGGGCCGGCACCGCAGATTATGTGCCGCAGTCCGGCCTGTCTGGCTTCGGTAGCCTCGGCCTTTACCTCCAGAAGGAAGGCCAGAAGCGTCGGTACGACGCTTGCGACGCCCACATGCTCGGATGCGATCGTCGAGAAGAAGGTCTTCGGTGAGAATTTCCGTTGAAGAACGACCGAGGAACCGGCAATGAACGGAGCAACATGCGTAACAATTGTGCCGTTGACGTGGTGAACTGGCAGCACGCACATCATGCGCGTGTCCGGCGTGATGCCATGCCAGTCGGCGATATCCTGCCCGTCGGCAAACAGATTCCGTTGAACCAGCACAACGCCCTTCGGGTTACCAGTTGTGCCGCTGGTATAGACCAGTAGACACTCCTGCTCGAGCATGTCGTCCTCGGCCTCGGGGTAGGCAAGGGGCTCGCTGGCACGCACATCTGCGTAGAACTGCGGATCAGCGCCGTCCGAGTCCATATCGATCATCGGTAGGTAAGCGCCCTGTAGAGCCGTCGTGATGCGATCGGCATAGCAGCTGCGGCAGAGCACTAATGAGGCGTCGCAGTGAGTGAGAATGTAGGCCAGACGCTGGTCATCTTCGCTCATGTTGAGAGGCACGGCGCATGCACCCAGGAGCCAGCAGGCAAAGTAGCCAAGGATGGTGTCGGGATGGTTGTGCGAGGCGATCACCACGCGCATTCCGCGGCGCACGCCATGCTGCTGAAGCAGGCATGCAAGACGCCGTGCTACGTCGATGAAGACACTGTAAGACCAGTTCGTGCGCGAACCGTTTTCGTTGTAGTAGATCAGCCATGGCTTTTCACCGTAGGCCGCATCGTTCTGCTTCATTAGACGTCCCCAGTTGCGATGGGGAGGCACTGCTTCGTCGATCATCGTTTGCTCGTAATTGGTATCCACCCTGCTGCCCAGCGGTCACACCGTAGATTTGCCAACGGTCCGACACGGCCACTGTGCTTGTTCACGCGAAAGTACCGACTAACCATGATGTCACGAGTGATCGATCTGCGAAGCGATACCCTTACGGTTCCTGATGCCGGCATGCGCCGTGCCATGGCCGAAGCACCCGTGGGCGATGATGTGTATTCGGAAGATCCCACCGTTAACTCCCTTCAGGAGCGTGTTGCCGCGATGTTTGGCATGCAGGCCGCTCTGTTCGTGCCGAGTGGAACGCAGGGCAATCAGATCTCTCTGGCGCTGCATGCCAGCACGGGTGATGAGGTGATCGCCGAAGCAGGCGCGCACATTTTTCATTACGAGAACGCCGCCACGAGCGTCGTGGCGCGCGCTCAGATCCATGGCGTTGCGTCCGACGCCGGCCAGATGCCCCTTGATAGCGTCCGGTCGGCCATTCGTCCAACGGCCTACTACTACCCCCGGACGGCCGTCATCGCCGTGGAGAATTCTCACAATCGTCATGGCGGGACGGTGCTTTCGTCGTCGTATCTGCGCCAGTTGCATGCGCTGGCCAGCGAGTATGGTCTGCCGATCCACTGCGACGGTGCGCGAATCTGGAATGCCATGGTGTCGACCGGAGAAAGCCCCCTTGCCTACGGTCAGATTTTCACAACCATGAGCGTCTGCCTCAGCAAGGGGCTCGGCGCGCCTGTCGGTTCGCTGATCATCGGCACGCGGGAGCTGATCGAACGCGCACGGCGGTGGCGTAAGATGCTCGGAGGGGGCATGCGGCAGGTGGGTGTGCTGGCGGCTGCCGGACACTATGCGCTGGACAATATCCTGCCGCTTTTACCGCACGACCATCGTCGGGCCCGGGAGTTTGCCGAGCGCATCGGCGCAAGTGAACGCGTCAGCATCGACCTCGGACGGGTGCAGACCAACGTCGTGGTGTTTTCCATTTCAGGCATGGATGACGCATCCTTCATTGATGCCTGTGCTTGGCGTGGTCTGCGCATTGCGCCAATAAGTGCCGGGCGCATCCGGGCGGTGTTCTATCATCAGATTTCGGACGACGATGCTGCCACGGCTGCGGAGATCGTTCTCGACGTGCTTGCCTGAGGTTGTCTATCTTTGCATCGGTCTTTCCAGTTCGAATTCAGCAGCTCGCACCATGCGCACATCAGACAAAGACGAAGCAACCATAGATCATGGTCCGGTCTCTATCGAGGGGCACGGAACGTACTCTCACCGGCTACACAGCCGAGTCCGCTCGTACGACGTCGACCGTCAGAGCATCGTCCACAACGCCGTCTACCTGTACTGGCTTGAGGCCGCGCGGATTGAATACTTTCGTGACATCGGCGTGCCGATCGACCGTGATTCGTTTGTGACCAAGCATCGATTTGTGGTTCTGAAGACGTCCATCGAGCACCGCATGGCTGCGCAGTTCGATGATCCGTATACCGTCTATACGCGTGTTCCGTTCGTGAAGAACTCCTCGTTCGGATTCGAGCATGTGATTCGTCATGAAAACGGTACCGTTCTGGCCGTAGCCAGCAGCGTGCTCGTGCACCTGAATCCCGCCACACAGCGTCCGGAGCGCATTCCGGATTCGTACCGTACCCTGATCCGCTCATTCGAGGGCGACTCAGTGGTCTTTTCCGAGTAACCTCACCGATCTCCGAAACGCAGGCACCAGCGCATGGCAAGTCCGGCCAGACGAGCGGCAAAGCTTGTGATGATCCGTGCCGATGCACGCAACTGGGGCGATACGGACTACCGCCGGAATATCGAGCGCCTTGTAGCCCGAGGGGTAGGGGGCATTGGGGTGTTTCTAGGCGGACTCGAAGAGACGGCCGAAATGATCGAGCAGCTGCAGCAGCGCGCCGGTAGGCGCCTTCTGATTGCTGCGGACTACGAGCACGGTTTGCCAATGCGCATCGATGGAGGGATCGCCTTCCCACGGGCAATGGCGCTGGGTCGATGTTCACCGCATACCACCGAAGAGGTGGCCGGCATGATCGCCGAGGAAGCCCGTGCCATCGGTGTTCACTGGAACTGGGCGCCGGTGGCGGACATCAACTCCAACCCCAATAATCCGATCGTCAACACCCGCAGCTTTGGAGAGAGCCCCGAGCTGGTGGCCGAGCACGCTGCCGCCTACGTGCGGGGCACGCAGGCACGCGGCGTGCTTGCGTGCGTCAAGCATGTGCCGGGTCATGGCGACACCCACGTGGACTCGCACAACGATCTGCCGACGATCGACCTTGCGCCCGAGGTGGCCCACGGCCGTGAGTTCGCCCCCTTCCGGCAATGTGCCCGCGAAGGCGTAAAGAGCATGATGATCGGGCACATCATTGTGCCGTTTCTTGATCCACAACTGCCGGCCAGCCTTTCGGCGGCTGTCGTCACCGAACTTGTCCGCGGGCAATGGGGCTTTGATGGCCTTGTCACCACCGATGCTCTCGACATGGGTGCTATCACCGGACGCTATGCCAGCGCCGAGGCTGCGCTCATGGCCGTGCATGCCGGGTGTGACGTTGTGCTTATGCCAGAGGATCCCGACGCGGCCATCGACGCTCTTACCCATGCGATCGAGTTGGGCGAGCTGACCGACGAGCGTCTTGCTGCAAGTGAACGCCGATGGGAAGAGGCGCTGGCCTTTGCAGGTCTGCGCACGGCCCGTCAACAACAGGCATCACGCGTTCCCCAGCGGCCGGTCGACCAGAATGCTCATGCCCTGGCGGCACTGCGGGCGGCCGATGAGGCCATCAGCCTTGTCGGTAATGTCGCACTGCTGCCTATCACCAATGCCCGTCATGTTGCCGCCTTTGCCATTGTCGACGACAATGGCGTAGAATCCGCAACAACCTGGTTCCAGTCCATTGCGCAGGGCGCTGAGGTAAACGTAGACTTCGGCTATGTCGACCTTTCGATCACTCCGCAAGAGTGTGCCAGCATTGTCGAGGGAATTGCCGAGGCCGACCTGGTGATCTTCGGGGTCTTTGGCAAGGCCGTTGCTTTCCGCGGCGAGCTTGGAGACGTGGGACGTCTGCCGGAGATCGTCCGGACGCTCTCTGCCGGCCGGCCCAGCGTGGTGATCGCATGCGGAAGTCCCTACGGAATCGGTTCCGATATCGCCGATGCGGTGATGTACACCTATTCGGATACGCTGCCGTCGATCGCTGCGAGCGTTCTTCGTCTGATCGCAAGAGCGGTTCCGCAGAATTAGCGTAGCTTTGTCTGAAATCGTCCGTTGACCTCGGGTGCTTTGTCCTGCAAGCCCCTTGAAATCGAGAAATCGAAGGCCAATGGAATTACGACCTGTTTAGACATTTAACGTCATGACAACTCTTCTTGTAACCGGCGGCGCCGGCTTCATCGGCAGTAACCTCGTTCGCATGGTTGCAGCGGCAGATCAGTATCGGCTAGTGATCCTCGACGCGTTGACCTACGCCGGAAATCTCCAGAATCTCGAAGGTGTGATCGACGGCGAGCGAGTGGTCTTTGTTCATGGGTCGATCACTGATTCGAACCTGCTCGACAGGGTTTTTAACGACATAGCCATTGACGCCGTGCTGCACTTGGCTGCAGAATCGCATGTCGATCGTTCCATTGCCTCGGCAGCACCATTTGTTGAAACAAACGTAACCGGTACGCTTCGTCTGCTTGAGGCATCACGTGCTGCCTCGGTGAAGCGTTTTGTCCATGTGTCCACCGACGAGGTATATGGCACGCTGGGTCCCGACGATGCCCCCTTCACCGAAGAAACGCCTCTGCAGCCCAACTCCCCGTACTCGGCATCAAAGGCGGCAAGTGATCTTCTTGTGCGGGCCTTCGTGCACACCTACGGGATGGACTGTGTCACAACGCGATGTTCGAACAACTACGGCCCATATCAGTTTCCCGAAAAGCTCATTCCGCTCATGACGCTCAATGCTCTCGAGGGCAAGCAGCTGCCGGTGTATGGTGACGGACGTCAGGTGCGCGACTGGTTGCACGTTGATGATCACTGCCGGGGCATCATGCTGGCGCTTGAGCACGGGCGCAGCGGTGAGGTGTACAACTTTGGCGGCTACGGCGAGCGATTCAACATCGGAATCGTGCGGCAGATCATTGAGCTGACCGGCGCTGATGAGTCACTCATCCACTATGTAACGGATCGTCCGGGTCACGATCGCCGTTATGCCATCGATCCGCGCAAATCCTCTTCCGAGCTCGGCTGGCAGCCGCTGCACAGCGTAGAGCAGGGAATTGCAGACACCATCGCCTGGTATCGAAGCAATGTCACCTGGTGCGATAACGTGCGCTCGGGGGCTTATCTGGAGTATTACGCAAAGCATTACGGTACATCACTTTAACCAAAGGTTCATCAATGGCACTGCGCCGTGTGGGACGTCCAAGAACGACTGGAAGTCGTTCCGAACAGCAACTGATGTCGAAGATCCTCGACGGATCGGTCACCGTTGGAGTGGTTGGTCTTGGCTACGTCGGTCTGCCCCTTGCCCTTGAATTCGCCAAAGAGGGGATTCGCACCATCGGTGTTGACGTCAGTGCCGAGAAGGTCAAGAGTCTCTCGTCGGGCAAGAACTACATCCAGGATCTTCGCGACGATGAGATCAGGGATGTCGTCAAAAAGACGAAGATGCTCACGGCAACGACGGACTTCAGCGTTTGCGGTCAGTGCGATGTCATCTATGTGTGTGTTCCGACGCCGTTCACGGTCAACAAAGATCCGGACATCTCGCACATCGTGCACGCCACCGAGGGCATTGCGGCGCATCTCCGCAAGGGGCAGCTGGTGATCCTCAAGAGTACCACCTTTCCGGGCACGACCGAGAAGTACGTCAAGCCTATACTCGACCGAGTCGGTCTGGCATGCGGTAAGGACTACTTCCTGGCGTTTTCTCCGGAGCGGATCGATCCGGGTAACAAGGTCTGGACGACGAAGAACACGCCTGTGGTGGTTGGGGGCGTAAGTGCTGCATGTACCGACTTGGCCATCGCGATCAACCGTCGCATCATCACTGACATCGTGCCCGTGAGCACTCCGGCCGTTGCCGAGATGGAGAAGCTCCTTGAGAACATATTCCGCAGCGTCAATATTGCACTGGTCAACGAACTTGCTCAGCTCTGCGATCGTCTTGGCGTGAACATTTGGGAGGTGGTCGAGGCGGCAAAGACCAAACCGTTCGGTTTCATGCCATTCTATCCCGGACCGGGCATCGGTGGACATTGTATTCTGATCGATCCGTACTACCTGTCGTGGGCCGCCAGAGAGGTGGACTTCGTCACGAACTTCATTACACTGGCCGCAGAGGTCAACGAGTCCATGCCATTTTACGTGCGTTCGATGATCGAGCGCGAGATCGCAAGGCAGCCCGTAACGCTCAAGAGTGCGAAAGTTCTCCTTCTGGGCATGGCGTTCAAGAAAGACGTTGACGATCTGCGGCATTCTCCGGCGCTGAAGGTGGCCGAGCTTCTCGTGGAAGACGGCATCGACAATATCTCGTTTTTCGATCCCTACATCCCGAGCGTGCAGGTGCATGATCGCACGCTAACGTCTCGCAAGAAACTGACGCCGGCCTTCATTAAGCGTCATGACGTTGTGGTGATCACTACCGATCATTCGGCGTTCGACGTCGACATGATCTGTCAGAATGCCAAGGTTGTCATCGACACGCGTAATGCCACAAAGAACGTCAGGGGACCGCACCGCAACATCGTCCTTCTCGGAGACGGCAAGTGAAGCGCGTCCTGAGCGTGGTCGGCGCAAGACCCAACTTCATGAAGGTCGCGCCGATCCATCGCGCATTTGCTGCGCAGCCCGACGTCTGGGATCACCGTATCGTCCACACTGGTCAGCACTACGATGCGAAAATGTCCGATGCCTTCTTTCGGGATCTCGACATGCCGCATCCGGCGTGGTTCCTCGGGGCAGGGGGCGGTTCGCATGCCGAACAGTCCGCCAAGGTCATGGTAGGATTTGAACGGGTCTGCATCGAGGCAGAGCCCGATTACGTTATAGTTGTTGGTGACGTCAACAGCACCGTCGCCTGCGCTCTTGTCAGCGTCAAAATGGGCATCCGCACGGCGCATGTCGAGGCTGGTCTGCGTTCCTTCGACCGGTCCATGCCCGAGGAGATCAACCGCCTGGCCACCGATGCCATTGTCGACGATCTGTTCGTTACCGAGCAGAGCGGCTTGGATCACCTTCTCGGCGAAGGGGTCGATGCGTCTCGCGTGCACTTTGTCGGCAATACCATGATCGATTCGATGCACTATGCGCGTAGCAAGGCCTTACAGAGCCCCATACACGAGCTCATCGGTCTCGAACCGGGATCGTATTGCCTGGTGACCATGCACCGGCCAAGCAATGTCGATGATCCCGCTCAGCTGGAAATGCTCGTGAGTGTATTGGGCCAGGTGGCTGCCGTCATGCCTGTGGTCTTTCCCGTGCACCCGCGCACGCGCAAGAACATCGAGGCGATGGCGCTTTCGATGCCATCGGGCGTACACGTGATCGATCCGGCCGGATATGTGGACTTCCTTGCCTTGATGATGAGTGCGCGCCTTGTGTTGACCGACTCGGGTGGCATCCAGGAAGAGACCACAGCTCTGGGCGTTGCGTGCATAACTGCGCGCACTACCACCGAGCGTCCATCAACGACCACCATCGGTACAAATGTCCTTGTTGCACCGAAACGTGATGATATCATGGCTGCCGTGGATCGGTTTCTGGGAGGACAGCATCCGGTCGGGGTCGTTCCACCACTCTGGGACGGTCATGCCGCCGAGCGGATCGTTGAGCGAATTAGCTCGATTCTCGGGGAATTCTAGGGCACACTATTCGTAACTTTGCCGCGTCCGCAAAGGCTTTTTCACACACTTTGGATCCGGATGCTCGTCTCTCGACGCGTCCACGGGCTGTTGCTCGTTGGAATCCTCATGGGAGTATTCTCACGGGGCATGGCACAGAGTTCATCGTCCTCACTCGACATGGAGCGTTTCTCTACCTCCGGTCGGGCAACTGCTGCGCAATCGGCCATCCTGACGGCCGATCAGCTGCCGACGGATGATGTTGTCGACCCCGCACAGTATGTGTTGGGGCCTGGGGATGTTCTGGCCTACCAGACCACCGGAATCGATCTGACCGAGAAGCTTCTCGTGGTCACTCCCGAGAACATGGTCATGATCGAACGCATGGGTGTGATTTCCGTTGCCGACATGACGCTCGAGGCCTTCAGAATCAAGCTCCGGGCGCTCTTCCGTGAGCGTTCGCCGAATATCGATGCCACCGTCGCTCTTCGCCGTGCGCGCCTGATCTATGTTTCGCTCAGTGGTTCGGTACTCTATCCGGGCACGTACACCGTGCCTGCATCGATGCGGGTATCAACCTTTCTGAACGTCACGCGTCACCCGTGGACGCTTACACGCGACGCTTCGTCGGGCGACCTGGCGCGCAACTTGGGCAGTGGAGGCCTTGCGGCAAAGTCGGCAGAGGTCACCCGCACCGGTGTTCAGGATTACGGCCCGTATGCCTGGCGCAACATCACCGTTCGTCACCGCCGTGGCTCGTCCATGGCTGATCTTGCACGCGCTCGCGCTGGGCAGGCCGGCAATGATCCGCATCTGCGTGAGGGCGACGAAGTGATCGTTCCGATCGAGGATCCCGCAAGCCCCCTGATCAGCATTTCCGGGGCCGTAGCGCAGTCGACAACGCTGGCCTACAAGGCCGGAGACAGGCTCTCAGTTCTGCTTGCTGCCTGTGGTGGTTTGTCGCCGGAGGCGGATCCGGCGAAAGTAGTGGTGGTCAATCCGAATGGTTCATCGGCACGCACGATAGAGATCGGCGCCGATCTTATGCCAAAGGGTGAGGATGTCGAATTGCAACCCGGTGCAACGGTCATTGTCGAGCGCAAAGGTCTAACCGGAGAGCGTCCGTTGCAGGGTGTCGTGCAGGTCTATGGCGAGGTTTCGCGCCCCGGCTCTGTGGTCATCACCCCGGGATCGACGCGTCTGTCGGAGGTGATCGAAAAGTCGGGAGGTGTGACCTCACGGGCCGCCCTCGGACTGTCGTACGTTGTCCGCTCTGAGAAACTACCATCGACACTGGCGCTCATGCGAGACGAAGCGAATCGATCCTTCCAGTACTCTGACCTCAAGCTTGAGGATACCACGCGCTACAACTACGATCAAAAGTACAAGATGCCGTATGTGTCGTGCGACGTTGGTGCGGCATTGAAGAACCCGAACAGCGCCGACGATCCTCCGTTGATGTCGGGCGACGTCATCGTCTTGGCGACCAATCCTGAACGTGTCTTCGTCTACGGACAGGTCAACCGTCCGGGATACCTTCCGTTTACTGCCAATCGGAACATCGAATGGTACGTCGCTCGCGCAGGAGGCTATGCCACCGGAGCGGAAAAAGAGCGCGCACGCATCATTCGTGGCCGTTCGCGTGTGTGGGTTCAGGACGACGATAACGTCTACGTCGAGCCCGGCGATGAGGTTTACGTTCCGCGTCCTCCGGATGTACCGATCGGCACCGAGATCCAGACGCTCTCGGTAGTGGCCAGTATCGTGGCCAGTGTGGCCGTTCTGGCGGCAACGCTCATCAACGTCCTCAACAAGTAAGGGGCTTGGGGCTTGACGCCGCAGGACACAAGGTCCGGCTCGGTCTCGGCACGCGTCATCAGTGCGAGTCTCTGGGTATTCGGATCGCAGATCCTGACGCTTCTGTTGGTGTTCATTGCCCAGCGGATCATCCTTTCTACTCTCGACCCGACCAGCAACGGAACGCTCTTTCTTGAGCGCCGTCTCACCGAGGTCATCGTCGGCATCATGGCAGACTTTGGCATGAACGGAATCGTCGTGCGCCGCGTCGCCCAGGAGCCCGAACGCGCACAGCAGATCCTGGCCTCGGCATTCTACGTCCGGCTGGCGCTCTGGAGTGTGTGCACCCTGATCGTTGGTCTGGCCGGACTCTTCAGTCAGCTTGCCCTTGCCGACGTTATTCTCTGGGCGATCTACATGCTGATCGCCTCACGAACAGCGCTTCTGCGCTACACGCTTGAGACGCGTCTGCGAGCCGCATCGGACTTCCGAATGCCATCGTTGCTTGCCGTGGCCGACGCGCTGTTGTTCGTTGCTCTCATCGCATTCTGGAGGGACGTGCTTTCTCCTTCGGTGGTGATCCAGGCATTCGTGCTCAGCGCAATCCCCGGCTTTGCGGTGCTGATTGCTATCGATCGCGGACGTTCCACATCGTGGTCGAATGCCTCCGGTATGGAGATGCGCGCGATCGTTAGCGAGGCACTTCCGGTGGTTGCGGCAACCATTCTGCTTGCGGTCCATGATAAGATCGACGCCTTTCTGGTGGAGTCTTTTTCCGGCCGAGCACATGTGGGCGTGCTTGGTGCGGCATACACCACGCTGGGGCCTCTACTGGCGGTTATCCCGATGGCGGTTTCCTACGCTGCCATGCCGGATGTGGCGCGCCTGTTGAAATCCGATGAGTCCAAGGGGCTCGATGTAGCTGTCGGCGTGATGAGGCATCTTCTGCTGATCAGTCTGATCGTTACGGCCGCTGCCACCATCATCATGCCGGTGTTTGTCAACATCGTGACCAAGGGTCGGTACTTGCAATCGCTGGACTTGTTTATCTGGTTTGTCTGGTCCGCCCCCTTTGTAGCTCTGTTGGTCTATGCGCAGGAGCTGAGTGTGGCACTCGGCCGTCAGCGAAACCTGCTCCGCATTGCCGCTGCACTCGTCGTCAGTACCATTGGTTTCGGAGCTATTCTCATTCCCGGGATGAGCGCACTTGGCGCTGTCGTAGCCAAGATCATCACCTCGGTGGTTGGAGCGGGCGTCAGCCTGTATCTGCTGCAGCGTACACTTTCCGGACGGACCGGTGCATGGTTTGTGCTTCAATGTCTGTTCGTGACACTGCTTGCGGCGGGAGCGGCGTGGGGACTGGCCGATACGTCGGCCGGTGCTTCGACGTCCACGCCAACGCATCTTCTGATGCTGTTTGTGCGAATGCTGGCGGCGGCTGCCGTGGTGGTCATCGGAGCGCTCGGCGTTGGACTGCTGACGCGAGCAGATGTTGCGCGACTTGGCAGGGGGTTGGTCGGAGCGCGCCTGTCGTGACCGCCCGTGGTCGACATATCACGCCGTCCAACGGGCGCTTCGTGCATGTGCTGCTCGGACCGCAGAGCATGCAGCTTGTGGCCGATATCATCGGGCTTGCCCTGAGCTTTGCTCTCTACCAGTTTGTAAGGTCCTGGTCGCTGTCCGACATCCGGTCGTTCACGTTGGTCGATCACGCATCAGTGGCGGTGATATCGTGCCTTTACTGGAGCTTGATCTTCTGGATGGGCGGACTCTATCGTGACTTCTATATCCGCTCGCCCCTTGACGAGATATCCGCCGTTTTCCGGATGACCTTCATTGGGTCGGCCGTGATCTTCCTTGCCATCGTCACGACGTCGTCGCTGGGCGTGCGTCCGGTCTTTGTTGTCTACTGGGCGGTGCTGTTCTTCCTCATCACCTTGGGACGGCTGGTGGCGCGTCACATTCAGGGCCGGCTGCGCGAGGTGCGCCTGATCCGCATTCCGACGCTTGTTGTTGGCACACCCCAGCGCGTTGCCGGACTGATCGACGACCTGAAGAATGAACCGGCTTGGGGCTATGACGTGCGTGGCATCATTCTTCTTGATGCCTTAACCGCGCCCGAGAGCATCGACGGCTTCCCGGTTATCGGTGCAGTGGATGATCTGCAGGGGGCGATCACATCCGGCAAGATCCGTGAGGTGCTGATCTCCATCGATGCGGCCGATCACGACCGACTTCTGAACCTAACCGCGGAAGCGGCCGAGCTTGGATGTCTAGTCAAGATCGTTCCTGACCTCTACGAGATCTTCTCCGGGCAGGCCCGCACGCATCAGATCTATGGTTCGCCGCTTATCGACGTGAGTCCACAGCTGATGCAGCCGTGGGAGGAGATCGCCAAACGGGCCACTGATGTAATCGTAAGCGCCCTCGTGCTCGGTATTGGCGCACCCGTCTGGGCGATCGTTGGACTGTGCGTAAAGCTCACCTCACCCGGACCGATGTTCTTTGTGCAGGACCGCATCGGACGCAACGGCCGCGTGTTCCGCATGGCCAAGTTTCGCTCAATGACCGTTGACGTCAAGCGCGGTCCGACGTGGACCGACAAGAACGATCCGCGCGTGACGCCATTCGGGCGGTTCATCCGCAAGACGCACCTTGATGAGATCCCGCAGCTGTGGAATGTCCTCAAGGGGGAGATGTCCCTCGTCGGCCCGCGTCCGGAGCAGCCCTTCTACGTTGAAAAGTTTACCGCCATGCTTCCGTATTATCGACGTCGGCACAAGGTGCGACCCGGTGTGACCGGATGGTGGCAGGTTAAAGCAAAGTCCAATCCGGAATCTCTCGAAGAGATTCAGCAGCGGCTTCGGTACGACTTTTTTTACATCGAGAACATGTCCTTCAAGCTTGATCTTGAGATCATGGTGCGGACGGTGTTCGTGATGCTGAAAGGACACGGCAAGGCGTGAAAACCATCGTATGCATTCCCACCTACAACGAGAGCGAGAACATCATCCGGATGATCGACGCGCTGCATACTGTTGTGCCCGAGGCACACATCCTGGTGATCGATGATGGCTCACCGGACGGTACAGCCGGGCTCGTGCGCCAGCGCATGACCTCTGACGAGCGCATCCATATCATTGAACGGGCCGCGAAGATGGGGCTGGGCACGGCCTACTGCGCCGGCTTTGCCTACGCACTCGAGCGCGACTTCGAGCTGATCATGGAAATGGATGCGGATTTTTCTCATGACCCCAAAGACACACGTCGACTGCTAGATGAAGTGCAGAACGCTGATCTGGTGATCGGTTCGCGCTACATCCAGGGTGTGAACGTGATCAACTGGCCGATGAGCCGTCTGCTGCTGAGCTGGTTTGCGAACCTCTACACGCGCATCATCACAGGTATGCCGATCGCCGATGCGACAGGGGGCTTTAAGTGTTTCCGTGCTAACGTGCTGCGCGGTATCGACCTGACGAAGATCCGCTCGAATGGATACGCGTTTCAGATCGAAATGAACTACAAGGCCTGGCGTGGAGGCGCGCGCATCAATGAGATCCCGATCGTCTTCACAGACCGCGTCAGCGGCGTGTCGAAGATGAGCAAGAACATCGTCTACGAAGCAGCATTCCTGGTCTGGAAGCTCAAGCTCGGTACGATCCTTTCGTTCGGGAAGCGCTAAGTCATGGCTGATGGGCTGACATCGGACGGAAGCGGGATCGACCTAAGCGTCATTATCGTCAATTACAACGTCAAGGACTACCTCCTTCAGTGCTTGCGCTCACTTGATGAGGCATGCAAGCCCCTTGAGACAGAAATAATCGTTGTTGACAACAACTCTTCCGACGGAAGTGTCGATTACCTTCGCAGTGAATTCCCACACGTTCGCTGGCACGCCCTGACGGAGAACATCGGATTCGGCCGCGCGAATAATGTCGGCCTGCACGAGGCCCGCGGGCGCTATGTGCTGTTTCTCAATCCCGACACGATCATCGGTCCGGAGTCGCTCACGACGATGGTCCGTTACCTCGACGAGCATCCGACTGTGGGCATGGCCGGCTGCAAGGTCCTCAATCCTGATGGTTCGTTTCAGGTGGCCTGTCGAAGGGGGCTACCAACGCCTTGGGCATCCTTTTGCAAGTTGTTTGGTTTGCAGTCACTGTTCCCTTCGGTGAAGCTGTTTTCGAGTTATAACCTCATGTACCGGTCCATCGACGAGACGTATCCGGTCGACGCCTTGATCGGAGCGTTCATGATGGGTAGAACGGATCTGATGCGCACACTGGGCGGCTTCGATCCCGACTTTTTCATGTACGGGGAAGATATCGACCTGTGTTATCGCGTGAAGAAGCTCGGCTATCAGGTGCATTACGTCCACGAGACCAGCATCATCCACTACAAGGGCGAGAGCACAAAGCGCTCATCACTCAACGAAGTGCGCGTGTTCTACGAGGCCATGGAGATCTTCGCCAGTAAGCACTTTGGTGGTTCACGGCTGTTTCTGGCATTTCTCCGTCTTGGCATCGTTCTGCGTTCGGTCGCGGCACGTCTTGCCCGGCGACGCATCGAGCTTGCCACATGGCTTGTCGACATGCTCTGTGTGAACGCCGCGCTGCTGATTGCCACCACGGTGCGCTTCGAGCGGCCGTTCGGCTTTCCTGACTACGCCTATCCGATCGTGCCGATCATGATCACGCTTATCAGCACTCTTTCCCTGGTTGCTGTTGGTGAATACGTCGAGTACCGACCAACCATCCGGCGCAGCGCAGTTGGGCTGCTGTCGACGTTCTTCGTTCTGTCCTCGCTGACCTATTTCTTCAAGGACTTCGGCTTCAGCCGTGGCGTACTGCTCATGACGATGGCTCTCAGCGGTGCACTCTTTGCCATCACGCGGGCTATCACCTCGTGGCTTGATGCCAAGGGGCGAAGCAGAACGCGGCGCATCATCCTGGTTGGTCTGAACGAGCATTCGGCGCGTCTGGCCGAGGCCCTTAGCAGTGCCGAGCGACGCCACGCCGAAGTTGTGGGCATAGTTGCCACGCAGCCGTTCAGCGAGCGGACCTATGCCGGGCTGATGGTGCTGGGAGACACGTCGTATCTGGGCCGTATCCTTGATGCAACCAGCGCCCATGAGGTGATCCTGACCGACGGTAGCATTCCTCGTGATCGTGTGATGAGTCTCATGATGGCCTCGTCGTCCTACCGAGCGCGGTTTCATATCGCACAGGACTACGATGATGTTGTCACGGCCCGCATCATCAACGATGTTGCCGGGCTTGAACCTACCATCGCGGTAGCGCCCCTGGTTCGATTCCGCAACCGTGTGGTCAAACGCGCGGTTGATTTTATCGCGGCCCTCGTGGTTTTGTCGCTCGCGGCGGTGACGCTTATTTTGCCCAGTCTGCGCAAGCGCCTGCGCCCGTGGTGGGATGTCCTTCGTGGACGGATGAGCATTGTAGGGCTGTGGCCTGACGGAGTTGAGCGCAGCTGTGGTAAGCCGGGTTTTACGGGTCTTGTTCACATCTCGCGTCCCGAAACTCTGTCAGCTTCAGCCACGCAGCAGCTCAACGACTACTACGTCGATGCATATTCACTTGCGCTCGACGTAGAGATCATTCTAAAACATCTATTCCGGCGAAACCGTGCCAACGACAACCGCTCTTGATTTTGAAAAGCCCGTCATTGAACTCGAGAAGAAGATCGAGGAGATGAAGGCGCTTTCCGACACGCTGGATATTCAGCCGCAGATCGAGGAGCTCGAACAGCAGGT